>JBQTIF010000121.1:0-93730 GCA_052388395.1 Gemmatimonadaceae bacterium | reverse complement strand
ACTTGGGAATCCAGATGACGTGTACCTTGAGGTCCGTCTTCGTGGGCGCTCCCAACCGGCAGTGTCGCACGCGACCAAGTTACACGCACCTTCTCTTCGCCTAAAGGCGAGGGGTTTCCACCATCCCGAAACAGATACTAAAGCGCGCGGCATCTGAGATCATCAGCGTCTGTTTCTGCGTGAATCTGCGCATCCGCTTTTGACTTTCGCGCGACGTATACTTTCGCGCGACGTATATTGGTTCCCGATGTCGGACGCGTCAGCAACCCCCGAGCGCCGCAAAAATGCGCTGCTGCGCATGCTCATCAACGACATGATGCAGCAGATCCGCGAGATGCAGGCGCATGACGGCCCCTGGCCTACCGAAGAGCGCGAGCGCGCCGAACGCGACCTCGAGCGCATCATGCTGCAGGTGCGCGGTGCCGCGCTCAAGAAAGAGGACGCCTGACGATACTCGCCGAACTGGCGCTGTACACGGCGCTGTTCGAAGCACTCTGCGCAACCGTTGCATCGGTCATCGGCACGCGATCCAATCGGCCGCGGCTTCTCAAGGCTGCCGGATACTGCCTGGGCGCTGCATGCGCGCTGACGGCCGTCGCAGCGTTAGGCTTGGCGTGGGCGCTTGTGCGAAGCGACTTCTCGTTGCGTTTCGTCGCTGAGCACACAGCCAAGAATCTGCCGCCGGATTTTCGCATCGCGGCGTTATGGACAGGGCCCGCCGGTGCAGTCCTCTTCACCGCGCTGGTGGCGAGTGCCTGCGCCACCGCCGCCGCCGTTCGTTCGGGTCAGCCGCCGCCGCTCGGCGAGCGACCATTCGCGCTCATCATGCTCGCAGCCGCGCTGCTCGTTCTGTTATCACTCTCAGCGCTGGCGCTTCCGCCGTTCGAGCGCCTTGCGTTCCTCCCGTTGGAGGGGCGCGGCATGGCGCCGCACTTCCAGTCCGTTGCCGCTGCCGTGCAACCGGCTATCGCGCTCGTGGCCGCGGCCGTTTTGCTCCCAGCGTTGGCGCTGACTGTCGAGGCGCTCCTGCGCCGGCGCGGCGACCGGGAGTCGTGGCGTCCGATCGCGCAATGGATCTTCGGCGCCTGGTTGTTGCAGAGTGTGGCATGTGCGTTAGGCATCTGGCTCTTCTTCCATGAGCCGACGTTCTGGTCGCACACCCGCGGGTTGGTACTCCGCGCGCTAGTCCCCTGGATCGCGACGACGCTGTCGGTGTGCGCCGTCGCGCGCTGGCGCGTCGCGTTCGACCGACGCATCGCATGGCTGTGTGTCAGCGCAGGAGCGTTTATTGTCGCTGGCTTAGCGGCAAGTGCGCAACAACGCCGCCACGACGTGACGTTAGGCGCGGGCCACTCGCGCACGCTGCGAGACGCATTCAATAGCGAGTGGACGTTTGCGCAGCAGGGTATCTCGGTGTTCCGAGTCGCGAACCGTGATGTCCTCGCGGCGACAATCGAGGGGCAGAGCGCGAGCGGCCGGCAGATACTCCTCGCGCCAGAACGCCAGCAATTCATCGATAGCGCCGCCGAGCAGATCTTTGCCCCCAAACCAACGCTGGCTGTCGATCTGGGCCTGCTACAGGACGTCGAGGCGCAGCTCATCGCGATCGGCGCCGGCGACGCCGCCGATCTTCAGATCACCTTTCGGCCGCTCGCGTCGCTG
Organism: Gemmatimonadaceae bacterium; assembly: GCA_052388395.1. Taxonomy (GTDB): domain Bacteria; phylum Gemmatimonadota; class Gemmatimonadetes; order Gemmatimonadales; family Gemmatimonadaceae; genus DASYRX01. Next base: position 92,068 of record JBQTIF010000121.1, on the reverse strand, counting down.
CTCTGGACGGGATGCGCGTTGCTCTTCCTCGGCAGCGCTCTAGCATGGATCCGTTCCCTGAAAACGACCGCCTAACGTTCGATCGCTTCCAGGCGCCGGCGGGCCAGCGCCAGCGGGACAAACGTAGCCGTTAGGCACAAAACCCCCGCGAGCACGAACCCGATAACGAGCTCACTGGTCTCGATCGGCTCGCTCAGCATGCGGGCGCGTAGATACGCGTAGACTGGGCGGGCTTCCGCCACGATGATGCCGGCGATCAGCGCCACAGCGGCCATCATGTAAATGAGTCCACCGAAGGACGTAGGGATCTGCGCGGCGTTCTCGGTCTCGAAGCGCGGATACGCCGCACCGAACGCGACGGCAAGCGACGCCAACGCGAACGTCATGAAGGTGATCGTGAAGAGGGAGACCGCGAACATGAATGGCTCGACGCGCAGCAGCGTGTTCGTGATGCCGATGATGCCGACCGCGAGCACAAGCAGTGGCAGCGTGCCCATCCAAAACTTCGCCCACAGCACATCGCGCATCGGGAGTGGGCTCGCGCGCAGCAGCCACCATGTGCGTCCTTCCAGACTCACGGCGGGGAAAAGAAATCGCGCGGCGATGGACGCCAGCACGAAACCCGCGAGCGCCAGATTGAGGAAGGGAACGAGGTTGCGGATAAAGAGCGTGACCCCGTCGCCGGTGAGTGGGAGTAGTCGGATATTGAGGATGTACACCACGACGAGGACCGCGAGCAGGATCAGTTGCGACCACTGCGTCGTGTCACGGAAGAAGAGACGCAACTCCTTGAGCACGAGCTCGCGCCGAACGATGCCTAACGGCATCAGCAGCTGCTTCAGCACGCGACTCCACATACCCTCGCGCGCCCAGCGTTGCGCGCTTTCCGAAGCCTTTGTGAACCCCGTCGCGTAGAGATGGCGATGCGCCAGCGCGCCCAGCACAATGACCACAGCGGCTGTGGACCAGAGGAGATACACCGAGAGCGGATCGAAGTCGCCCGTCAACCACCCCATGATGCTGCGTTGCAGCCACTCGTTCGGCAGCATCGGCGACGTGGGGCCGCGCAATACCGAGATAAATTCCACCAATGAGCGGAAGCCTTCGGGGCGCGCCAGCTGCTCCGGGCGCAGCAGCCTAACGAAGATCACCACGCCGGCCGCCGCCAGCACCGCGATGAAACCGAGGATGTCGCGCGTGCGCCGCGCTGGAAAGACGTTCACGAGGAGCAACGTCAGCATGCTCCCGAGTGCAGCCGGAATGAGCAGGAAGGGTACGAACCCGGCGAGAACGATCAGCGGATAGAGCCAGCCGCCATCATAAACGACGCCGTATGCAGTCAGGATGGGAAGCGCCAGCAAGCCAACCATCCAACTCGCATGCACGGCCGTCTCGAGCAGTTTGGCACCGTAGAGCGTGAGCCAATCGGTCGGCGCTGACACGAGCAGGTCAACGTCTTTCGCGAGAAAGAAACTCGAGAGCGCCGTGATCACGCTCGACAGCATGAGCATCGCCAGAAAGCTGAGTAACAACACGCCTAACAGCTTTCCGGCAAGCAACGCTCCGATCTCTTCGACAGAGTGGAAGTAGCGCAGCACACGAGTTAGGAGACCGAAGACGATGAACCAGAAGCCGATGCCTAACAGCGCGAGCAGCGCGATGCGACCGGCGCGACCATGGTCCCCGGTTCGCGCGCGGGCCCGCGCGGTGCGCCACTTCGGTCCCAGGATGTGGAGCAGCGCGCCAATCCACCGGCCACGCGGCGGAGGGACGACACGGCCGCCACCTGGCGTGACGAGCGTTCCGGACACGGCGCGCACGCCGCCAGACAACATGCGATGCCGCGCGACAAGACCCGCGCTGCCGGGGACGATGTCGTACGGTCCTGAAGCGGGACGACCGACTTGCGTCATGCGTCGAGCACGTCCACGAGCTCACGCGTCGCACGTTCGCCCGTCAAGCGCAGGAAGATGTCCTCCAGCCCGCCGTCGGCATCTGTGCCTAACGCCGAACGCAGCTCGTTCAGCGTCCCTTGCGCCTTGATCTCGCCGTTCTGAATGATCGCCACGCGATCGCACAGCCGCTGCGCGACCTCGAGCGTGTGCGTGGACATCATGATCGTGTGACCGCGGTTGACGTATTCGCGGAAGAGACCCTTCAGAGTCCGTGCGGCCTTGGGATCGAGGCCGACCATCGGCTCATCAACGACGATCACCTCCGGTCGGTGGATAAACGCGCTCGCGATGATGAGCTTCTGCCGCATACCGTGGCTGTAGCTCTCCACCAATTCATCACGCCACTCGTCAAGATCGAACAGCGAAAGCAGCTCGCGCCCACGCCGCTCGATCGGATCGCCGGTCTGCTCGAAGAGCCCGGCGACGAAGCGCAGAAACTCCGCACCGGTAAGCTTCTCGTATATGAAAGGGCGGTCTGGGATATATCCGAGCTTGCGCTTGGCTGCGATTGGATCGCGAGCGAGATCGATCCCCCCGATGTGTACCGAGCCAGCCGTCGCTCGCAGGATGCCCGCGATCATTCGCAACGTCGTTGTCTTGCCCGCACCGTTAGGCCCGAGAAAGCCGAACAGCTCGCCGGCTGGAACGTTGAGGTCAATATTGTTCACAGCGACGAAGTTGCCGTAGCGTTTACTGAGCCCGCGTAACTCGATCATGCTCGTTAAGGTTTTGGGGAAGGGGATGCGTTCCCTTTGCTGCGCAACGGACTCGTGACGCGCCAGTTCTCAAATGCCAGCTCGTATGCAGTCCGCTGCAGCACGATGCCGTCCGGCCGTTCGTGCCGCACGGGGCGTCCGAGCGCGTCTGCCCAAAGCGCTCCTGCTACGCCGTCCAAGCGCCACGCCCGCACGGAATCGTTATGCACACTGCGCCACTTGGCGGCGCTGCCGTCATACATCGCGCTGTCAGAGACGACGAAGAGCGACTCGGCGGCCAGGCGGATCACGGTTTGCCGCAAGGCGCCGGACGTGGGGTCGAACGTCGTAAGCGGTGCGCTGCGACCGACCTTCGAGGGGCCACCGAGCATTGTCACCACCGGAATGAGTGGTACAGCGGTGATGTGACCCTGGATCAGCGTACGCACCGAGTCGATCGTACGGCCGCGCGAGCCAGTCGCTGAACGCACGACGAAGTCGAGCACACTGTCGTTCAGCACGCGCCCGCGCATCAACAGCGGTGTGCTATCCGTCGTTTGCTGGACGAGGAACTCGCGCAGCATGAGACCTCGCGTGAGCCTAACGCGCGTCCGCATCGTGTGTCGTCGCAACGAGTCACCGGACTGGACGTCGCTCACGAGATAATCCGTCACCTGAATCCGCGCCGGGAGCGTATCGATGGTCGTGGACGCATAGCCGATGTGCTTCCCGTCGCGCAAAACGGCGAAATACGTGGCCCCTGGGGCCACACGCAGCGCCGATTCGGCGAGCCGCTCGCTGTCGTTGCGCGCAAGCTCGCGCCGAGTGAAAGCCGCGATGCCTAACACCCATGCGAGCACGATTCCGATGGCGAGCACGCCGCGGCGAGTCATATGGTCGTCAAATCAGAGCGAGCGACGTCTCGCTGTTGATCCAACTCACGTACTTCTCCAGACCCGCGCGCACTTCGAGCGCGAGAAGCTCGGGCACCTTGTAGGGATGGAGCTCCAGAAACGCCTGCTCGATGGCGTGGTAGATCGCCGAGCGGGTTTTGAGAAGCACGACGACCTCCTGCTCGTCCGCGATCTTGCCTTCCCAGCGGTAGAACGAGCGCGCCCCTTGGAGCATGGTCCCGCATGCGATCAAGCGCCGATCGAGGAGCGTTCGGATGAGTTGCACGCCTTCGTCGCTATTCGCGACCGTGGTGAGGAGGACAACCGCGTCGGTGTGTGGCATCGTGGCTGGTGGTGGTATGGGACCCGGTCCGCACAGGCCACGAGGCGCCCGTAAGCGGACAGGTAAGGCTGCGGACTGGTCACAATTGTAAAGGCCGCAACCCCTTAGACCTTAGACCTCTGGGTATTAGACCTCGCTGACTTGAATGAACTGAGCCACCGCGCGACTATATGAGGCTATGGCTCAGGACGCGCTGATTGTTCGCGGCGCGCGCGAACACAACCTCAAAAACATCGACGTCGTCATCCCGCGTGATCGCCTGACAGTGATTACGGGGCTGTCCGGCTCGGGGAAGTCTTCGCTCGCCTTCGATACGATTTACGCCGAGGGCCAACGGCGCTACGTCGAGTCGCTGTCGGCCTACGCGCGGCAGTTCCTCGGGCTCATGGAAAAGCCCGATGTCGACTCGATCGAAGGGCTCTCACCGGCGATCTCGATCGAGCAGAAGTCAGCTGGGCACAATCCACGCTCGACAGTCGGAACAGTCACCGAGATCTACGACTACCTGCGCCTGTTGTACGCGCGGTGCGGAACCCCCCACTGTCCACAGTGCGGTCGTGCGGTCGAACGGCAGAGCGCGGGACAGATCACTGATATCGTGCTCTCGTGGCCGCCTGGCACGCGCATCGAGCTGCTCGCGCCGCTCGTGCGCGGACGCAAAGGCGAATTCCGCGAACTTTTCGAATCAGCTCGCAAGCAGGGCTTCATTCGCGCCGTCGTCGACGGGACACAGGTTGATCTCTCGGCGCCGCCAACGCTCAACCGGCGACAGAACCACGATGTCGCCATCGTCGTGGATCGCTTGGTCGTGCGCGAGGCGGATCGCAGCCGCCTCGCCGACTCGCTCGAGACGGCGCTGAAACTCGCTGACGGCCTGGTCGAAGTCGTTAGGCACGACGACAAGTCCCACGAGCTCTTTTCCGAGCGCTATGGCTGTCCCACGTGCGGCATCAGCCTGCCGGAGCTCGAGCCGCGGCATTTTTCCTTCAACTCGCCATTCGGCGCCTGCCCGGCGTGCGGTGGGCTTGGCGTTAGGCGTGAGGTCAGTCCGGAGCTGATCCTTGGCGATCCCAGTGTCTCCATTCTCGAGGGTGTCGTCCTCCCGTGGGGCGAGCCCGACGGCTACCTCCGACGTGTCATTCTCCCTGGACTCGCAAAGGCGTTAGGCTTCGAGCTCAATACGCCCTGGGGGAAGCTGCCAAAAAAGGTGCAGGACGCGCTGCTCTACGGCGCGGCCAAGAGCGAAGGACGTGGCGGCAAGCGAGATGTGTCGTGGGACGGCATCGTAACAGGCGTGCAGCGGCGCTACGAAGAGACCGAGGCGGACAACGTCCGTATGGAGCTCTCACAATACATGGTGGAGCGACCGTGCCCGGCGTGTGATGGGCGACGCCTCAAGCCGGAATCGCTCGCCGTCACGATTGCCGGGAGAAACATCGGAGAGCTCAGCGAGCTCGCTGTCGACGACGCCGCGCGTTTCTTCGCCTCGGTTCCAATTCGCGGAGGCAAAGGCGCTGCCCGAACCAATGGGCAAGGACTCGATGCCGAGGTCGCGCGGCCGATACTCAAAGAAGTCCGCGAGCGACTCGACTTTCTTGTTGCCGTCGGCCTCGAATATCTCACGTTAGGCCGTTCGGCGGAGACGCTCTCGGGCGGCGAGGCGCAGCGTATCCGACTCGCCACACAAATCGGGTCGCGTCTCGTGGGAGTGCTCTACATCCTCGACGAGCCGTCAATTGGATTGCATCAGCGCGACAACCAGCGCTTGCTACAGACCTTGCAGCAGTTGCGCGATCTCGGCAATACGGTCCTCGTTGTCGAGCACGATGACGAGACGATCCGAGCAGCGGATCACGTCGTCGATCTCGGTCCCGGGGCGGGGACTCACGGCGGTAAAGTCGTCGCCGAGGGAACGCTGCAGGACATTATCAATACGCGCGGCTCACTGACGGGCGACTATCTTGCCGGCCGCCGCCGCATCTCGCTGCCAAAAGGCCGCCGTCCGAAGGCGGCGCATCGCGTGTTGCGCGTCGAGGGGGCGCGCGCGCACAACCTACGCAACCTCAACGTCGAGTTCCCGTTAGGCGTGTTCGTCGCGGTGACCGGTGTGTCCGGATCCGGGAAGTCCACGCTGGTCGAGGATATCCTGCACCGCACCTTGGCGCGCCACTTTTATCGCTCGCGCGTAATCCCCGGCGCACACACGCGCATAACGGGACTGGAGCACATCGACAAAGTCATCGACATCGATCAAAGCCCGATCGGGCGCACCCCGCGCTCCAACCCGGCAACATATACAGGACTCTTCACGCCGATTCGCGAGCTCTTCGCCGAGATTCCCGAGGCGAAGATTCGTGGCTATGGGCCGGGGCGTTTTTCATTCAATGTGAAGGGCGGCCGCTGCGAAGCGTGTGAAGGGGACGGTCTCGTCAAAATCGAGATGCACTTTCTCCCCGACGTGTACATCTCCTGCGACGTCTGCAAAGGGAAGCGCTACAATCGTGAGACGCTCGAAGTGCGCTTCCGCGGTCTCAACATCGCAGAAGTGCTCGACCTAACGGTTGAAGACGCGTTAGGGCTCTTTGCAAATCAGCCGCGCATCCGCCAGAAGCTACAAACGCTACACGATGTTGGTCTCGGATACATTCACCTTGGCCAAAGCGCGACGACGCTGTCCGGCGGCGAAGCGCAGCGCGTCAAGCTGGCGACAGAGCTCTCCAAGAGAGATACGGGTCGTACACTCTACATCTTGGACGAGCCAACGACCGGGCTACACTTCGAAGACGTGCGCCTGCTGCTTGACGTCTTGCACCGCTTGGTCGACCGAGGGAATACGGTCGTGGTGATCGAGCATAATATGGATGTGATCAAAACGGCCGACTGGATTATCGACCTCGGACCCGAAGGGGGAGCCAAGGGCGGTCGCGTCGTCGCGGCAGGTACGCCCGAGGACGTCGCGCGCAGCGAAGGCTCGCATACCGGATTGTTCCTCCGAAGCGGGGTCGGATCTTGAAATAGTGGCCCTAACACGCGCGGCGCTGATCATTTTTGCGCGACGCAAAAAAGATCGCGCCCGCGGTTATTAGGGCCAATATTTCAAGATCCGACCCCTGACACATATTTAGGTCACGCCGCGTACAGTACCCACCCTCGAGATAACCAGGTAGCGACATGGTCTCGCGCGAAGAAATCGAACGGTTCTTGGATCGCCTCGCAGCAGAAGGCGCACAGTGGAAAGAGGTTGAACAGGGCCTCTGGGTCGTCCAACCAGGCGGCGAATTTGGATTCGACGTGGTCGTGCACTACAACCCACCGGTAGTGGTGTTGCGGGTCAAGGTAATGGACGTCCCCAAGACGAATGGGCGACGGGCAGACCTGAATCAGCGCCTGCTCGAGCTGAACGCGAGCGACCTCTTGCACGGCTCATATGGCATCAGCGACGGCGCCATCGTGCTGACGGAAGGGTTGGAGCTCGAACACCTGGACTATGAGGAATTTCTCGCCGCCTACGAGAGCCTAACGCTGGCGCTCGCCACGCACTTGCGAGAGCTGGCCACGTTTCGTGAGGACGCGTAAGCATGGGCATCTTCGACCGCTTTGCCACGCTGATTAAGTCGAACATCAACGATCTCATCTCCTCCGCGGAAAATCCGGAGAAGATGTTGAACCAGATCCTGATCGACATGCGCGATCAGCTGGTGAAAGCCAAGCAGCAGGTCGCAGCCGCCATCGCCGACGAGAAGCGGTTGCGCGACCAGGCCGATGGCGAAGCCAAGTCCGCCGCGGAGTGGGAGCAGCGTGCCATGCTCGCGGTCCGCGAAGGGCGCGACGAAATGGCCAAGCAGGCGCTCGTTAGGCAGAGCGAATATTTGGCGCATGCACAGGCCCTCGAAGTCACCTGGCAATCGCACCAGCTCGAGACAGAAAAACTCCGCGCGCAACTGCGCGACCTGAACGACAAGATCGAAGAGGCAAAGCGCAAGAAGAACCTCCTCCTCGCTCGGCAGCGCCGCGCGCAAGCGCAGAAGCGCATCGCCGAAACGATGTCGTCGATCTCGGAAAAGTCCGCGTTCGAGGCGTTCGCGCGAATGGAAGAGCGCATCGAGCAGAACGAGCGGCAGATCAAAGCGTCTGCTGAAATCGACGAGGAGTTTTCCGGAGACCGCCTGCAGCGCGATTTCAAGCAGCTCGAGAAGGTTTCCGGCGCCGCGAGCGCCGACATGCAGCTCATGGCGCTCAAGCAAAAAATGGGTCTCTTGCCCACAGGCGCACCCACGCAGAAAAAGCAGATCGGGGCTGGCGCTACGAGCGAGCCCGAGACGGTGGAGGCTGACATCGCGGACGCACCAGAGGAGAAGTCGCGGGGGTGACCTCGCGAATCGCGACCCCGCTCGCAACGCCCGCGGTCGACGGCACGCCGTCACCGGGGCGTTTTCGTTTTGCTCGGCTGCTCGCGGCCACAATCGGAACGCTCCTGTTCCTGCTGCTGATCGGCAAAGCGGCGGATCTGCTACTGCTCGTCTTTATCGCCACGATGTTCGCCGTGTTTCTCGGTGCGGCGACGGACGGAATCGTCAAGCGTCTGCGCGTCTCGCGTCCCTTCGCGCTCACGCTCGCTTTCATCGGTACGTTCATGGCCATCGCAGGTCTTGCTTGGATGCTCATCCCTCCAGTGGTAGCGGAAACGCACGCGTTGATTCGCGTGCTTCCGACGTACCTGGAAACGTGGGAGCGCGCGCTCGACCGGTTGGCGACGAGCTACCCATCCTTGCGCGAGGTGATTCGACCGGGTGAGAACAGCATCCTGACACAGCTGTATCAGCAGCTGGAGGGGATGGTCGACCAGATCGTGCCGCGCGTCGTCTCGTTAGGCCATGCCGTCGTCAGCATCGTTTCCGTTTTTGTCATGGGCCTGTACTTGGCGCTGACGCCGCAGCTGTACCGCGAGTGGGTTATCGCACTCTTCCCGCCGGTGCACCGCGACGTCGTTCGTGAGATCTTCAGGGAGCTGCGCTCGACGTTGCGCTCGTATATCGCGGGGCAACTCGTGGCGATGAGCATTCTGGCGCTGCTCACGGCGGTGGGCCTAACGCTCCTCCAGGTGCCGTACGCGCTCACATTCGGCGTGTTCACCGGAGCGGTCGCGATCGTGCCGTTCTTCGGCACATTGGTTTCCACGCTGTTGCCGGCGCTATTCGTGTTAGGCGGCCCCGGCTTCGCGGGGTTCGGTCCCGGTGCCCACGCCATTCTCGTGATCTTGCTGGGCGTCGTGATCCACGTCGTCGAGGCGAATCTCGTCCTACCATTGATCGTCGCGCGGCAGGTCCAGATCCCACCAGTGCTGTCGATGATGGCCGTGCTGCTGGCGGGACGATTCCTCGGTCCTGCGGGGTTGCTCGTTGCGGTGCCGCTACTGGCGACCATGATGGTGTTGGTGCGCAGCATTCTCGTGAACCGCCTGTACGAGCAGCCGGGCTTGCGGCGCGTTGTGCGCGACAAACCGCTTGTGCTGCACGTGCCCGCACCAGACGGCGGCGTCATCTTAAGTCCTGGTGCACCGGCCGACGTTCTCGCCGTACGGCTACCTGAAAAGTCAGCCTAACGATGCAAACCGCCACCTCACCCAAAGGTGTCAGGTGCGTGGTATGAGTGTGCTGGCTATCAGTCAAGACGTTCGTGCGTCTGGACTCTAAACGCTTCAACTGATAGCTCTCCCCGCATGCCTTGTGGCCGGGAGGTTGGGCCACGCAAATAGTTGCCGACCGCTACGAAATCGTCCGCCCGCTTGGCACCGGGAGCTTTGCGCACACCTTGCTCGCGCGTGCTGTGCAGCAAGAGCGGCAGGTCGCGCGCAAAGTTTTGCGGCCGCAAGCTGCGCCTGATTGGAAGGCGTACGAGCTGTTCGAGCGCGAAGGAGCCGTGCTGCGTGAGCTATACCATCACGGCATCCCCGCCGTGTACGATGCGTTTCGGGCGCCGTGGCAAGGCGCCGACGCCGCGTTTCTTGCGATGGAATATGTCGAAGGTGTCGCGCTCGAGCAGATGATCGGTGAGCATCGCCACATCGATCGCGCGGTGGTGGTGGATCTCTTCGCTGAACTGCTCGGCGTGCTCGACTACCTGCATACGCGCGTGCCGCCAGTTCTCCACCGCGACATCAAGCCGGCGAACGTGATCGTTCGCAGCGGCGGTGCGCCGGTGCTGGTTGACTTTGGTGCTGTGCGCAATGTCTTCCGCGCGCCTGACGAAAGCGGGTCCACTGTCGTCGGGACCTACGGCTATATGCCGTACGAGCAGTACATGGGGCAGGCGAGTCCGGCGAGCGATCTGCATGGCTTGGCCGCGACCTTTTTGCATGTGATAACGGGTCGTCCACCGAGCGATTTCATGACGGATACCGCGCGACTCGAGGTGCCCGCCTCGCTACCGTGCGGCGAGCCCCTGCGCAGCGTGCTTGCGCGTCTGCTCGCGGCCGCCCCCGGAGATCGCTACGCGACGGCGAAGTCGGCGCGTGCCGCGCTGTATTCGAGCGGCGGCATGGCTGTGGAGCGTGCGGCGGGCGTCGCCGTGGCGATGCCTAACGCTGCTATCTCTCCTGTCCCGTTAGGTCCCGCGCCGCGCGCGCTTACTGGCGAGAATGCGCAGCTCCTCGACCGCGTGTCGCACAACATGTGGGAGCTCATGGACCCGGAAGAGAAATCGGGCAGCGACTGGACTGTCGCAGATGTGCTGCTGATTGCGTTCTTCTCGACAGTAACGATCGGGATTCTGCCCGCGATCTTCTGGAGCATGGCTGCGCGGCGCAGGCGCCGCTACAAGACCTTCATCGCCCAAGGCCAACGCGCCACGGCCCGCGTGCTCGACATCACGCCGAAGGATGTTGGATTCGGCGTAAAGCACGCCACGGTTCGCTACGAGTTTGACGTCGATGGCCGTACACACCGGGACACAGATCTGGTGTTGCCTGTCATCGCGGATCGCTGGGATCGCGGTGCCGTCATTCAGGTGCTGTATATCCCTGAGCGCGACTACGAGAGTGTGATAATCAGCACGAGCTAGAAGGGTTTTGTACATGGCAGCGCGAAAACGATGCGGCACTGCTGGATCAAGAGCGTAGACTGACGCTCACTCGCATCGTGAGGTCGCTGTGTTGTCCGTTACACGAGCACTGCGTGCTCTTGCGCGTTTTCGCGAGCCGGCGCCGCGCCTAACGCCCACGCTCCCGGTCGTCGATCCGCCGGTGGATGCCATACCGCCCATTGGCGAGCCGGCGTTGGAGCGCACAGTTCAGATCCCTTTGTATCTGGAGCCTTGAAAAGCGGCGAGCGCGGACAAACGCGGACAAGAGCAGACAAACGCGGAGTCTGTCAGTTTTCATACGCGAGTCCGCTAACAGCCTTGTCTATTTAGATTCCCCGATCCGTGAAGGCTGTCTCCGCGTTAGTCGTGGTTTTCTCTGCGTTCGTCGGCGCTGCCGCTTCAGGGACTTCATGACTCTACGGCTCTACAACACACTCACACGAAACGTCGAGCCGTTTGCCCCGGCGGACGGGGAAACGGTGCGCATCTACACGTGCGGGCCGACGGTCTACAACCCGGCCCACATCGGCAACTTCCGCACATTTCTTTTTGAGGATCTTTTGCGCCGCGTTCTGCGCTGGAACGGTTGGCGCGTCGTTCAGGTCATGAACCTGACCGATGTGGATGACAAGATCATCAAACGCGCGGCTGATCAAAAAAAGACGATTACGCAGGTCACCGAGCCTGTGACTGACGTTTTTCACGCAGACCGGCAGTATCTGCGCATCGAGGACGCGGAGTTCTATCCCAAAGCCACGACGCACATCCCAGAGATGATCGCGCTTGTGCAGACGCTGCTCGACAAGGGAATCGCGTATGTCGCGGACGATAAGTCGGTGTACTTCGCGATCGGGCGGTTCTCCAGTTACGGCCGGCTTTCGCGGCTCGACACACGCGAGATAAAAGCCGGCGCACGCGTCTCTCAAGACGACTACTCCAAAGAGAACGCACAGGACTTCGCGTTATGGAAAGCGGCTAGGCCAGAGGACGAGGCGACCGGCGCCGCGTGGGACGCGCCTTTCGGTCGCGGACGACCAGGGTGGCACCTCGAGTGCTCGGCAATGGCGATGAAGTACCTCGGCACGACACTCGACATGCACTGCGGCGGCGTCGATCTAATTTTTCCGCACCATGAGGACGAGATCGCTCAGAGCGAGGCAGCGACGGGTCAACCGTTTTCGCGCATGTGGTGCCATGGCGAATTCTTGCTCGTTGATGGCTCGAAGATGGCGAAGCGCGTCGGCAACGTGGCGAACGTCCAGGATCTGCGCGATCAGGGGATTTCGGCGGCGGCGCTGCGGCATTTCGTTTTCAGCACGCACTATCGCAAGCAGATCAACCTCTCGCCAGCGGCGCTGGAGTCTTCGCTCGAGGCAACGCGGCGTGTGGGAGAGTTCAAGCATCGCCTCGATTCCGCGGTAGGCGGTACACCCGAGCTGGCGGCTGCAGCCACGGAGTTTGCGACGGCGGTGCGCGCCGCGCTCAACGACGATCTCAATGCACCGGAGGCCGTGGCAGCGCTCTTTGCGTTCATCCAGCGCGGCAATGCGGAGTTGGACCGTCGCGGGAATGATGCAGCAGCGCTGGCACAGGCGCGCGCGACGTTCGCGGCGGTCGACGCGATACTCGACGTCGTCCCTGAGGTCGCTCGCATTTCCGTGGATCATGAAGGGAACGTGACGGCCGAGCGACCGGGCGAGTTGGCGCCGGCGCTGGAACGCGATATCGAATGGGTGTTGTCGCGTTTGGCGGAACGTCGTGCGAAGCGAGCGGCACGCGACTTCGCGGCCGCAGATGCGTTGCGGCAGGAAGTCGAGGCGAAGGGGTTTGCGGTGAAGGACACAGGACATGGCGTCGTGATCGAACGATATCTGTAAAGATCAAAGCGGGCGCGCCTTGTCATCGCCTCTGCGAACGTGGCCAATCTGTTGCTGTTGCGTGCATCGCAGCGGACTCATGCATTCTGGGGTGCGTCAGGCTCTGGGCACGCGACCCGGCGATGTTTCGCGCCTCGTCGTTGGCCGGGCGATCCGCTATGACGCGCCAGGACTTGCAGTTGGGCTCGCTTTGGCGTTACTCGCTATTCGTTGGGTCGGCCCCCTTCTATTTGATGTCTCCCCGCGAGACCCGATGGTGTACGGGACGGTCGGCGTTACGCTCTTGGGAGCGGCTGCCGTAGCGGCATTTGGACCGGCGCGGCGGGCGCGGCGAGTGGATCCAGTCGTGGCGCTGCGCGACGAGTAGCTCGCCAGACCAGCGCATCGCCCCGCAAGTCGTGGAACAGCAACGGCTTGACTTGTCACGGCAGCGCCGGTACAATGTGTGTCTCGCGCAAATATCCTTGAGCGCGGACGTAGCTCAATGGCAGAGCAACTGATTTGTAATCAGTAGGTTGCGAGTTCAACTCTCGCCGTCAGCTCTCGTCGAAGCAACATCAGCGGCAGGTCTACCTGGCGTTGCTTGCTGCACGCGTTAGGTGGGGTACCTAAGTGGCCAACGGGAGCAGACTGTAAATCTGCCGGCTTAACGCCTTCGAAGGTTCGAATCCTTCCCCCACCATACATGCGATCGCGTTAGGCGATGCGCGTCGGGTGTGGGAAACAGAACGAAAAGGAGATAGGAAGTCGTGGGACATCCTGCGGGAGTAGCTCAGCTGGTAGAGCGCAAGCCTTCCAAGCTTGATGTCGCGGGTTCGAGCCCCGTCTCCCGCTCTTCGATTGAGGAACGAGGTGCACGGCTGTCGATCTGCTCGCGTAGCTCAGTCGGTAGAGCACACCCTTGGTAAGGGTGAGGTCATCGGTTCAATCCCGATCGCGAGCTCTGAACAAACCCTTTTGATGTGAATAGGAATGCCTCGAGAGAACATCATCCTCGCGTGCAACGACTGTAAGAACCGCAACTATTTCACGACGAAGAACCGGCGTGTACATCCGGAACGCGTGGAGTGGAAAAAGCATTGCCCGCGCTGCAACAAGCACACGCTTCATAAGGAAACCAAGTAACCGTGGCTGTCGATATCACGCAGGCCCCCCCCGGCGGCGGCGGGACGGGTTTCATCGGCAAGATCGTCGCGTTCTATCGCGAGACGATGGCCGAAATGAAGAAGGTGACGTGGCCCGACAAGACGCAGATTCGCCAGCTCTCCATCGGCGTCGTCGTGCTGTCGCTCTTCGTCGGTCTGCTCATTTTCGTCGTCGATTGGCTGTTGCAACTCATTCTCGTTAGGGGGATCCCCTCGATCTTCCGGGGCTGAGATGAGCGCGCATCGTTTCTATGCGATTCAGACGACCGCGGGACATGAGAACAAGGTGCGTTCGCTCGTTCAGCGGCGCATCGATCAAGACCCGCGTCAGGCCGAGGAGCGTCTGATTCGGCAAGCGTTGGTGCCGACTCAGGAAGTCGTCGAAATCAAGAACGGCAAAAAGGTGAACGTCGAGCGGAAGCTGTATCCGGGGTACGTGCTGGTGGAGATGGTGTGGAACCAGGAAACGAGCCACGTCATCAACAGCATTCAGGGTGTGATCAAGTTCGTGGGGCAGGGTCGTGAGCCGATGGCGCTCAGGTCGGACGAGGTCAACCGCCTCCTCGGCATCGCCGATGAGACGGTGGAAGAAGAGACGAAGGAAGAGATTCCGTTCCTGATCGGTCAGGCGGTGGAAATCACCGAAGGACCGTTCACCGATTTCAGTGCCACAGTCGAAGACATCTATCCGGACAAGGGGAAAGTGAAGGTCACGGTCAGTCTGTTCGGCCGTCCGACCAGTGTCGAGTTGGACTATCTGCAGTTGAGGGCATACTAGCGATCAAAAGCGGTCAGAGTCGATTGATCCAGGAGCGATCGCGAAGTTTGTCGATCAATCGACTCTGACCCCTTTTGATCGCCCAGGAAGTCGATGGGGGATTGGCGGCAGCGCGCGAGGGAACTGCGGCGCCTGCTTCCGAGACGATCCCATCGCCGAGCGTCGTTCACCACGACGTTCGCCTAACGCAGTCACCGGCCCTTGCGCGGGGCGGCCATATGGCGAGGAGCGCACCGTCGGATACCACAACGACGCGAAACAGACGGTGGGAGTCGGCAGGAACGACGTGATGTTGTTGAACGTGCGGATGACGCCGCGCAGTGCGGCGGCCGGCGCACGCTCGCCTAACGCACCTCGTCGCTCCTCGGCCTAACGTGAGAGGAGAAGTATGGCCAAGAAAGTAACCGGATTCGTCAAGCTGCAGATCCCGGCAGGAGCAGCGAACCCGGCGCCGCCCGTAGGAACAGCCCTGGGACCTCAGGGGATCAACATCATGGCCTTCTGCAAGGAGTTCAACTCCCGCACGCAGAGTCAGCCAGGGATGATCCTCCCCGTAGAGGTCACCATCTATTCCGACAAGTCCTTCAGCTTCATCCTCAAGACGCCGCCCGCGGCGATCCTCTTGAAGAAAGAAGCCGGCATCGAGAAGGGCTCGGGGCAGCCGAACCGAGATAAAGTCGGGTCGGTGACCAAGGCGCAGGTTCGTAAGATCGCCGAGATCAAAATGCCGGACCTCAATTGTGATTCGATCGAGTCGGCGATGGCGATGGTCGCCGGCGCCGCCCGTTCGATGGGCATCGAGGTCAAGGACTGATGCGAACGCATGGCAAGCAGTACACGAATGCCGCCAAGCGGCGCGACATCGCCTTGGCATATCAGCCACGTCAGGCGCTGGAGATGGTGAAGTCAGCAGCGTTCGCCAAGTTCGACGAGACAATCGAAGTTGCCGTTAGGCTCGGCGTCGATCCGCGGCACGCCGATCAGATCGTGCGTGGTACCGTCGTACTCCCTGCCGGCACTGGAAAATCGGTGCGCGTACTCGCCATTGCAGTCGGCGACAAGGCGCGCGAAGCGGAAGCCGCTGGGGCGGACTACGTCGGCGCCGAGTTCGTGCCGAAGATCAAAGAAGGATGGTTGGAATTCGACGTGCTCATCGCCACGCCGGATCAGATGGGGCAAGTCGGACAGCTCGGTCGCATTCTCGGCCCGCGCGGCCTGATGCCGAACCCGAAAGCGGGAACGGTTACGATGGACATCGGGCGCGCGGTACGCGAGAGCAAAGCGGGCAAGATCGAGTTCCGCGTGGACAAAAGCGGCAACGTGCACGCGGCGATCGGCAAAGCGTCGTTCACTGTGGAAGCGCTGGAACAGAACTTCGGCGCGCTGATGGATCAAATCGTTAGGTCCAAACCCAGCGCATCGAAGGGCGTGTATGTGCGCAACGTCTCGGTCTCGAGCACTATGGGCCCGGGTCTCAAGATCGACACCACTCTGTACCGGTAACAAGCGATGAAGCGAACAGAGAAAGAACAAGCCATCAGTGAGCTGAGCGCTCAGATGAAGGGGATCAAGGCGCTCTACTTCACTGACTTCACTGGGCTCAACGTGAAGCGCATGACCGACCTGCGACGCCGCTTTCGTAAGGCGGGCGTTCAGTACGTCGTGATCAAGAATACGCTCGCTTTGCGCGCCGTGACCGCGAGCGGCCTAACGGGCCTCGCCGATCGTCTGACCGGTCCCACGGGTGTTGTGCTGGCGAAGGATCCTGTCGCCGCGGCGAAAGTGCTGGCCGATTTCGCCAAGGAGAACGACAAGCGTCCCGCGCTGAAGGGCGGCATGCTCGATGGCCAAGCCCTCAGCGAGGATCAGATCAAGAAACTCGCGACGATGCCGTCGCGCGAGCAGATGCTTGCGCAACTGGCCGGCGCGATGCAGGCACCGCTCGCCGTGTTTGTCGGTGGGCTCAGCGCGCTGTTGTCGACGTTCGTCGGCGCGCTCGAAGGTCGTAAAACACAGCTGGAAAGTGGAAGTGCCTAACCCAGGCGGACGACAAAGTCCTGCCGGAATTGTCTGTGAACAATCCCAGCTCTGCCTGGGGACAGCTCAGGAGAACCTAACGAATGGCAAACGCAACCATGACGAAAGACGAAATCCTTGACGCGATCGGCAACATGTCGGTCTTCGAACTCGCCGAGTTGATCGAAGCGTTCAAGACGAAGTTCAACGTGACGATCGCCGCAGCCCCTGCTGCCGCAGCGGCTCCTGCCGGCGGCGGTGCGGCCGCTGCGCCAGCTGTGGAAGAGCAGACGGAATTCTCCGTCGTGCTCAAAGAAGCCGGTGCCAAGAAGATCCAGGTCATCAAGGTCGTTCGCGAACTCACGGGCCTGGGCCTCAAGGAAGCCAAGGACCTCGTCGATGGCGCGCCGAAGGAAGTGCGTGGCGGCGTGTCTAAGGATGAAGCCGCAACTATTAAACAGAAACTCGAAGCCGAAGGCGCGACCGTCGAGGTGAAGTAGGTCCGCGCGCGGCTGTTGTGACATCACGTCGCACGTTTCTCGTTTGCTCGCTCTCCGCACCTCTCCCGCGCGCTCGCGCGGGGAGAGGTGCGCCTGCGTATAAAACACGGGTGATAAAAGAATGCCTAACACGCTGAAGCTGATGTCGTTCGGCAAGCTCAACGAGGGGATGGAAATGCCGCATCTCCTTGATATCCAAACTCGGGCGTTCGAGGCGTTGCTGCAGCGCGACGCAGCGGCGCACGATCGCGAGGATATCGGGCTCGAACGCGTATTCAAAGACCTTTTCCCAGTCACCGACGTCCACGAGAAGTTCTCGATGGAGTTCAAGGCGTATGCGCTCGGTGAGCCCAAGTATTCGGTCGAGGAGTGCATCGAGCGCGATATGACGTACTCGGCGCCGCTCAAGGCCAAACTCGGGCTGCGCATCTTCGAGGACGTCGACGGCGAGAAGCGCCTCAAGAACGAGATCGAGAAAGAGGTCTACCTCGGCGAGCTGCCACTACTCACCGATCTCGGCACCTTCGTCATCAACGGCGCGGAACGTGTCATCGTGAGCCAGTTGCACCGCTCACCGGGCGTTGTGTTCGAGGAGTCGACGCACCCTAACGGGCAGCGTCTCATCTCCGCGCGCATCATTCCGTTCCGCGGATCGTGGGTCGAGTTCACCGTCGACATTCACGACGTGATCTACGTCCACATCGACAAGAAGAAGAAGTTCCCGGCGACAGCGCTGCTGCGCGCCTTCGGTTATGGCTCGAACTCGGATATTCTGCGTCTCTTCTTCGGAATTCGTGAGCTTGACCTCGCGAAGAAGCGCGAAAGCCGCGTGGATCAGCGCGAAGTGTTAGGCGCGATTATCGCCGAGAATATCGACCTCGCCGGCGAAGCGGCAGATCCCGATGCGCCCAAAGCGAAAACGAAGAAGGCACGCGCGGCGCAAGAGCGCGCCGAGGCGATGCTGCTCGTTAGGGAAGGCGACGAGCTGACCGAGGAGGTCTTCAACCGACTGCGCCGCCAGGGGATCGACTCGATCAAGGTCTTCGCGTCGTACATGACGGCAGATCTGCGCGACGAGCTCGATGCCACGGAGCGCGGCGAGCGCGCGGTACCGCGGACGCTCGCGGCGGACGTTGTGGATCCAGAGACTGGCGAAGTCCTCGCCGAAGGCGGCACGCCGCTCAAGGAGCCGCTCATCAAGCGGCTGCGCAAAGGCGGCATAACACGGGCGAGCGTTTTCGTTCCGTCGGGACGCGCCGAGTCGACAATCGTGAAGAACACGATCGGAAAGGACCCGACCGATCCGACCAAGTATCCCGACGCGGACCGCAAGAAGTACGGCGACACGCCTAACAAGCAAGGTGAAGCGATCGCGCTACGGCAGATCTACACACTGCTGCGGCCCGGCGATGCGCCGAACACCGAAACGGCGCGGCAGGCGTTGGAGCGGTTGTTCTTCTCGCCCAAGCGCTACGACTTGGGGCGTGTCGGTCGCTACAAGATCAATCAGCGACTTGGCCTGCACGAAGATTCTGCGATGACGGTCCTCACCAAAGAGGATTTCATTGCGATCCTGCGTTACCTCGTGGAACTCGCCGAAGGACGCGGACACGTCGACGACATCGACCACCTCGGCAACCGCCGCATCCGGTCGGTTGGCGAGTTGATCGCGAATCAGTTCTCGGTCGGTCTCTCGCGCATGGCGCGCCTCGTGAAGGAGCGCATGTCGATCAACACCGATCCAGAAAAGATCTCGCTGGACGACCTCGTGAACGCGCGAACGGTGTCAGCGGTGATTCAGGCGTTCTTCGGTTCGTCGCAGCTCAGCCAATTCATGGATCAAACGAATCCGCTGGCTGAGTTGACGCACAAGCGCCGCCTCTCGGCGTTAGGTCCAGGAGGCCTAACGCGCGAGCGCGCCGGATTCGAAGTGCGCGACGTGCACTACTCGCAGTACGGGCGCATGTGTCCGATCGAGACCCCTGAAGGTCCGAACATCGGACTTATCACCTCGCTCGCGTGCTACGCGCGCGTGAACGACCTCGGCTTCGTGGAGACGCCGTACTTCGTCGTGAAGAACGGGAAAGTCACTGATGAAGTCGCGTGGCTCGACGCGAATCGCGAAGAAGATGCGATCATCGCGCAGGCGAACGCGAAGCTCAATCCCGATGGGTCGTTTGTGGATGAGTTGGTCCTTTGCCGCCAGCGCGGCGACGTGCCGCTCGTGGCGCCGGACCGCATCGACTATATGGATGTGGCGCCGGAGCAGTTGGTCTCCATCGCCGCGGCGCTCATTCCATTCCTGGAGCATGACGACGCGAACCGCGCGCTCATGGGCTCCAACATGCAGCGCCAAGCGGTGCCGCTTGTCAATCCACAGTCGCCGCTTGTGGGGACTGGGCTGGAAGAGAAGGTGGCGCGCGACTCGGGTGCGGTGGTCATCTCGCGCCGCGCCGGCGTTGTGACGCACGTAACCGCCGACGAGATCATCGTCGATGCGGGGCCGGAGCGCGGTCGCAAGGATGATGACCGCCCGCTGGCGCGCCTAACGCAGCGCGATCGCTATCGCCTCAAAAAATTCTGGCGCACGAATCAGGACACGGCCATCAACCAGCGGCCGATCGTGCGTCACGGACAGAAGGTTCGCGCGGGCGAAGTCCTCGCGGACGGCTCGGCGACGGAACGCGGCCACCTCGCGTTAGGCGCCAACGTCACGGTTGCCTTCATGCCGTGGTACGGCCACAACTTCGAAGACGCCATCGTGCTGTCGGAGCGCCTGGTGCAGGACGATATCTATTCGTCGATCCATATCCAGGAGCTCGAGCTGCACGTTCGCGACACAAAGCGCGGTCAGGAAGAGATCACGCGAGAAATTCCTAACGTTGCAGAGGAGTCGCTCGTCGATCTCGACGAGCGTGGCATCGTCCGTATCGGTGCGCATGTGAACCCGGGCGACATCCTCGTCGGGAAGATCACGCCGAAGGGTGAAACCGAGCTGTCGCCGGAAGAGAAGCTGCTCACGGCGATCTTCGGTGAGAAGGCGAAGGACGTGAAGGACTCGTCGCTCAAGGTGCCGCCGGGAATGGAAGGCGTCGTCATCGACGTCAAGATTTTCTCGCGCATCGAAGATCAGGTCGTCGAGAAGGACCGCGGTGAACGGATCGGCGAAGTGCGCCGTCTCGAAGGCGAGCAAAAGATCCGCGTCAACGAGGTGCGCGACGACGAACTGCGTCAGGCGCTCGACGGCCAGACGGTCGCGCTTGCGCTCAAAGCCGGCACGGTGGAGGAAGCGATACCCGCCGGGACCAAGCTCACGACGGACACGTTAAATGAGCTTCGTTTCACGCAGATCGATCTCAAGACATTCCGCGTCGAGAACAAGAAGGCGAATGAGCTCGTGCGTGAGCTCATCGACGCTGCCAATGAAGAGAAGGCGAAGATCGAAGAAAAGGCTGAAGAGCGCATCGACCGCATTCTCCAGCCTGACGAGTTGCCGCCGGGAGTCATTCAGCTGGTCAAGGTCTATCTCGCCGAGAAACGCAAGATCTCCGTGGGTGACAAGATGGCCGGCCGGCACGGGAACAAGGGTATCGTCGCGCGGATCGTGCCGCAGGAAGACATGCCATTCCTGCCTAACGGTCGCCCCGTCGATATCGTTCTCAATCCGTTAGGTGTACCGAGCCGAATGAACGTCGGTCAGATCCTCGAAACGCATCTCGGGTGGGCGGCCAAGCTCCTTGGCTTCTACGCCAAGACGCCGACGTTCCAGGGAGCGAATGAGCGCGAGATCGGTTTGTTGCTCAAGCTCGCGAACCTCAAGTGGGTGCGCGCGGCGCTGGAACTCACCGATACACCGCTCGACGTATCCGATGCTGAGGTGCGTCGGCTGTTGTCAGATATCCAGCCCGACCGGGCGCAGGACGAGCACAATGTGCTCATGGCTGAGTCGACGCTGAATGATCTGGGCGGTCGCACTGTCACGCAGGAGACGCGCGACATGTTCCATCGCGTGCGCGATTTCCTCGCTGCTGCGGCCAAGACGCTAGCGCAGCGCGAAGAGCGCGAGTTGGAGCATAGCATTGAGTTTCACGCGGCGGCGGCGGAAGACGAATCACTGCGTCCGCAGAAGCGTGTTGAATACAAAACGGGGCTGCGCCAGCTGGAGAAGAAGAAGGGGCGCGACGCGGCTGCGATTTTGGAGGATCTCGAGCTACCGGCGCTGGCCGGGATGTTAGGCAAGAAATCCGAAGCCGACGTCGACGCCGCCGCTGGAGAGCTCTTGCGGTTAGGCGGACTCACGGTCGCAGGGAAGACGACGCTGCGCGATGGTCGCAGCGGCGAGACGTTCACCTTCCCGGTGACGGTGGGCGAGATCTACATGCTCAAGCTGTCGCACCTGGTGGACGACAAAATCCACGCGCGCTCCATCGGACCGTACTCCCTGGTCACGCAGCAGCCGCTCGCGGGTAAGGCGCAGTTCGGCGGCCAGCGTTTCGGAGAGATGGAGGTGTGGGCGCTCGAAGCGTACGGCGCCTCGCACACGCTGCAAGAGATGCTGACAGTGAAGTCTGACGACGTCAACGGACGCTCGCGCGTCTACGAGGCGATCGTGAAAGGTCAGAACCTCCCGGAACCGGGTACGCCGGAATCGTTCAACGTGCTGGTGAAGGAGCTACAAGCGTTAGGCATTTACGTGAAGATGGCATCGAACGACGAAGAAAACGGCAACGGTGCCCCCTTCCGCCACGACGGCGAGGAGTAAGCGATGATCGATTTCCGCAGCGCGCGTGAAGCGCGCGCCTCTGCATTCGACTACATCTCGATCCGCATTGCGTCCCCCGAGGAGATCCGCGGTCCCAAGGACTCCAAGGAGCGCGAACGGCTCGAGATGCAGGGGATGCGCACCTGGTGGTCGTGGGGTGAGGTCACCAAACCGGAGACGATCAACTATCGATCGTTCAAACCGGAGAAGGACGGCCTGTTCTGCGAACGCATCTTCGGTCCTGTGAAGGACTGGGAGTGTCATTGCGGCAAGTACAAGCGTATCCGCTATCGCGGCGTCATTTGTGACCGCTGCGGCGTGGAAGTGACGCTCTCCAAAGTGCGCCGCGAGCGCATGGGTCACATCGAGCTCAGCGTCCCTGTGGCGCACATCTGGTTCTTCAAAACGTTGCCGAGCCCCATGGGGAACCTGCTCGACCTCACGTTACGTGATCTCGAAAAGGTGATCTACTATTCCAACTACGTCGTCATCGACCCGGGCCAGCAAGAAGTTAGGCCTAACCAGTTGATCGACGAAGAAGAGTATCTCAACCTCAAGATGAAGGCTCGCGAAGAAGGCGATACGGCGTTCCTGGCGGACATCGGCGCGCCGGCAGCTCGCGAGCTGCTCAAGCGCATCGACGTCGACAAACTCGCGGCCGACCTGCGTGCACAGGTCGCGGTGGAGACGTCGCAGCATCGCAAGAAGCAGATGCTCAAGCGGCTCAAGATCGTCGACGCCTTCCGCAATTCGGGCTCCGACGGGACGCGCAATCGACCCGAGTGGATGATCATGGATGTGGTCCCGGTGATTCCGCCGGATCTGCGTCCGCTCGTCCCTCTCGACGGCGGTCGCTTCGCCACGTCCGATCTCAATGATCTGTATCGCAGAGTCATCAACCGGAACAACCGGTTGCAGAAGCTCATTCTGCATCGCGCGCCGGAAGTCATTCTGCGCAACGAAAAGCGCATGCTCCAGGAAGCAGTGGACGCGCTCTTCGACAACGGCCGTCGCTCGAAGGCGATTCGTGGTCGCGGCAAACGTCCGCTCAAGTCCGTGTCCGACATGCTCAAGGGAAAGCAAGGGCGCTTCCGCCAGAACTTGTTAGGCAAGCGTGTCGACTACTCGGGCCGCTCGGTTATCGTCGTCGGCCCCGAGCTGCAGCTGCATCAGTGTGGTCTTCCCAAGCTGATGGCGCTGGAGCTCTTCAAGCCGTTCATCATCCACAAGTTGGTGGAGAAGGGGATCGCCGAGACTGTCAAGCGCGCCAAGAAGATCGTGGAGCGCGAAAGTCCCGAGGTCTACAAAATCCTGGAAGAGATCATCAAGGACCATCCGGTCCTGCTCAACCGTGCACCAACACTGCACCGGTTAGGCATCCAGGCGTTCGAGCCCGTGCTCGTCGAAGGAAAAGCCATCCGCATCCACCCGCTTGTCTGCGCGGCGTTCAACGCCGACTTCGACGGGGACCAGATGGCGGTGCACGTGCCACTTTCGTTCGAAGCACAGATCGAGGCACGCCTGCTCATGCTGTCTTCGAACAATATTCTCAAGCCGTCGGACGGTCGTCCTGTTGCCGAGCCGTCGCAGGACATCGTGCTCGGCTGCTACTTCGCGACGAAGGCGCCAGCCGATTTTGACGCGCTGCAGCGGGACACGAAGGCGATCGCCAAGCTGCGTTCGTTCACCGATGTCGCGGAAGTCGAAACCGCGCTCGCGGTAAGCGACGTCTCGATTCACAACCCCGTGCGCTACTACGCCAGCATCGAAGGCGAACGGAAGTGGGTCGTCACAACCGTCGGTCGCGTGTTGTTCAACGCCATCGTGCCGCCGGAGATCGGCTTCCAGAACCGCGAGATGAAGAAGAAGACGTTAGGCGAGCTTGTGTTCGACGCTTATCGTAAATGCGGTCTGGCGCGTACGGTATCGTTCCTTGATCGCCTCAAGGAGTTTGGCTTCTTCAACGCGACACGCGGCGGTGTTTCGATCGGCGTGGAAGATCTACACATCCCAGCCGAGAAGCAGACGCTACTCAACGAAGCAACGGAACGTGTCGAGCGCTTCCAGAAGGCATATCAGACCGGCAACATCACGAACGGCGAGCGCTATAACAAAGTGATCGATACGTGGACACACGCGAACTCCGACATCGCCGATGCAATGGTCAAGGCGATGCGCGAGACGTCGCGCGGATTCAATCCGGTATTCATGATGTTCGACTCTGGTTCGCGTGGTTCGCGTGACCAGATCCGTCAGCTCGCTGGAATGCGCGGTCTCATGGCCAAGCCGCAGAAGAAGCTCACGGGTGGTATCGGTGAAATCATTGAAACGCCGATCAAGTCCAACTTCCGCGAAGGTCTATCGGTGCTCGAGTACTTCATCTCGACGCACGGCGCCCGCAAGGGTCTGGCCGACACGGCTCTAAAAACCGCCGACGCTGGATACCTAACGCGGCGTCTCGTCGACGTGGCGCAGGACGTGACCGTGACCGAAGAGGATTGCGGCACGATTCAGGGTCTCGACACAGCGGCACTCAAGGAAGGCGAGGACATCATCGAGCCACTCGGCGAGCGAATCGTCGGGAACGTGGCTGCAGAGGATGTGGAAGATCCGCACATGCGCGACGAGTCCGGACGGCCGCGGCTACTCGCCGAAGCCGGTCAGCTCATCGATGAAGACATGGCGATCGAGATTGAAGAGGCGGGGATCGAAAGTGTGCGTATCCGGTCGGTGCTTACGTGCGAAGCGAAGCGCGGGCTCTGCCGCATGTGCTACGGGCGTAACCTGGCGACGATGGCGATGGTGGATCTTGGTGAGGCGGTCGGGATCATCGCGGCACAATCGATCGGCGAGCCGGGAACGCAGCTGACGCTGCGCACCTTCCATATCGGTGGTACGGCAGCCCGTATCGCTGAGCAGACGTCGCGCCGGTCGAAAGTAGCCGGGACGATAGAGTATGGCGATCGCCTAACGGCCGTCGTCAACCCGAGCGGTCATCGAATCGTGACGTCATACGAAGGCGAGGTTGTGATACGCAGCTCGGCGGACAAACACGGGGCGATCGGCGCGCGACTGGCTGTACCGTTAGGCGCGACGCTACTCGTTGACGACGGTGACGAGGTCAAGCGCGACCAGGTGATCTTCACCTGGGACCCGTACTCGAATCCGATTATCGCCGACGTCGAAGGCGTCATTCGCTTCGTCGACATCGTCGAAGAGGAGACCGTGGCCGAAGAGCTCGACGAGCTCACCGGTCTGCGTCAGCGCGTGATCATCGAGGATCGCGAGAAGAAGCTCCACCCGCATATCGAGATTTGGCAGGTGAAGGGCGGGAAGGAGAAGAAGATCCGCGACTTCGTGATTCCGGTGGGAGCGCAGCTCATTGTCGACAATGACCAGGCGATTCACGCCGGCGAAACGATCGCGAAGATCTCGCGCGAAGCGTACAAGACGCGCGACATCACGGGTGGTCTACCGCGTGTCGCCGAGTTGTTCGAGGCGCGTAAGCCGAAGGATCCGGCAACGATCTCGGAGATCGACGGCATCGTTAGGTTCGGCGACATCAAACGTGGTAAGCGCGAGATCTTCGTGCAGCCTGCCAAGACGGACGCCGGACAGTGGGTGGTCGACGAGACGCAGCCGGCGCCGCTGTACGAAGTGCCGGCCGGTAAGCACTTGCGGGTGCACGAGGGTGATCGTGTGCGCGCCGGTGACAGGCTCTCCGAAGGTCCTGTGAATCCGCACGACATCTTGCGGATCAAGGGACCGCGCGCTGTGCAGGAGTACCTCCTGAACGAAGTGCAGGAGGTGTACCGACTGCAGGGCGTGAAAATCAACGACAAACACATCGGTGTGATCGTCAAGCAGATGCTGCAGAAGGTGCGCGTGTTGGAGCCGGGTGACACCGGCTTCTTGGAAGGGGAGCACGTGGACAAGCAGGCCTTCCGCGAACACAACGATCGCGCCAAAAAGAAGAAGCAGAAGCCGGCGACCGCCGAGCCGCTGCTCTTAGGTATTACCAAGGCGAGCCTAACGACGCAGTCGTTCATTTCGGCGGCGTCGTTCCAGGAGACGACGCGCGTGTTGACGGACGCAGCGATTCGCGGTGCGCGCGACGACCTGCTGGGTCTCAAGGAGAACATCATCATCGGTCACCTCATTCCAGCTGGTACGGGTATGTACCGGTATCAGGAGGTCGATATCGAAGGCGACATGCCGGAAATGCCGGAGCCGGATCTCATGGGCGAACCGGTATTCCCGAGTGTCTTCCAGGCGACGGCGGCTGCTGTAGCCGAGCGTCCGGGCTTTGGCGCTCCGTTGCCGGGCGTGGACGAAGAGTAGGCGTTAGGCATTGCAGCGCAGCGCGGCCCGGCCGGTCTGTGATCGGCCGGGCTTTTGTGTGATATCTGAGTTCGCGTTAGCGAGCTGGGTGGCCGTTCCGGCGGCGGCGGCGCTGATAGTGGCCGGGAGGCGCGGCAACCTCTTCGGCGGCTAGACGCACTCGCCACTGAGACACAGCGGCATACTTTCAGACGATGAACGCGACCAGCGAAATACGGACGGCAAGGCAGCGCAGAAGCGACTAGCGGCCCGCGCGAGTCTCAGCGTAGCGCGTCACTCCCAGCGTTTCTTCAAGACCGGACCCGGCGAGTACGCCGAAGGGGATCGGTTTCGCGGCATCCGTGTGCCAGTCCTGCGCGCAATCGCGCGCGCTTGCGCAGAAATGCCGTTAGGCGATACGCGGCGCCTCCAGCGCTCGCCGTAAGGCGACCCAGAAGAGACGTTACGCCTTGCAATGACTTGGCTCACCGACAAGCACGATCTTATCCACAAAGCTGTCGCCTGGATGCTGTGAGAAGTCGGTCAACGATGCAGTCCGACTCAGCTACGTGCATTCCTACATGCCAATGCATCGCGCATGCCGCGGACAATGCTCCGGTACGCCATCGAGCATTTTTCAACGGATGAGCGCGCCCGGTATCTCGGGTCTTAACAGTCAAGCTTGGTACCAAAAATGAGTCGTTAGGCTGAGTCGCGTATCCTTTTTGCGAGAGCATGCCCATATCTGCGCCGGCTCAGCCGTAGCGCGAATTGGATGTGCATAACGCTGAAGGTACGCTACAGTGTCCGTTAAACGAGAAATAGTCGCGCGACTCAACCAGTCCCCCGTCTTCGATAGCTTCGTCTATACAGCCAAACACGGCCCCGCGCGCGGACTTAGGCGCCAAGGGGGGATGGGATGGCTGCCATCAGTTATACCGCGCGCCCACGAATGGGCCGCAGAAGAGACTTTTCTGGAGGGCCTCGACTGGCGTGGTCTTAATGTCTACGACGTCGGCGGTGATCAGGGACTCTTCACCCTGTTCTTCGCCGACCGCGTCGGCCACTCCGGTCAAGTTGTCGTCTTCGAGCCGAATCCGCGGAGCTGCGACCGAATACAGCGAAACATCGACCTCAACAATTTCAGGAACGTGCGGCTGATGACGTACGGCCTCGGCGCCGAATACGCGTTGCTGCCATTCACATTCCCTGCGTTCGAGCCGGCGCGCGGAAGCGCGTCGCCTGATATTGCAGAGCAAATCGGGCGCGAGCCGCGAGCGGTGACGTTTGCGATCGAGGTGCAAGCGCTCGACGAAGCGCGCTCGGAGAACCGCCTCCCGACCCCACACTTCATCAAGTTGGACGTGGAAGGGATGGAGTACGCGGCCCTTCAGGGAATGTCGCGGACGTTGAACAAGTACAAACCGCGCATGTCAATCGAACTGCACGGGGCGACGATGGACGAGAAGTCGCTCAACGTGCAGCGCGTTGTCGGCTTGCTCGAACCGCTCGGCTATCGCATGCGGCACATCGAGTCGGGAGAGCGAATTACGCGGCGCAACGCAGAACGAGCGAAAGAGGGGCATTTATACTGCGAAGCGTAACGCATCGTCTCGTTAGGTTTGCCGAGCGTGGCCGGCTGCGCCGGAGGCTGCGCACGGCCCGAAGCTGACAGTCTGCAGCGCCGAGTTATCAGCCCTGAGTAGTAGAAACCACAAGCGAGTGACGGACGGTCACTGCTCGGTGTAGTTTCTGCTGCACTCGCAGCTGAAGACTCTTGACTGCATACTGCACGCTTCGCGCAGGAGCGGACATGCGCCACGGACGCGCCATACTCAATGACTAAGACGCGCAGCTAGGATGCCGCGAGAGACCATCCTCGTTGGCACCGCGATTCTGTTAGTCTTGTTGGTCTGGCACCTAACGACACGCTGGCTCGACAAAGCGGCCGCCCGTACGGTCCACCGCTTCGGCGCTCGAGTAGATCGCTTCAAGCTCACGCGCAAACGCATAATCATCGCCGAACTGTTGCAAGATCCTGCGATCCTCGCGGCGGCGCGCGCGCACGCCGCCGAGCATGCGTTGGATGAGAAAGCCGCCGTCGACCGCGTTCGCGTCTACCTGAATGAAATCATCCCGTTCTTCAACATCCTCGCGTATTACCGGATCGGCTACATGCTGAGCAGAGCGCTGCTCAACTTGTTCTACAAAGTCACAGTGCATCACGAACGCGAAGATCCGTTCCGCAGCGTGCCGAAAGACGCGATCGTGATCTATCTCATGAACCATCGTTCCAACGCGGACTATGTGCTCGTGAGCTACGCGCTCGCTGGGGACGTGGCGATCTCGTATGCGGTCGGCGAATGGGCGCGTGCCTTTCCCTTGGAATACATCTTCAAGTCGTTCGGTTCGTACTTCATTCGACGCCGGTTCCGCGAACCGCTGTATCACGCCGTCCTCCAGCGCTACGTCCAGCTCATAACCGAAAAAGGCGTTACGCAAGGAATCTTTCCGGAAGGCGGCCTAACGCGGAGCGGTATGCTGCAGCCGGCCAAAATCGGACTGCTCGACTATGTGTTGGGTGTTGCGCGCGATCCATCCTGTCGCGCACGCATGTTCGTGGTACCCATTGGGATCAACTACGATCGCGTGCTGGAGGATCGCTCCCTGCTGCGCGAGCTCGAAACGAAAACTGGCGGGATGAAGCGCGTGTCGCGTCCTACGCAGATATATGAGGTGGCTCGTTATGCAACCTGGAGTGCGCTGCGCCTCGTTACACGCCGCTGGAAGCGTTACGGACGTGCCGCGCTCGTGATCGGCGAACCATGGCCGGTCATGGGATGGCTCGATCAATTGCAAGCGCGCGGCGTTCAGCTCTTCGAACTCGACCGGAGCTCACGTCTAGGTCACGTCCAAGCATTCGCGGACGATGTGATGCAGAAGATCGGCACCCTCGTTCCAGTCACGCCGGTCGCACTCGCCTGCGTCGCGCTCGAGACCTTTTCCTCCGAGTATGTGCAGCGCGACCAGCTGCTCGAGCGCATGGGCGAGCTGCGCGAGGTCCTTGTCGAGCACAACGCCTTCGTGGTGCGGCGTGATTCCGAGATCTCCGAAACGTTCGAGCGCGCGTACCGCCTGCTTCGGATGCGTCGAATCGTTGCGCAGCACGAAACGGGGTATCTGGTACTCCCCAAAGGCCGCGCACTCATCGCGTTTTACTCGAATAGCCTCCGGTCTCTACTCGATTCCTACGTTTCCAACATCCGCCGCCGCGACGCCCTCCCCGTGGAACGGGCTTTAGGGGCGGATGTCGGCACCCCTCGGGCTTGATCGGCGGGGACGGCCTGTCTATCATAAGTGTCTTTCCCAAACCGCTTTAGAAGCGGTCCGCAGGTTCGTTTTCCCATCTCGCATGCCCACGATCAATCAGCTCGTCCGGCGCGCTCGGCGCGACGTGACGAAGAAGGAAAAATCGCCAGCGCTCAAGGCCAACCCGTTCAGACGCGGCGTGTGCACGCGCGTGTACACAACGACGCCCAAGAAGCCGAATTCCGCGCTGCGGAAGGTTGCCAAGGTGCGCCTAACGAATGGCATCGAAGTGATCGCTTACATTCCTGGTGAAGGTCACAACCTGCAAGAACACTCCATCGTGCTCGTGCGCGGCGGACGTGTGAAAGACCTACCAGGCGTGCGCTACCACATCATCCGCGGCACTCTCGATGCGGCCGGAGTCAACGGGCGCAACCGCAGTCGATCCAAGTACGGAACCAAGAAGCCCAAGGCCGCCGGAGGAAAGAAGTGAGCCGTCGCAAGAAATCGATCAAGCGCCCTGTCCTGCCGGATGCGCGCTACGACAGCCAGACCGTTTCGAAGTTCATCAATGCGTTGATGCTGCAAGGGAAAAAGGCTGTTGCAGAGCAGATCTTTTATGGTGCCATGGACCTCGTCGAGTCACGCACGAATCAGCCAGGCGTCAACGTCTTCAAGCAAGCGCTCGCGAACCTCAAGCCTGTCATTGAAGTGAAGAGCCGCCGAGTCGGTGGCGCCACGTATCAGGTGCCGGTCGAGGTCCGGCCGGAGCGGCGCACTGCGCTCGCGATGCGTTGGCTCATCGGCTACTCGCGCGACCGGAATGAGAAGTCGATGGAAGAGAAGCTCGCCGCTGAAGTCATCTCAGCATCCAAGGGCGAAGGGAACGCAATCAAGAAGAAAGAGGACACGCACCGAATGGCCGAAGCGAACAAGGCCTTCGCGCACTATCGCTGGTAGTCACCTCACGCTGTTGACCTGATCAAGTGGGGTGAGCCTCGCGCGAGTGCCACCCCGCTTTTATGCGCGGCGCGATGTTCGCACGATGAGAGGAGTCCAACCTCAAATTGTGCGAAGTGACGCAACGGTCCGGCTCTAGTCTATTGCGATCCGAGCCCTACAGATTCGTTGCACGGAGACCTATACTGTTGCGACGTTTCCACACCTTGTGCCCGCATGAGAGGAGCTCTCGCTGCAAAACAGGAGGGGGGCGTGACGTGGAGTGACAACCAAGCGCTACCCACGCCAGCTCCCAACGTGATCTTCCGACGCTTGCCCGAGGGCGGCGTCATCTACTCGACGTCGAGCGAGATTTACTTTGGTCTCAATGATGTTGGCGCGAGGATTTGGGAGTTGCTCCCTCCAGCCACTGATACGTTTGCCGCGATGTGTGAAGCGCTCGAGCGCGCATTCCCTGATGCGACCGCTGCTCTTATCCGGCGTGACGTGACGCGCTACCTCGACGAGCTCGTGGCCAACTCGCTCGTCGTGTCGCCAACTGCGTCCGGCGGAAATTCGTCGAGTGGGAGCGCTCGCTCGTAAGATTTTCTCGTTAGGCGCTCACGAGTGGCGCGATCTCATGCGCGCGCAGTGGGCCCTCATCGTCGCGCAGTTGTTTGTCCGGCGCCGACCGGCTGGCAGCCTCACGACCCGCGCTGAGTTGTTCGCTCCTGCAAGGCCCGCGAGCGAGCCACGGCAATCACCCACGAAAATCGCGGCCGGTCGCGCACGCGGACTGGGCGACTCCGTGCGACGGGCCGCCAAGTACGGCGTGTTCCGTCCGCAGTGTCTGGTCCGATCGATCGCGTTGCAACGCCTGTTGATCGCCGATGGCATAGCGGGTGCCGTTATCCGCGTCGGTGTCCGGCAATCGGAGGCGGGAATGGAAGCGCACGCGTGGGTCGAGTTGGCCGGAGAAGTTATCGGCGATTCTTTATCTCACGTCCGTGAGTACGCGCCGCTGGACGACCTGAGCGTCGTATCGTGAATCTCGCGACCTCGGGGAGCCCGGGGTCACGGGAGTCGCCGTTGGTCAGCGTTCGTTCGCTTACCAAGCGATTCCGCGTACGCCGCCCGTGGCGCGAAGTGCAGCGTCACCCATTCACGCGCACGCTGCAGACCAGCGTCGATCGCATGACATTCGACGTGCATGCGGGCGAGTTCTTCGGCCTCCTCGGGCCCAACGGCGCTGGGAAGACAACACTCCTCAAGATCCTGGCAACGTTTATTCTCCCGGATGAGGGAGAAGTCCGCATCGACGGTTTCGACGTTGCGAGAGAAGCGGCACGGGTCCGCGCACGGGTCGCGCCGGTCATCGCGAACGAACGCAGCCTGTACTGGCGCCTAACGGCGAAAGAGAACCTCGAGCTATTTGCTCGCCTGTGGTGTGTGCCGAATCGCGAGGTTGCGAGTCGCGTAACGGATGCGCTTGACGTTGTGGGACTGAGCGATACCGGCCGCAAGATGGTCGGTCAGTTCTCGTCAGGCATGCTGCAACGGCTACTGATCGCGCGTGCGCTGCTGGCGCAGCCGCGCGTCCTCTTGCTCGACGAACCGACGCGGAGCCTGGATCCCGTATCCGCTCGCGAGTTCCGGCGATTCTTGCGCGAGGAGCTTGCAGCGCGACGAAACTGCGCGGTTGTGATTGCTACGCATAACGCGGACGAGGCGCTCGAGCTCTGTACCCGCGTCGGCGTCGTGCATGCGGGCCGGCTCCTTGCCGTGGGCACGGCGCGCGAACTCGCCCAGCGCGGCGGCGACGATCGCTACATCGTGTGGACCGATGCCCCCGATCATCCCGCGTTGCGCAATCGCGAAGGAACCGCCGTGCTGCACAACGGTCAGGAGACACCGGCCAATGGCTGGATACCGGTGAGCGTGCGCGCGATCGGTGGCGAGCACGGCAGCGCGGCCGTTCTCGCCGAGTTGGTTCACGCAGGCGTTACGGTAGCGCGGTTCGAGCGCGCGCGCGTGTCGCTGGCCGAACTAATCGAGGTGGTCATCCGCACAACGCCGGCGGAAGGAGGACCCAACTCGTGAGTCTGCGCGCGGTCACGGCCTTGATGCTGGCGGGGTGGCGCACTGCGCTGAGCTATCGCGTGCGCTTTGCGGTGTCGATGCTATCGATCATCGTGATGATCGTTCCGCTGTACTTCGTTTCGCGCGCGATTCAGCCAGTCATGGCACCAGCGATAGCAAACGAGGGCGTGCACTACTTCGCCTTCATCACGCTAGGAATGTTCGCGACGAATGTAGTAGCGAGCTCCCTCACCGCGCTGCCAGAGGCGATCAGCGCCGACCTCAACTCTGGCTTTTTCGAGGCTGTAGTGAGCACACCGACCGGATCCGGAGCTGTAGCGGTAGGACTGTCCGGCTATGCCATACTAAGGAATACGCTGCGCGGAACTATACTCGTGCTCGCAGGCGCAGTGCTCGGCATCAATCTGGTTTGGACCCGTGTTCCTGAAGCCTTCCTGATTGTCGTCTTGATCGTGCTCGCGCACTTCGGCATCGGACTTATCGCCGCCGCGCTCGTCGTCGCTTTTCGCACACACGCTGCAATTCCGCAAACAATGCTGCTCGTGTCGGCCCTGTTAGGCGGCGTTTATTATCCAACCACAGTGATCCCAAGCTGGATTGAAAAGGTGTCCGACGCCGTGCCGCTCGCGTATGGCCTTCGTGCGCTGCGTCACACGCTGCTCGACGGTCAAAGTATTCAAATGGTGCTCGATGACGTCGGCATTCTTCTAACCTTTGCCGCCGTGCTTCTCGCGATCGGAGCCATGGCGTATCGAGCGTCACTACACTATGCTCGAAAAGCAGGATCGCTCTCACAGTACTAACGCATGCCGACGCCCACTCCCCACGCGCTGTTGCGGGCTCCGATGCGGCCGGAAGCCAAGCTGCTGTTCCTCACTACGTGGGGGAGCTCAGCAGATCGCGACATCGTCGAGTTGGCGCCACGCGTGCGCAGTTGGCCGTGGCTCATCGCTGTGGCGGAACTGGAGCGGGCAACGCGCGTTGTGTGGCAGCGGTGCAGCTCGTTAGGCATCCACCCTGTCCCTGACGAAAGCAAGCTGCAACTGGAGCAGTTGGCGAGCATCGCGGCGTTCCGCGCCGAGCACCTCCGCGCGCGTTTGCACGAGACGATCGAGGTTCTCGAGAACCAAGGGATCGACTGTGTTCTGCTGAAGGGCGCTGCCCTCGCGAATACGATCTACTCTTCCTTCATCGAGCGCCCGATGGGAGACATCGATCTCATGGTTGCCCCGGCGGACGCGGAGCGTGCGCACGCTGCTGTCCGCAACGCCGGCTGGACGTGGGACGAAGCCACATTCCCGTTCGCTCGTTATGCGGGCCACCACCACCTCCCGCCGCTCGACGACGGCGCGGGAACCGGCATCCGACTCGAGCTGCATACGGGCATCGCCATTGAAGGGCATCCGTTCGCCATAACGTTCGACGAGCTGCGAAGCGCGGGACGCGGGGTGCCAGTTGGAAAGTCGACAGCCACGGTCCCTTCCCCCGAGCACTTACTCGTGCACGAGTGCGTGCACTTCGCGTGGTCGCACGTGTTGTCGTTCGGCTCGTGGCGCACAGTTCGTGACGTTCAGCTCATGGCACAGCGGGACTCGGTCGACTGGGACGGCTTCGTGGATCAGACTCGCCGTCACCGTGCCGACTCATGTGCATACTGGACGCTGCTGCTGGCCCAGCAGCTCGCTGGCGCGGAGGTGCCCGACCGCGTCTTGGAGCAGACGAAGCCGCGCGTGGGGGCGTTTATGCGACGGTATCTGCAGCGTCACTTTCTCTACCACTTGCTCCCGATCGAAGCCGAGTGGCCATCGCAAAAACTGCGGAGAGCGATGTGGGAAGCAGCGATCCAGCCTGATCGCTATGGTCACGGACCGCGCCGGCCGTGGGAGCTTGACGAGCGCAGCCCGGAGCCGACTTCGCCATCGACGCGTGGAGAAGGATCGCGGCTCGTCAGCCGGCTGTCGCGGCTGGGAGTTTGGGCGCGGTACGTCCGAGCAGTGTCGTAGCGGCGGCCCCGCCGCCGCCCGGTGGGCTGGGGTGGTGGTGTTTCGTCCCATTGACTCACAAAGCCGCCCCGCTAAATTCGTCCTGCTGCAGTACTTGGGGCATTTCGCCCTTCGTAATTCCCGGGATCCGCAGGCGGGTCCTGGACAATTAGACGCCGAGCATGTGCTCGGTGCGCCATGGGTCCCCATCCGAGCTCGAAGCGGATGCACCCGGCGAATGCGGATGGATACCGGCTCCCGGCTTGGGAGCATCACGGTCCACCCGCGTTTTTGCTGCTGTGAACGTCACCGCGCGCGACACGCGCATCGCTGCGCAACAAGAGGCATAACGAGTTTTTCAGATGGCACGAACGACACCACTCGATCGATATCGCAACATCGGCATCATGGCCCACATCGATGCCGGGAAGACGACTACGACCGAGCGAATTCTTTATTACACGGGCAAGTCCCACAAAATGGGCGAGGTCCATGATGGCGCCGCCACTATGGACTGGATGGAGCAGGAGCAGGAGCGCGGCATCACGATCACCTCGGCCGCGACAACGTGTTTCTGGCGACGTCACGGTTCCGCGCTCGAGAACGGATCGGGCCCGGAGTATCGCGTCAACATTATCGATACCCCGGGACACGTCGACTTCACCGTAGAAGTCGAACGCTCGCTGCGCGTGCTCGACGGCGCGGTCGCGCTGCTCGATTCCGTCGCCGGCGTGGAGCCACAGACGGAGACCGTCTGGCGCCAGGCCGATCGCTATCGCGTGCCGCGCCTGATCTTCTGTAACAAGATGGATCGCGTCGGAGCGGACTTCGCGCGCTGCCTGGAGATGATCCGTGAGCGCCTAACGCGAGCGGCCCATCCCATTCAGCTCCCTGTCGGTGCCGGCGAGCTGTATACGGGCCACATCGACATCATCGAGCGCAAGCAGTACATCTTCGACGAAGAGACGTTAGGTAGAACGTTCACGATCACGGACGTGCCGGCCGATCTCGTCGCCAAGGTGGAGGAGGCGCGGCACGCCCTCGTCGACGCAGCGATTGAGCACGACGATGAGCTCATCGGGAAGTACCTCGCGGGCGAGGAGCTGATGGCTGACGAGATCCGTCACGCCATCCGCGCCGCGACGATCAAGCAGAAGCTCGTCCCGGTGCTCGTCGGCGCGTCCTTCAAGAACAAAGGCGTGCAGGCGCTGCTCGACGCGGTCATCGATTTCCTTCCGGCGCCGCTCGATGTGCCGCCGATCGAAGGTCATCTGCCGCATCACGACGAGACGTTCGAAACGCGCGAAGTATCGGATGAAACGCCGTTCGCGGCGCTCGCCTTCAAGATCATGACCGACCCGTTCGTCGGGAAACTCACGTATTTCCGTGTGTACTCGGGCATGCTGGCGTCTGGTTCGTACGTCTACAACTCGACCAAAGACAAGCGCGAGCGCGTTGGGCGTCTCTTGCAGATGCACGCCAACAAGCGCGAGGAGATCGCCGAGGTCCGCGCTGGGGACATTGCCGCAGCAATAGGACTGAAGGACACTCGCACGGGCGACACGCTCTGCGACGATGACAAACCGATCATCCTCGAGGCGATGCGCTTCCCGGCTCCGGTCATCGACGTCGCGATCGAGCCCAAGACGAAAGCCGATCAGGACAAGCTCGCGATCGCGCTCAACAAACTTGCCGAGGAAGACCCGACGTTTCGCGTGCACACCGATGCGGAGACGGGCCAGACGATCATCTCCGGTATGGGTGAGTTGCACCTCGAGATCATCGTCGACCGCATGATGCGGGAGTTCAAGGTCGACGCCAATGTTGGCCGACCGCAGGTTGCTTATCGCGAGACTGTGCGCGCCCGTGTCGAGAAAGTGGAAGGGAAGTTCATCCGGCAGTCAGGCGGTAAGGGGCAGTACGGTCACGTCGTGATCAACCTCGAACCGCTTCCCGCGGGTAGCGGTTTTCATTTTGAAGACAAGATTGTCGGCGGCGTTGTGCCGCGTGAATACATCGGCCCCGTCGAGCAGGGTGTGAAAGAGGCGCTCGAGAATGGCGTGCTCGCCGGATATCCGATGGTGGACGTGCGCGTGGAGTTGACCTACGGCTCGTACCACGAAGTCGACTCGAGCGAAATGGCGTTCAAAATCGCTGGGTCGATGGCGCTGAAAGAAGCGGCGCGCAAGGCGGGTGCCGTTCTCCTCGAGCCGATGATGAGCGTCGAAGTCGTTGTTCCAGAGCCGTACATGGGCGACGTGCTCGGCGATCTCTCCGCGCGGCGCGGCAAGATCGGCGGCATGATCCAGCGCGGCGAGGCGCAGGTCATCGCGGCGACGGTGCCGCTGGCGGAGATGTTCGGGTATTCGACGAAGCTGCGCTCGATGACACAAGGGCGCGCCGTGTACTCCATGGAGTTCTCGCACTACGAAGACGTACCAAAGAGCAAAGCCGAAGAAGTCATCAGCAAGGCCAAAGGGTAACCCTAGCACGGAGCCTAACGCTCAACCGGGAATGAATCATGGCTAAGGCAAAATTCGCGCGGACCAAGCCGCACGTGAACGTGGGCACGATCGGCCACGTCGACCACGGAAAGACAACGCTCACCGCAGCGCTGACGAAGGTGTCGGCCGACAAGGGGTGGGGGACGAAGTATGTCTCCTACGACGAAGTCGCTAAGGCATCAGAGTCGCAAGGCCGGCGCGACGCAACGAAGATCCTAACGATTGCCACGTCGCATGTGGAATATGAGACGCCGAAGCGTCACTACGCGCACGTCGACTGCCCAGGGCACGCCGACTACGTGAAGAACATGATCACGGGCGCCGCGCAGATGGACGGGGCGATCCTTGTCGTCAGCGCGGTCGACGGGCCGATGCCGCAGACGCGTGAGCACGTGTTGCTCGCGCGCCAGGTGAACGTGCCGCGTATCGTCGTCTATCTGAACAAGTGTGATCTCGTGGAAGATCCGGAACTGCTCGACTTGGTCGAGCTCGAAGTGCGCGAGCTCCTGAGCAAGCAGAAGTTCCCCGGTGACGACACGCCAGTGATCCGTGGTTCCGCATCCAAAGCGATCGAAGGTTCCGCGGAATGGGTCGCCAAGATCGAGGAGCTGTATGACGCGCTCGACTCGTTCATTCCGGAGCCTGTCCGCGAAGTCGACAAGCCGTTCCTAATGCCTGTCGAAGACGTCTTCTCGATCACCGGGCGAGGCACTGTCGCGACCGGCCGTATCGATCGCGGCAAGGTGAAAACAGGTGAGGAACTCGCCTTAGTCGGCTTCGGGTCGGAAAAGAAGACTGTCGTTACAGGCGTGGAGATGTTCCGCAAGATCCTGGACGACGGACAAGCGGGCGACAACGTCGGTCTTCTCCTGCGTGGCGTGGACAAGAAAGAGATCGAGCGCGGGATGGTGCTGGCGAAGCCTGGCTCGATCACGCCGCATACGAAGTTCAACGCCGAGGTCTACGTCTTAACGAAGGAAGAGGGTGGGCGGCATACGCCGTTCTTCAAGGGGTACCGGCCACAGTTCTACTTCCGCACGACGGACGTGACGGGGACGATCGAGTTGCCGGCTGGCACGGAGATGGTGATGCCGGGCGACAACATCCAGATGGGGATCGAGCTGATCACGCCGATCGCGATGGATGAACAACTCCGGTTCGCAATCAGAGAGGGCGGTCGTACCGTGGGTGCGGGTGTGGTGACGAAAATTTTGGCCTAACGAGGTCTTAGCTCTTAGGTCTTAGCTCTTAGGGTGATTGCCCCGAGAGCTCTTCCTAAGAGCTGAGAGCTAAGAGCTAGAGACTATGGCTGGCAGAATCCGAATTCGATTAAAGGCATTCGACCACGCGGTTGTCGATCAAGCCGCCGCTGACATCGTTCGCACAGCGGAAAAGACTGGTGCGCAGGTCGCCGGTCCAATTCCACTGCCGACGAAGACGCAGCGCTGGACGCTCTTGCGCTCGCCGCACGTCGACAAGAAGTCGCGCGAGCAGTTCGAGCTGAAAACGCACAAGCGCGTGATCGACATTCTCGATTCACGTGCGCAAACAGTGGATGCCCTAACGAAGCTGGATCTCCCGGCGGGTGTGGATGTGGAAATTGGAGTTCAATAGGGGATAGGGCATAGAGGATAGGGGATAGAAGAGCCGCAGTTCCTCCCTATCCCCTATCCCCCTATCCCCTCACCAACAGGACCCAGAATGATTGGCATTATTGGAAGAAAGCTCGGCATGACCCAAATCTTCACGGAGACTGGCCAGCAGGTGCCGGTGACCGTTGTCGAGGCGAAGCCTAACGCCGTTACGAAGGTGCTCGAGCCGTCGGCGGTGGGATATTCGTCGGTGGAGTTGGGCTTCGAGCGGCAGCGCCTGGCGCGCGAATCCAA
Source organism: Gemmatimonadaceae bacterium (assembly GCA_052388395.1). Classification (GTDB taxonomy): domain Bacteria; phylum Gemmatimonadota; class Gemmatimonadetes; order Gemmatimonadales; family Gemmatimonadaceae; genus DASYRX01. Next base: position 52,984 of record JBQTIF010000121.1, on the reverse strand, counting down.
GAAGAAGGAGCGCACGCCGCGCGGTCGTCGCGCGAACAGCGCGGAAGTCGGTCACGCCAAGAAGGCCGGGCTGGACTACGTCCCTGGTGTGCTGCGTTCGTTCCGTTTGGATGACGCGCCTAACGCGAAGCAAAAGGGGAAAGCAGCGGACGCCGTTACCTTCAACCTCGGCGATGAAGTGAACGTGAGCATCTTCACCGTCGGCGAGCACGTAAAGGTCACCGGCACGAGCAAAGGACGCGGCTTTCAGGGCGTCGTAAAGCGATACGGTATCGGCGGCGGTCCCAACACGCACGGCAACACGAAGCACCGACGACCAGGGTCAGTCGGCCCGGGAACCGATCCTTCGCGCGTCATCAAAGGAAAGAAGATGCCGGGGCACCACGGTTCCAGGCGCCACACACAGACGAACCTTCGCGTCGAGAAAATCGACGCCGAACGACACCTGATCTATCTCCGCGGCGCAGTGGCTGGCCCCAAGAATGGGCTCGTCATGGTGCGCAAACAGGCCTAACGAGATGGCTGAGACGACGACGCAATCCGCCGCCGCGTATTCGGCGCTCGGGACACCGCGCGACACGCTGCGCCTGCCGGCCGATCCGTTCGACGGCGTAGTGCACATGCCGGCGATGCACCGAGCTGTAAAGGCGTATCTGACGAACCAGCGCCAGGGGAACGCGGCGACAAAAACACGTGGTTTCGTGACGGGCGGCAATCAAAAGCCGTGGCGCCAGAAGGGAACCGGTCGCGCGCGGCAGGGTTCCATCCGCGCGCCAAACTGGCCTGGCGGCGGCACGGTCTTCGGGCCGCTTCCCAAGGACTACGAGGAGCGCATCCCGCGGCAGCTCAAAGCGCTGGCGCGCAACAGCGCGCTCAACGCGCGCGCACGTGAGTCGGCGATCTTCGTGATCGATCGTTTTGCCTATGATGCGCCCAAGACGAGCCGTCTCCGCAACTTGTTAGGCAGGCTCGGTGTGGACGCGCAGAAAGTCCTTGTGCTCACCGACGGCAGTAAGCCGAACGTGTATCTGAGCGGCCGCAACATGCCGAACGTGCATGTGATGCCGTACCGCGACGCCGGGACGTACCACATTCTCTGGTCAGATGTCCTGCTCATCGAGTCAGCCGCGTTAGGCGCGGAGATGATGCCGCTCGCCGAGTCCGAGGAAACGTTGCCGCCGGCGGCGACGCGCACCAAGCCGGCTCGCGAGGCTCCCGCCAAAGCGGCGAAGGCAGCAGCCAAACCAGTGGCCAAGAAGGCGGCGGCCAAGGCTCCCGCCGCGAAGAAGAAAGCGGCGGCGAAAGCAGCAGCCAAGAAACCTGCGGCCAAGAAGAGCGCGGCGAAGAAGTCCACGGCCGCCAAACGCGGCAAGAAGAAGGGAGGCTAGGTCATGGCGACCCTGCATCGTACGGTCGTGCGTCCACTGGTGACTGAAAAGACGTCTGCCGCCTATCAGACCAAGGGCGAATACGCGTTCGAAGTCGCGCCCGACGCGAACAAGCAAGCTATCCGATCGGCCATTGAAAAGTTGTTTGGTGTCAAGGTGACCGGCGTGTGGACGATGAACGTGCGCGGGAAACCGCGCCGCGTCGGCCAGAGCATCGGCAATCGACCGAACTGGAAAAAGGCGATCGTGACGCTCCGCGAGGGCGACAAGATCGACGTCTTCGAGGGCTAAGAGCGAGCCATGGCAATCCGTCAATTCAAGCCAGTAACGGCCGGCACACGGTTTCGCAGCGTCCCGGATTTCAGCGAGCTCACTCGGCGTAAGCCGGAGAAGTCGCTGACCGAACCGCTGCACAAAACAGGTGGACGCGATAACCATGGCCACATCGCCATGCGCCGCCGTGGCGGCGGTCACAAGCGGCGTTACCGCATCATCGATTTCAAGCGCGATAAGTTCGGCGTCACGGCAGTCGTTATGCACGTCGAGTACGATCCCAACCGGTCCGCGCGCATCGCGCTCGTGGAGTACAGCGACGGCGAGAAGCGTTACATCCTGCACGCCAAAGGGATGGCGGTCGGCGATAAGATTGTCGCCGGCCCGGGCTCGGATGTGCGTGCGGGCAACGCCCTGCCGCTCAAGGAAATCCCGTTAGGCACGATGGTGCATAACGTGGAACTGGTCCCTGGCAAAGGGGCGCAGATGGTGCGCTCCGCCGGTGGCAGCGCCGAGGTGGTAGCGCGTGAAGGCGACTATGTCACCCTGCGCATGGCGTCCACAGAAATGCGCCGCGTGCACGGCCGCTGCCTCGCGACAATCGGCGAGGTTGGCAACGCCGAACATGAGTTGGCGTCGTGGGGGAAAGCGGGCAAGACGCGCTGGAAAGGGCGTCGTCCCAAAGTGCGCGGTGAGGTCATGAACCCGGTCGATCACCCACACGGCGGACGTACGCGCGGCGGACGCAACGTCGTGAGCCCGTGGGGGAAACCGGAAGGCGTGAAGACGCGCAACATGAAGAAGCCGTCGCAGAAACACATCGTGCGTGGGCGTCGGCGTGGAAAGGCAACAGTGTCCGGTTTCTAGGTCCAAGGTCAAAGGGAACAACAATGGGTCGTAGCGTAAGAAAAGGTCCTTTCGTTCAAGAGCGGCTGCTCGAACGTGTGCACGTCATGAACTCGCGCAACGAAAAGCGTGTGGTGAAGACGTGGTCGCGCGCGAGCACGATCGTTCCGGACTTTGTGGGCCACACGTTCGCCGTGCATAACGGGAACAAGTTCATCCCTGTGTACGTGACCGAGAACATGGTAGGCCACCGGTTCGGCGAATTCGCTCCGACTCGGCTCTTCCGCGGTCACACGGCGGTGAAAGCGGCTACCGCCGCTGCCGCGCCAGGCGCGCCACCTGCCGGTCCCGCGCCGGATCGCAAGACACCAGCAGCGGGCGCTCCCACTCCGGCCGCTGCGCCGCCAGGCAAGGGAGCTCGTTAGGCCATGGCTAATCAAGCCCGGGCGCTGCAGCGTAGTACACGCCAATCGCCATACAAGATGCGCCTCGTGATCGATCAGATTCGCGGGAAGAACGTCAATGAAGCGTTGACGCTGCTCGCGTTCTCCAAGAAGCACGCGGCGCGCGAGATCACGAAGGTGCTCAAGTCTGCCGTAGCGAACGTGGAGTATCAGGCGCGCCAATCCGATGCGTCGGTGGACGTTGACATGCTCTACGTCAAGCACGCGATCATCAACGAAGGACGCAAACTCAAGCGCTGGATGCCCGCGGCGCAGGGACGAGCCACGCCGATTCACAAGCGGACGAGCCACGTCGAGATCGTGGTCGCCGTCAAGGAAGGTCGCTAATGGGACAGAAGACGAATCCGATCGGTTTCCGGTTGGGCGTCACGAAGCTGTGGCGCTCACGCTGGTTCGCGCGCGCTGGCGCGTATCCGACGCTCATTAAAGAAGACGCGCTGCTGCGCAAATATCTCAAAGCGCGGCTTGGTCACGCGGCGATCGCCGACATCACTATTGAACGCAAGCCGGGGAAGGTCGTCCTAACGATTCACACAGGCCGGCCTGGCGTCGTGATTGGGAAGAAAGGGGCCGAGGTCGACAAACTGCGTGACGAGCTTGCGCAAGTAAGCGGTAAGGAAGTCGGTATCAATGTCGAAGAGATCAAGCGACCCGAGCTCGAAGCACAGCTCGTCGCTGACAATGTCGCGGCGCAATTGGCGCAACGCATCTCGTTCCGTCGCGCGATGAAGCGCGCGGTGCAAAGCGCGATGCGCATGGGAGCTCAGGGGATCAAGATCAAGTGTGGTGGCCGGTTAGGCGGCGCGGAAATCGCGCGCGTCGAGGGCTACCACGAAGGCCGCGTCCCGCTGCACACGCTGCGCGCCGACATCGATTATGCGACGTCGACTGCGAAGACGACGTTCGGCACGATTGGGGTGAAGGTTTGGATTTTCAAAGGCGAAGTGGTCGAGGACCGCAGAGGGAAGACGTATTCAACGGGAAGCTAGCTCTTAGCTCTTAGGCCTTAGCTCGTAACGATCGTTATGAGCTAAGAGCTAAGACCTAACGACTTTCGAGATATGCTGAGTCCAAAACGAGTCAAGTTCCGCAAAATGTTCAAAGGCCGAACGAAGGGTCTCGCGAAGCGAGGCGCGGAGATTTCGTTCGGGCATTATGGGCTGCAGGCGCTGGAACCGGGTTGGGTGACGAACCGCCAGATCGAAGCGGCGCGAATCGCCCTAACGCGGCACATCAAGCGTGGCGGCAAGGTGTGGATCCGCCTCTTCCCAGATAAGCCAATCACGAAGAAGCCCGCAGAGACGCGCATGGGCAAAGGGAAAGGGTCGCCCGAAGGTTGGGTCGCTGTTGTGAAGCCTGGCCGCGTGCTGTTCGAGCTGGAAGGCGTGACGCCGGAAATCGCGCAGAAGGCGATGGCACTCGCCTCAGCCAAGCTCGGCGTGAAGACGAAGTTCATCGCGCGCCAAGATGCGGGAGGGGCCTCACATGCGAGCTGACGAGATCCGAGAGATGAGCGCGACGGATATCCGCACGCGCATCGCGGAGCTGGAAGAGGAGCGCTTCCGCCTAACGTTTCGTAGCGCGACGGAGCCGTTGGAAGATCCGCTGCGCCTCCGCGCGCTGCGGAAAGACATTGCCCGACTGAAGACCGTGCTGCGCGAACAGACGCGCGCCAGCGCGTCGGCGTAAGGACAGCGAGGAGAACCGACGAGTGATGCCCGAACCGATGAAGGCTGGCGAACGACGCTACGCGCGCAAGATGCGCGTTGGCACTGTCGTGAGCGACAAGATGCAGAAAACCGTCGTGGTGGCGATCGAACGCCGCTTCGCGCACCCCGTGTACGGCAAGATGGTGCTGCGCACGAGCAAGGTGAAAGCGCACGACGAGCAGAACTCGGCGAAAGCGGGTGACACCGTGCGCATCATGGAAACGCGCCCCTTGTCCAAGGACAAGCGCTGGCGCGTGGTCGAGATCGTGGAACGTGCGCGCCTCGGCGGGGGAACCTAGGCCATGATCCAGCAAGAATCGATGGTACGCGTCGCGGACAATTCGGGCGCGAAGCGCGCCCAGGTGATCCGCGTGTTAGGCGGGTCGCGGCGTCGCTACGCCGGCATCGGCGACAAGGTGGTCGTCGCGGTCAAGGACGCGCTGCCTAACGGCACAGTCAAGAAGTCCGAGGTGGCGACGGCGGTCGTCGTGCGCACGGTCAAGGAAACCCGCCGGAAGGACGGGAGCTATATCAAGTTCGACGAGAACGCCGTCGTGATCATCAACGAACAGGGCGAACCGCGCGCGACCCGCATCTTCGGTCCCGTCGCCAGAGAGCTACGCGACAAACGCTACATGAAGATCGTGTCGCTCGCGCCGGAGGTCTTGTAGGATGCGAGTGCTCACGTATCGCCAAACGGCGGGGCAGCGACTCGGTGCGCTGCGTCACGCGGCCAAGGTCGAACGCGTCAAGCTGCGCATCACGAAGGGCGACACCGTCCGCGTTATGCGCGGCGACGATAAGGGGCGCGAGGGGAAGGTGCTGCGCGTCTATCCCAAGACTGGTCGCCTCACCATCGACGGCGTGAATATCGTCAAGAAGCACCGTAAGGCACGGCGCGCCGAGGAACAGAGTCAGATCCTCAGTCAGCCGGCGCCGATCCACCACTCGAACGTCATGCTGATCGATCCGAAATCGGGAAAGCCGACGCGCACGCACATGCGGATCGATACTGACGGTACCAAGGAACGCATGGCCGCCAAGAGCGGCGATGCGATTCCGCGAACGAGGGCTCGTTAGGCTATGGCCAAGGAAGAGAAAAAGTCCGGCGGCGCGCCGGCTAAAGGCGGCGGCGCTCCGAAAGGGGGCGGCACGCCCAAGGCGAGCAAAGGCGGAGGCAAGGGGGGCGGCGACCGGAAGTCGATGATTTCCAAGGGCGTCCACGCCGGCAAAGAGCTGCCCGTTCCACCGCCGCGCCTGCGCGAGGACTACAATGCGCGCGTTAGGCAGTCGTTGATGTCGAAGCTCGGGCTGCAGAACCAGCACCAGGTGCCTGCCCTCGAGAAGATCGTGCTCAACGTCGGACTCGGCGAAGCGATCAAGCAGCCGAAGCTGCTCGACTCTGTTGTTGAGGAGCTGGCCATCATTACCGGCCAGCGGCCGGTGCGGAAGAAAGCGAAGAAGTCGATTGCGGGCTTCGGCCTGCGCCAGGGGCAAGAGATCGGTGCTTCCGTGACGCTGCGCGGCGCGCGGATGTGGGAGTTCCTCGATCGCTTCGTGAACACGGCGATCCCGCGCATCCGCGACTTCCGCGGGCTATCCACGCGGTCGTTCGACGGCCGCGGCAACTATTCGTTAGGTGTCAAAGAGCAGATGATCTTTCCCGAGATCAACTACGACATGATCGAGCAGATCCACGGGATGGATATCACGGTTGTCACGACCGCCGCGCGGGATGATCATGCGCTGGCGTTATTGCGTGAGCTTGGATTCCCCTTTAGGGGCGAAGAGAAGAAGAACTAGGTCAAAGGTCTAAGGACAGCAATGGCGAAAACTTCGAAGAAAGTGAAAAACGAGCAGCGCACTGAACTGGTCAAACGATATGCGGCCAGACGCAAGGCGTTGCGTGACAAGATCCGCAACCCCAAGACGAACGAAGAGGCGCGCGCCAAAGCGTATGCGCAGCTGCGCGATCTGCCGCGCAACTCGGCGGCGATCCGCATCCGCAACCGCTGCGCGATGTCGGGGCGCTCGCGCGGATTCATTCGCGCCTTCGGTCTGTCGCGTATGGCGATGCGAGATATGGCGCTATCGGGACTGTTGCCCGGAGTGCGGAAGGCAAGTTGGTAGTTCACTGCAGGTCTAAGGTCTAAGGTCCAAAAGGGTCCTACAGGTCCGGATTCGGATACCATAGGAACGAGGAGTCGCGATGAGTCTGAACGATCCGATTGCTGACATGCTCACACGTATCCGCAACGCGTGCCTTTCAAAGCACCGTCGCGTGGACATGCCGGCATCGAAGATGAAAACAGAGATTGCGCGCATCCTGCGCGACAACAACTACATCCAGGACTTTCGCACGCTCGAGACGGAGAACGGGCACAAAGTGCTGCGTGTCGTGCTGCGGTATGCAGCCGGCGGGCAGAGTGTGATCCGCGATCTCAAGCGCGTGTCGTCGCCGGGACTTCGCAAGTATGTCGGGGCGCGTGAGATCCCCCGCGTGCGCAATGGGCTTGGCATGGCCATTCTGAGCACGTCGCAGGGGCTCATGTCCGATTCGCAGGCGCGCCGCTCGCATACCGGCGGCGAGCTCCTCGCGCTGGTCTGGTAACCGAGGACGCTTGCAATGTCGAGAATCGGAAAACAGCCGGTGCCGGTGCCTAACGGCGTAACGGTCACCGTCGATGGACAAACGATTGCCGTGAAAGGACCAAAGGGTGAGCTCCAGCGCGCCGTGCATGCGGACCTGGCTATCGCGTTCGAGAACAACGAGATCACCGTCTCGCGTCCGAGCGACGAGGCACGGCACAAAGCATTGCATGGGCTCTCCCGCACGCTCATCGCCAACATGGTCGAAGGCGTGACCAAGGGCTACCAGAAGCAGCTCGAGATCGCAGGCGTCGGCTACAAAGCCGAGGTTCGACCGTATGGCTTGCAGCTCTCGTTAGGCTACAGTCACGTCATTGAGGTCAAGGCGCCGCCGGGGATCAAGCTCTCGGCGCCGCAGCCTACGCAAATCGTCGTCGACGGCGCGGACAAAGAAGTCGTTGGCCGTCTTGCCGCCGAGATCCGTCAATTGCGCAAGCCGGAACCGTACAAAGGAAAAGGGATCAAGTACGCAGGAGAAATCGTTCGGCGCAAAGCAGGCAAGGCGGGAGGTAAGTAATGCCCAAGATCGCGATTCCACGTACCAACGTTGAACGGCGCGCGCGCCGACACCTGCGAGTGCGCAAGCGCGTGAATGGCACTCCCGAGCGCCTGCGGCTCGTCGTCTTTCGTTCCCTCAAGCACATCTATGCGCAGCTGGTCGACGACGTCGCCAATCGCACACTCGCCTCAGTGTCCGACAGCGACCTAACAGGAAAGAAGGCTGAACGGGCCACGGCAGTTGGCAAGCGCATCGCTGAAAAAGCAAAGTCCGCCGGCGTATCAAAGGTTGTGTTCGACCGCGCCGGCTACCGATACCACGGGCGCGTTAAAGCGCTCGCAGATGGCGCCCGACAGGGTGGCCTGGAGTTCTGAAATGGCTGAAGACAAAGACGTACCGAGCAGCGACCAACAGGGTGCAGCCGCGCCGGCCGGCAGTGGGGGGTCGGGGGGGGGGGGCGGGGGCGGGGGTCAGCCACAGCGCCCGCCACGCGCGCGCGCCGGCGGGGGCGGTGGAGGTCGAGGGCGAGGTGGCCAAGGCCGTGGTCAGGGCGGCCCGGGCGGACCTGGGGGTGGTGGCGGCGGCGGTGGGCGTGGTCAAGGTGGGGGCGGCCGTGGGCGCGGTGGTCCTGGCGGTCCCGGTCGCGAATCCAAGCGCGGTGACCGCGGCGGCGATCAGAAGGGCGAAGGCGGCTCCGAGCTTATCGAAAACGTCGTCGCGATCAATCGTGTCGCGAAAGTCGTGAAGGGCGGTCGCCGATTCTCGTTTAACGCGCTCGTGGCAGTAGGCGACGGCCAGGGGCGAGTTGGTTTTGCGACCGGCAAGGCGAACGAAGTCTCAGAAGCGGTGCGAAAGGCCGTCGAGGCTGCGCGCCGTCATATGATTTCTGTGCCGATGACCGGGTCGACTGTCCCCCATGAAGTGACGGGGCGTCACGGCGCCGGTTCTGTATTAATGAAGCCGGCGGCGCCAGGCGCGGGCGTCATCGCCGGTGGTGCCGTGCGCGCCGTGCTCGAGTGCGCGGGCATCAGTGATATTCTCACGAAGAGCCTTGGCTCCACGAATCCGCACAACATGGTGCGAGCGGCGTTCGACGGTCTCAAGCAATTGACGACTGTCGATCAAATTGCGCATGAGCGCGGAATCGAGGTTGCGCATATTCCATATCGTTCGCGCGCGAAGGGAAAGGTCGTCGAGGTCGCACATGCCTAGAACGTTTGTCTGGCACCGCACGCGCGGTCCCAAGCGCACGGAAAAGGACGCGCCCGCGTCCGAAGGACAGCTACGTATCAAGCAAGTGCGCAGTGCAATCGGACACAGCTGGCGCTACCGCCAGACGCTCGCCGCGCTGGGCCTTCGGCACCATCAAGCCGAAATCGTTAGGCAAGATTCGCCCGCGCTGCGCGGGCAGCTACGCAAGGTGCGGCACCTCGTCGAGGTGACGCCGGTCGAGGAGTGAGAAAAGTGGCAACTACGAGTAAGATTGGTCTGCATAATCTGAAGCCGGCTCCCGGCTCGCACCGCGATCGCAAGAGACTCGGGCGCGGGCCTGGCAGCGGGCAGGGTAAGACTGCCGGCAAAGGACATAAAGGGAGCATGGCGCGCGCTGGCCATGGCGGCCCCGGAGGCGGCAAGCCGCACTTCGAGGGCGGCCAGATGCCGCTCACGCGGCGCTTGCCCAAGCGCGGCTTCACGAATGCCTTCCGTGAAGAGCCGCAACTTGTTAGGCTGGATGCGTTGGAAGGTATCAGCGAAGTCACCCGTGAGACGCTCGTCGAGAAAGGCCTGGTGCATCCGCGCAAAGGCCCGGCGAAGCTGTTGGCGAACGGGGACATCGCGCATCCGGTGGCGGTGCGTGGCGTGAAAGTCAGCGCCGGTGCGCGCGCAAAGATTGTCGCGGCCGGAGGCCGCATCGAGGAATAGCAATGGCGCAGACAAATCCTGCGGCGGCGCTGCAGAATATTTACAAGACGCCGGAGCTGTGGCAGAAGATCAAGTTCACGCTCATCTGCCTGCTCATCTACCGCTTAGGGAGCTACGTCACTTCGCCCGGCGTCGACGTCGTGGCGCTGACGGACTTTTTCAATAACCAGGGCTCCGGCGGGCTCCTCGGTCTCTACAATCTGTACGTTGGTGGATCGCTGTCCCGGGCCACTGTTTTTGCGCTCGGCATCATGCCGTACATCTCGGCGTCGATCTTCTTGCAGATCGCGGGTGCTGTGATCCCCACGATCGAGAAGATGAACAAGGATGAAGAGGGGCGGAAAAAGGTCAATCAGTACACGCGTTACCTCACGGTGCTGCTGGCCATCGTGCAGGGATGGGGCTTCGCGCTGTTCACCGAATCGCTGCCTGGCGCGGTGCTCGCGCCTGGGTTCGCGTTCAAGGTACAGACGACGATCTTCCTAACGACTGGCGCCATGTTCGTCATGTGGTTAGGCGAGCAAATCACCGAGCGCGGGCTCGGCAACGGCGCATCGCTGCTGATCTTTTTCTCCATCGTCGAAAGCTTCTGGCCGGCGATCTTCCAGACGTTCTCGTTCGTGTCGACCGGCGCCGTAGGCCCGTTCTCCCTCCTCCTCCTGACTGCTGTCATGGGTGGCGTGGTTGCGGCGGTTGTCGCGATCACGCTCGCTGCGCGACGCGTCTTGATGCAGATCCCGCAACGAACCGTCGCGCGCGGTCGCATGCGCGAATCGGCACGCAATTTCATTCCACTCCGGCTGATCACGGCCGGCGTGATGCCGATCATCTTCGCACAGTCCGTGATCGTTGTTCCTGGTGCGCTGGCCCAATTCAGCGGCAATCCGCGCCTGCAGCAGATGGCGGATTACTTCCAGCCAGGGACGTGGCTCTACTACACGCTCCACGCCGTACTCATCCTCTTTTTCACGTACTTCTACACGTCGATCATCTTCAACCCGATCGACCTGGCCGAGAACCTCAAGAAGCAGGGCGCGTTCATTCCTGGCGTGAAGCCGGGAGCGAAGACCGCTGAGTACATCGATCACGTCGTCTCGCGCATCACGTTCCCCGGCGCTCTCTTCCTCACGGCGATCGCGATCTTGCCGCAGATCATCAGTCAGATCATCAACGTGCCGTTCCAATTCGGTGGAACGTCGCTCTTGATCGTGGTGGGCGTCGCGCTGGACACGCTGGCGCAGATGCAGCAGCACCTGCTGTTGCGCAAGTACGACGGCTTCATGAAGCGCGGTCGCGTTCGGTTCCGCGGTCGGGCGCAGACTGGCGGCGTCTGACCGACGGTAGGGAGTTATGATCGTCGTACTCCTCGGGCCCCCGGGCGCGGGGAAGGGAACGCAGGGCGAGCGACTCGCGAAATGCCTCGGCGTTCCCAAGCTCGCGACAGGTGACGTCCTGCGTGACGCGGTGCGCCTGGGCACGCCGCTCGGTCTCGCCGCGAAGGCGGCGATGGATCGCGGCGATCTCGTCCCCGACGACGTCATCCTCGGCATCATGAAGGATGCGTTAGGCGCTCCGAGCGCCGCGCGCGGCGTCGTACTCGACGGCGTTGTTCGCACGGTCCCGCAGGCCGAGGGACTCGCTCGTGTGCTGAACGAGCTAGGACGGCCGCTCGACGCCGTGCTCGTTTTCGATGTCGATGCCGACGAGCTGGTGGCGCGCTTGAGTGCGCGTACCGTCTGCTCGAACTGTCAGACCCCGTACACCGGGCGCGCGCCGGGCTCGCGCTGCGACAAGTGCGGCGGTGCGCTCGTTAGGCGCAAGGACGACGAGCCCGATGCGATCCGCAACCGGCTGGCCGTGTACGAGCGCCAGACCGCGCCGGTCGTCGCGTGGTACAGCCGTTTGGACGGTACCGTCCGACGCGTCGACGCACTCGGCTCGATGGACGATGTCTTTGGCCGCGTGTCGCGCGCGCTCGACGTAACGTGTGATCCAGCTTAAGTCGCAACGCGAAATCGATACGATGGCTGCCGGAGGCCACATTCTGGCCGGTGCGCTCGCGGCCATGGCAGATACTGTGCGACCTGGCGTTTCAACAACCTTGCTAGATGACGTCGCGGCAGACTATCTCAAGCGATATTCCGGTGCCGAAGCGGCGTTCAAGGGACTGTATGGTTTTCCGAAGAGCGTGTGCATTTCGCTCAATGAAGAGATTGTTCACGGGATCCCGTCGCCCAAACGAACGCTGCAGGAAGGTGACATTGTCACACTCGATTTCGGCGTGAAGTACCTCGGCTTTTTCACCGACGCCGCGATCACTGTAGCGGTTGGTGAGATCGATGCCGAGTCGAAGCGACTGATCGACGTGACGCGCAGCGCGCTGGATGCAGGGATCGCAGCGGCGCAGCCGGGGAATCACGTGGGCGATATCGGGGCGGCGATTCAGGCTGTCGTGCACTCGGCTGGGTACACGACGGCGGATGATCTCGTGGGGCACTATGTCGGGTATGCACCGCATGGCGAGCCGCAGGTGCCGAATGTGGGAAAGCCGCGACGTGGTGCCAAGCTAGTCCCCGGCCTAACGATTGCGATCGAGCCCATGGTGAACACCGGGACGTCGAAGACGAAGACGCTCAAGGATCGTTGGACGATCGTCACTGCCGACGGGAAGCGCTCGGCTCATTTTGAGCACACCGTGGCCATCACCGAGTCGGGGCCGCGCATTCTGACAGCCGCGGACAACTGAAGCGGACGGATCAGCTATCATTACGAGCGACCGGCGGCATCAGCAGCAGTCGTTAGGCGCCTGGCGCTGGCTCGCTGTCGGCGCCGTCGTCCTCGCGCTCGTGCGCGTGATCGCGACGTACAACGTATATAGTCACACGGTCGATGAGCCGAACCACCTCGCCGCGGGACTCGCGCGCTGGTCGAACGGCGGGTATACGCTCGACGCGCTGCATCCGCCCTTCGCGCGGGTTATCATCGCGCTGGGACCGTACGCGGCTGGAGCACGCAGCGTCGGCGAAGCGCAGGTCCGGCGTGAGGGGAGTGCCGTTATGCGCACGGGACGTGGGTATGAGTCGAACTTGTGGCTCGCGCGTTTCGGTGTGCTTCCCTTCTTCCTGGTGGCTTGCTCGCTGGTCTGGTGGTGGGGGGCGCGCATCGGGGGGCCAGCGGCCGGCGCCTTTTCGGTCGTGATCTTCACGCTCACTCCCGCAATCGTCGCGCATGCAGGATTGGCGACAACTGACATGCCGCTCGCGGCGACGCTCCTGGGGACGTGCGCCGCATGGCTCTTGTGGGCCGAACATCCTCGCTCGTTAAAGCGAGCCGTCGTGTTAGGCGCGGCGGCTGGCGCGGCAGTGGCTACCAAGTTCTCCGCGATTCCGTACTTCGGGGCGCTGGCAGTGACGTCGCTGTTCTTTCTGCGGCCGTGGCGAGCGGCTGATACACGGGAGCTGGCGCGGGCGCTGGGCGTCGCGGTGCTTGCGGCGGTCGGCGTGCTGTGGGCGGCGCATGGCTTCAGTGTGGGCTGGGCCGGTGGCGTGTTCACGCCATTTCCTGAGTTTTTTATAGGACTAGGGCAGCTCGCGCGGCACAATGCGGCTGGCCATTTCACATACTTGTTAGGCAGCCCCGCATTGAGCGGCCAGGTGGCGTTTTTTCCCGTGGTGCTCCTGGTCAAGACGCCGCTGGCACTCTTGTTGTTGATGGGGTTTGGCGCTGCGTGGGCTGTGCAGCAATGGCGCCGCTCGGGGAAGAAAGATCACGGTGCGTTGCTGCCGCTGTTGATTGCTGGAGCCGTGTTGGTTGTCGCGATGGCGGCGAATATCAACGCCGGTGTGCGCCACATCCTGCCCATCTATGCTTTTCTCGCGGTTGTGGCTGGAGCGTTTGTGGCGCGCGCGTGGATCTATCGCGGCACGTTACGCTCGCTCGCCGCTGCTTTTCTGGGTTTGTACTTGATCGAGTCAGCGACGGCGCACCCGGATGCGCTCGCGTATTTCAATGTGCTGGTGCCTAACGAGCGAGGGCGGGTGCTCGTCGACAGCGATCTGGATTGGGGGCAGGATCTGCATCGCCTGCGCGACACGACGCGGGCACGCGGGATTACACATCTCGCGCTGGCGTATTACGGCAGCGGCGATCGAGCGCGGGATGTGTTGCCAGCATTGCGGCCGTTGTCGCAACATGCGCCCGATACCGGTTGGGTGGCGATCAGCGAGACGTACTATCGGATTGGTGCGATCTCGAATGCTGGAGGGCGCTGGGCGATCGATACCACAGCGTACAGGTGGTTGCGCGGGCAGGAGTTGGTCGCGCGCGTGGGGAAGTCGATCAGGTTGTATCGCGTGCCGGTGAGTGTATTGCGCTAGTGACCTAGCGCTGTGGCGAGCCAAGGTATGCATCCGTGTTGTCGAACCGTCTTTGGACTGCTTCTCGTCGTCCTTCCGATATTTTTCGGATGCAGTCTGTTCCGGTCCCGTCCACCGGCTCGCTCCGAAGCCGTCGATTTCGAAGCGCACGCGGAAATCGTCGTGCCAGGCGACAGCTTGCTCCTTGTGCGCGTCATCGCGAAGAATTCCGGCAGCGCGACGTGGGCTCTGCAGCTCGGGCACTGTTCCATGAACGTTCGCGTGGCCGCTCAGCCCCCTGCTTCGTCGCGAGAGTGGAACTACGGGCGCTGGAGCAGCGCTGTGAATCCACGGGCATTATGTGTCGGTGCACTGGAGACGTTGCGGCTTCCACCGGGCAAATCGATATCATCCCCCGACCTCGAACGGATCGTTCGCGTGAGAGACGTGCTCGGTGACTCGCTGCCACCTGGCCGCTATCGAGTCACGGCCTTCCTCGAGTTCAACAATCAGGCACCTATCCACATCGCTGCTGGTGACGTTGAGCTGCGTGCTCGCAACTGGCCCGGACGCGCTCATTGGCTTCGAACAAGCGTCAAATGAAGATCGAGGACCCGGAGTTCGTGGCTACGAGCGGCAGGGAGTATCACGCCATCGTGAAGTTCAACGGCAGAAAAGACAGCCGCGTGAACGGCACCGTATTCGAGGTCTCTGAAAGTGAGCTCGCTCAGTCGGACGCATACGAACCGGCCGGTTACGCGGGTCGCGGCCATTCTGGCGTCGGAGAAGCACGCTTGGGTACGCCGACGCAGGCTCAGGTACCTAACAGGCTGTCGACCGCTAAGATGATCGACGCTCGGGACTTAATGCGTCTCCATATTGAGACGCTATACACCTGCGATGGCGCGTGCCGTCTTGTTGCTGTCAATTACGCTGGCAGCGCGCCGGCGCCGCGCTTCTTCCTCGGTCGCACCGCTGCTGGAAACGCCTGGGGGTTTCGCCACGATGTCGACGCAGCACTGGTCGATGAGCTCACTGCGCTGTGTGAGTCTCACCCTGCAGGCCTGGATGTCGAAGGACGCGTCAGCATCGCCGACCCGTTCATCGCGTGCCTGTCTCGCGCCGAGCCCGTTCGCGAAACCGAGGCAGGGCCTGCGTTTTATTTTCCGGCTAACCTACCCGGCGACGACAATGTCGTTAGGGTGACGCGTGACAACGCGGCGTTGCTGAGTCCGTACTTGGACGATTGGCGTCCCGATGTCTCGGCGAGTACCCCGATGTTTGCTGTACTCGATGACGCGAAGGCGGTTTCTGTTTGCGCCAGCGTTCGCATCGCCCCGGAGGCACACGAAGCCGGCGTTGACACACATCGCGACTTCCGGCGTCGAGGGTATGCTGCGAGAGCGGCGAGGGCGTGGGCGAGGGCCGTCCGTGAGATGGATCGAATACCGCTCTATAGCACGTCATGGGAGAATGGGTCATCTCGGGTTCTCGCGAAAAGACTGGGGCTCATACAATACGGAGCCACGCTGCACATCACGTGAGGCACCCCCCGCCTCAGCCTAACAGTTTGAGTCATGCACTTAGATCCTAGCGTATTTGATGTCTGGGCATTTCGCCGATCGCCTAACGGCGCGGAGTTTCTGCTGCTGTACACGTCGCAGGAGAAGGCAGACCGCCACTTCAATGCTGGTAGATTCTGGCAGATTCCGAGCGGATTCGTGCGCGAGGACGAAACGATCGTCGCTGCCGTCCAGCGAGAGCTCGCACTATACGGACTGCTTCCGACAACGATATGGGCCGGCGAACACGCCTACCTCATCTACAACCGACGCTTCGCGACGATGCAGGCGATTGGCGTGTATGCGGCTGCAGTGGCTGACGTTCCAGTGCGGCTGGAGCCATCAGAGCATTCCGAATATGCATGGTGTTCGTATGAGCAGGCTCTCGAGCGCGTGCACTACAGAGGACTCAAGGACGGCTTACGTTCCGTCGATGAGTACGTGACCGGCGCCTCTCATCCTGCCAGAGAGCTCTGTCTCTACGAAGAGCGCGACGAGCGATCACACGGTGCGTAGCCTCGTTAGGCGCTGTCGCTGCCGGTGACGCCGCGGCGCTATTGCCGCGAACCGTTACGCTCGGGGGGGGGATCAATTGGACCGGTTTATGCCGATTGACGCCCCTAATTCGCCGCGTACTGTTGGCCGCTCGCAAAATGCGAGTAGGCTATTGCGGCCATGTCTCACGTCCTGCCCAAACATCGAATGGCATTTCAAGCGCAGCGCCAGCAGTGGCCCGGCAACGATGCCATCCTCCTCGTTCATGGTGTTGGCGATGACTCGCCCGGCGAAAGCGCTGCCTCTGTCGCACTCAAGGAAGCCCTCGGCGCGAGCGCTGAAAACTTCGCGATCTACGACCTTCGTTACGACGAGATAAACGACTGGTTCGCCGAAAAGACGCAGGCTGCGCAGCTAGTCACGTGGTTGCGCGACCGGATCCGTGAGCGACTCGGCGGCGATGACCTCGGCGACACTGTCGCGAACGTCGCAGGCGACGTGGTATGGCCGATCATGAGCACCTCCGCGCGCAGCGCCCTCGTGCAGGCGTTGACATCGCAACTGCTGGCGATGGCAATTGATGGACCGAGTGTGCTGCTGCAGCGCATTTCCATCGTGTGCCATAGCATGGGGTGTTATCACACGTACGAGGCGCTCCACGAGATCACGAGGAACGCAGACCTGCATCTGCGACCGAGCGACGGATTCAGAATTCAGAACGTTGTGTTCATGGCGTCGCCCGTACAGCTGATTCGCACGGTGAGCGGCACCATTGATACTCTTGTTCCGCAGCGGAACCTCCTTGCCCTTTCAAGGGATCTCGCGCAGCCGCAGCAGAACTTTCAGGGAAACATGCGGCGACTAGTCACCGGCCGCTGGGTTTCCATCACTGGCAATCTCGATCCTGTCGGCGGTCATCTTCTGCGGGAGAAGCTCGCGTGGGCATACATGGATGTTCCTGGCCAGGAGTCATTCATCGACAGCCAACATGCGACGGATATCCAAACTAAGGACCAGCTGCGCCAGCTCCTAACGAGTTCATTTCAGAGCGGAAGCACTCCGAAAGTGACCCCGCAGAATCCGCACGACTGGTCAGGATACATCTCACGACATGCGACCGATTTGGAGTCATGGTTAGTCGCCTAACGCGCAGTATCACCTTGCTTGTGCTTGCAGTGGCCGGTGACGCGGCGGCGCAGCAGGCGTGCACCGCTACAGTGCGTGAAGTCGTCGACTCGTCGCGCGTTGCGGCGACCGTCACGCGTTATGCGGTCTGGGACAGCGCTGGGTTCCAGCAATTCGAGGCGCGGCTCGACACGCTCGCGCGCGAATACGATGGCAGCTTTGCGTACGGTACTGCGCTGCCTGACAGTGCGCCGCGTGGCTTTCGCGTGCTCGCCAAGCACACGCCAACGGTGCGTGCAGGGCGCGACTTCCTGGCCGGGGTTCCTGGTGTTTACGAAGGCGTACAGGACGCTCTGCTCAACGTACTGCGCGATTCGCTCGTTAGGCTCGGCCGCACGTCGCTCGTCAACCCCGTGGACTGCGTGCTGCGCACGCTGCGGCAGCAGGCGCTCAACCGACAACTCGAGAACCTGCGACGTTTCGAGCGCAAGTTCGGGCCGTCGTCGGTCAAGCTCAACTTCGTTGAGGTGCTCGCCAACTATGGCTTGCAGTTTCTGCCCTGGCCAAAGCTCACTGGTGTTGATCGCTCCGGCTCGCCCCGGCCGTGGGAGGCTGTCGTCGCGTATCGCACGACGTACCTCACCCTGACGAGCCTAACGGGCGATTCCAGCACGTTCAGTCCGCAGGCGGTCAGCTCCGCCGAGTTCGGGCTGCGGCACTACAATTTCGGCGAGTCGTGGGGAACGGGATCGAGCACGATTTCCCGAATGCTCAAGCCTGGTTACTGGTCGTTAGGCTTCATCATCGCGCCGGAGCGCAATGGCGCTCTGCGGTATCCGTGGCGCGGTGAGTCGCGCTGGGGACCGTATTTGGCGTGGGGGAACGTGAAGATCGGTTGGCTCTCAGGGCACGACCGACGCGTCGTGGTGAGCCGCGAAGTAATGCTCGTACCGTACGTCTTCTAAAGCGACGCGGTTAGGCTCCGCTAGCGGTGTCCCGCCCGGGGAATTCAACGCACTCCTTGATTCGCTCAGCCTGCAGCAGATGACGTCGTTCGTGCTTCGACACGATCTCGAACCCCGTTCCGACAGTGAAACGAAGCAGCGGAACGAACGGATTCCTGAATCGGAGCCGGTTGACATCGTAGCTCCTCGCGCGGTGGACAAGTTCACGCGCTTCACGGTTGCCGCGGAGGAAGTGATCGAGAACAGAAGGGTCGACGTGCATCGTGGGCGCGATCTTCTTCGGCGCGCGAGCGCGCCTCGTTACTGACGATGGTTCGATGTAGTTGCGAATGAACCATCGGCCAAGCCAACCCGGTGTGATTTCCTGAACGGCGCCGAGTTGTCGCCCCACCAACGAACTCGCAATCGGGGGAAGGTACACTTCGTTGCTGACGCAGAGGTGTTCCAGACACTGGCCGACGCTCCACTCGTCTGGACGGCGCTTCCAGTTTAGTTGTTCTGCAGTCAGCGTTTTTGCGAGGGCAATCGCGCGCTGGTCGGCCGCGTTCAGCTCCGCGATGAGACGGACGCACCACTGGGGCGCTGCTGCGTCAAGCTGCGCGGTCACAGCCAGTAATACACCGGCCTGCGTAAACCGCTGCAGCTCGAGCCGATGACAAGGTGCGCTCCCTCAAAAAGACTACGACGCTAGTTTCTCTAACGTTAGGTCGTTGACTCGGATCGCAAGTTTCGGGTTGTTTATTCGCGAGACTCGGCTATGGTCGTCGAGCCCCGACCCCGCCGTCATCCACTAATAGGTGGCTCAACAATGCAACTCATCAAACAACTCGAGGAGACCCGAGACGAAACACTCAAATTCTTCTCGCTCGGGAACCACGAGGACCTCGCGCGGACGTACGGCCCGGGAAAGTGGTCCGTGCGATACATCCTGCTGCACCTGGCTGATAGCGAAACTGTTTTCTTCGAACGCATCCGCCGCGTCTTGAGCGAGCCGCGCCAAGTGCTCTGGTACTATGACCAGGATGCATGGGCCGCGGCGCTCGACTATTCTCGCGTCCCACTCGACATGTCGAGCCGAGTCTACGAATCGGTCCGTAATGCGATCATCTACTACGCGGGCGCATTTTACGAGGAGAAAGGCGACGTTCAGTGGGTGCACAGCATAACCGGTCTGCGCACCCTAAAGGACGAATTCGATAAAGTTGCTACGCATAACGAGCATCACCTGCGCCAAATCCGTAGCGCGCTTGCGCCGCGCTGACCGCGTCGTAAGCTCCGCGTTTATGGTCGGAAGCGGATGCCCCGCCGACCATAAAACGACGCACCGTTGGGATGCCCGCCGACCACAAACTGACGCCAGTGAGATGACAGGCGACCAAGAACATAGATCGGCGACTTGGACACTAACTCTCGGGCTAAGGGGTTTGCATCTCATCATTGAGAGGTCGCAGACCTCTCTGCACCTTGATTGTCGCTATCACGGAACTGCCGCATCGCGTGAAGAAAACAATCCTCGTTTACGGGTTCCTCGGCGGCGTTCTGATCGCTGCGCTCAAGATCGTCGAGTACCGCTATCTCGTCCTCGAACACTCCCTTGAGATCTACGGCGGCATCGTCGCCGTCCTCTTCTCGACCCTAGGGATCTGGCTCGGCCTCAAGCTGACCCGCAAAACAGTCGTCGTAAAAGAAGTACCGGTGCCCGTCTCGGGACCGTTCGTCCGGAACGACGCTCGCCTCGACCAGCTCGGGATCACCCCGCGTGAGCTCGAGATCCTCGAGGCGATGGCGGCGGGCCTCAGCAACCGCGAAATCGCCGAGCGCCTGTGTGTCAGCGAAAACACAGTGAAGACACACGCCGCGCGACTCTTCGATAAGCTCTCGGCTAAGCGGCGGACACAGGCCGTTCAGCGTGCCAAGGAACAAAGGCTCATCCCCTAAAAGGATGATTTCTCGCCTTACGCCTTAAAATCACCCATTCTGGTGACGCGGAAGGAGAGGTACGGCGGCCAGACTGCGGCCGTCACCAACCTCTCTAACAGGAGCAATGAATGAAGAAAACGGTCCTGACCTTCGGCCTGATCTCAGGCGCCATCATCTCGGCGATGATGCTTGCCGTCCTTCCATTCCAGGACCAGATCGGCTTCGACCGCGGCGAAATCATCGGATACACGTCGTTGGTCGTCGCATTTCTATTGATCTTTTTCGGCGTGCGTTCGTATCGCGACAACGTCGCCGGCGGTACGCTTCGCTTCGGCCGAGCATTCGCTGTCGGCGCGCTGATCGCCGGCGTGGCGTCGATCTGCTACGTCGCGACATGGCAGGTGATCTACTACAAGCTCGCCCCCGACTTCGTGCAGAAGTATCAGTCGCACGTGGTCGAAAAAGAGCGCGCGTCGGGCGCCACCGAGGAGGCGATCGCTCGCAAGAAAGCGGAGATGGATAAGTTCGCGGCGCTGTACCGAAATCCCGTGATCAATGCCGCGATCACGTTCATCGAGCCGCTGCCTGTTGGTCTAATCATCGCAGTCGTATCTGCGGGTGTGTTGAGCCGGCGCAGGCACAGTGCGGAAGGTGAAGCAGCAGTAATTGCAGCTGGCGTCCAGACCACGTACTCCACCCTCTGCCTCTAACCGGACCATTTCAATGCAACTCGGCGCATTTTCGATCAGCCTCGCGGTAAAAGACTTAGCCGCATCGCAAGCGTTTTATGAAAAGTTCGGCTTCAAGACGCTTGGTGGAGACGCAGCGCAAGGGTGGCTGATCCTGAAGAACGGCGATATCGTGATCGGCCTCTTCAAAGGGATGTTCGAAAAGAACATGCTGACCTTCAACCCAGGTTGGGATCAGAGTGCGCAAAAGCTCGGCAGCTTTACCGACGTGCGCGAACTGCAGCGGCAGCTCAAAGCACAAGGCGTTCAGCTGCTGAGCGAGGCAGATGAGAGCACGACAGGACCCGCCAGCCTCATGGCAGTAGATCCCGACGGCAATCCAATACTTGTCGATCAGCACGTCTGAGGTGGAATCACGCAGCTAGTGAGCAACGCAACCCAGCAACGCACTGTGCACGATCACGGCGCCGCCTAACGTGACATTGAGCGGCGCCGTGGCGCTGGCGACATACCTAACGAGCGAGTCACGTGATGCAGCGAACCTCTCGACAGAACGTGCTGTACACAATTTCAATCCTCTTGGCGGCTGCTCCCTTCGCGGTCGCAATGTTCCGCGCCCTCGGCGCTCAACGCGACCTGCGATTCCTCTGGATGGCCGCCGCCGCATTGCTCGGCGCGATGCTGGTTAGGCTGGTCGGCACGCGCCGCTTCCAAAGGCCCAATGTACTGCTCGTGTTCTCGGTGCTGGTCGCCGCCACAGTATTTGCCGCAGCGACCGCAGTGTTGCTGGGCACTTCGGCCGCGCCTGGTATCTTCGCGGTTGCGCTGGCTTTCGGCCTCTCCTTCGCTGCGGGCTACGTCTTCGATGCGCTCTCGCGTGCGGCTCGTTAGGAGCCGCCAGCGACCGCTGACTCAGAGCTACGATCCGCCGCGCACCAGAGTCATCGCCCGTTCGAGTCCAGGGTCGTGCCCGGCCGCTAGATCTGCCCTGGTAAACGTCGGTACAGCTACCGTCGGCGGTATTCCCGGCCCGTCGAAGCTTGTTCCTTGCTCGGTCAGCAACAGTTCGTTCGGCAGCCCTACGCGCCAGCCGTTAGGCAGCGCGGCCGAGCACGTCCGAAAACACCCCTTGTGTGTACTCGCCAACGCGCGCGATGGCGGGGCGCCCACCCATGAGCGCCTGTGTAAACGTCTCCGCCGCGCTGACGCTGTAACGGCTAATAAGCACGACAACAGGACCGCGCCAGCCCGGTCGCGACCCAATGGCGTTCTTCTTCTCAGTGTGATGTCGTTATGGCGAACGATGCACAGACACCTTGACGCTGTTCTACTATTTCCGGCTGACGCCAGTCGCTCGATCCTCGCGACAGGGGACCTGACGCAGCAGAACGATCCGGCAAGCACCCATCAGGATGTCTTACTGGAATTCGAGGAACTTGCGTGCACGGACCCCGGCTATATGGACGCTGGAACGCACCTGATCGCGGCCGCACGGCGCACCTAACGCACTGACAACGATGAGCAAGAACGTACTCGGCGGGATCGGCAACACGCCGCTCGTGCAACTGCAGAAAGTTGTTCCACCCGGCGCTGCGCGCGTCGTCGCGAAACTGGAATGGGCGAATCCGACCGGAAGTATGAAAGATCGAATGGCGCTCGCCGCTATCGAGCGCGCTGAGGCGCGAGGCAGCCTTCGCCCCGGTGGTACTGTCGTCGAGTACACAGCAGGCACAACAGGTATTTCTCTATCTCTGGTTTGCGCAGCGAAGGGTTACAACATCGAGCTCGTGTACTCAGACGCGTTTAGTGACGAGAAGCGCCGGACGATGCACGCCTTCGGTGCACACGTCACCGATGTGCCTAGCGATAACAAGAAGATCAACGCAGCGTTGATCAAAGCTTTGATCGCAACAGCCGACGAGATCAGTAAACGTCCTGGCCACTGGTATTGCGATCAGCTCAACAACCACGACGCTATGGAAGGATACTTCCCACTCGGCGAAGAGCTGTGGCAGCAGAGCAGTGGGCAAGTCGACGCGTTCGTCCATGCAGTGAGCACGGCGCACTCGATTCATGGCGTGACGAAGGCGCTGTGGATGCATAACGAGCGGATCCGCGTTGTCGCCGTCGAACCTACTGAGTCTGCCGTGCTGTCCGGTAAGCCGTCCGGTTCGCACAAGATCGAAGGAATCGGCATCGGATTCATTCCACCGTTATGGCAGCCGGAGCTCGTCAACGAGATAGAGACCGTCTCAACTGAAGAAGCGAAGGCGATGGCACGACGGCTGGCGCGTGAAGAAGGGATTTTCGCGGGCACATCGTCTGGTGCCAACGTTGTCGCCGCGATCCGCGTGGCCCGCAAGTTGGGCACTGGTGCGACGGTCGCTACCATCATCGTAGACTCGGGGCTGCGCTACTTGAGCACGGACGTGTATGCGGCGCACGGTTAGACGGCGCGAGGCAGCCCTTTCCAAATCAGCTCATTGAGTTGACGGGTTATTTGGTGCAAGCTGTGGCATTCCGACGGCCGGCCATTAGTCCGCCGCGCCGTAGTCCCATGCGGGCACTGCCTACGCGACGTGTATTGGAGTGTCGCGCGGGGCGTGCCCGGCACCGGCAGTAGATCAGTGAAAAGCTGATCCGAGGAGGACGTGATGCGTGTCGCGCGATTCGCAATTGCACTTCTGACGGTGCTGACGTTAGGCGCTGCCGTCCCCGAGACCAGTTATTCCCAGGTCGGCTCGGCGCTGAGGAAACGCGCGGAGGAGGCGGCGAAAAAGAAACTGGAAGAAGCCGCGAAGAAAGCCGCAGCGGATAGCGCCAAAGCCAAGGCTGCAGATAGCGCCAAGGTCAATGCCGCGGACGCAACAAAGGGCGCTGGCGCTGCACCTGCTGCTGGGGCGCCTAACGCCGCCGAGGCGGCCACGAAGGCCGATCCCAAGATCTGGGACAACTACGACTTCATCCCAGGCAACAAAGTCATCTTCTATACCGACTTCAGCGAAGACCGCGTGGGCAATTTCGCGCGCGGCCTCAAATACGTCGCCGGCCAGATGGATGTCGTGGAGCGGGACGGCATCAAAGTGCTCCGCGCAACGGACCGCTCAGAATTGCGCATCCCTGTCGGCAAGCAGCTGCCTCAGCGGTTCACACTCGAGATTGACGTCATCGCGCCACCGGTTCACTGCTGCGGATACGAGGTCTTCTCGGTCGAAGGTACCGTTGCCCGGGACCGCGGCGCCGAATCCGCCGAGATACACTGGCATCCCAACGGCGTTACGATCATCGGCGGCAGTAAAAATCAAACCGTCGACACGCCAGAAGCGATGCAACCGCAGCTGAGAGGGAAGCCTGTTCACGTCCGCATTCTCATGGACAGCGCCTACCTCAAGATGTACGTGAACGAGCGCCGGATGTACAACATCCCGGAATTCAAGTTCCACCGCGACTCCATCATCCGGATGCACGTGTTCGGCTCTCCGGAAGACAACCTGGCTGTTTTCATTACGAGTATCCGCGTCGCCGAGAGTGAAACCGACGTGCTGTACGACGCGCTGGCGAGCAAGGGTCGCTGGGCCACGCAAGGCATCCTCTTCGAGACCGGCAAAGCAACGCTGCAGCCCGAATCGCGGCCGGTGCTCAAGGAGATTGCCAGCACAATGAAGAAGTACGGCGATCTCAAGATTCTGATCGAGGGACACACCGACAATGTAGGAACAGCGGCATCGAACCTATCGCTTAGCGATGCCCGCGCGGCGGCGGTCAAGGCTGCACTCGTCGCCGAATTCACGATCGAAGCCGATCGGATTACAACCAAGGGGTTCGGTGATACCAAGCCCGCCGCGCCTAACGCCACACCGGTGGGTCGCGCGCAGAATCGCCGCGTCGAGATTGTGAAGCAATGAACGCCCTCGTCGTGGGCGCTTAGCGCCTCCGGCGAGTTCCCCGTAGGGAGGGAGCGCCGCCCCGCCGAGTAACAGGAGGGGACGGCCGGATCCTTTCGCGTCCGAGATACGTATGTGATCCTTCAGCCTGAGGGACGACGCGAAGGGACCATGCGACTGACAGACCATGAACTGCGCGACGTGCTCGCTCGCGCCGAAGAGATTCAACGCGCCACCCGGCACGGACCCGAGTGGAACGCCGAGGTCGCGGCGGTGGTCAGCGCGGCCGAAGAAGTCGGGCTTTCCCGTCGCGCCGTCGAACGCGCTCTGAGCGAGCGCCTCAACCTACCGGCGTCACCGCCCGCTGTCGGGAGCCTCACATGGGCGCGATCGGCCGACGGCAAGTTCTACGTCGCTGAGGTGCTCGATGTATGGGACGATGGGGCTCGAGTGACATTCCTGGGCGGTGGCGAACATCGCGTGACGCTAGATCAGCTGCGACCCTGCGCGTTCATCCCAGGGGAGCGGGTCGTATGCAATTGGCCATGGTGGGGCGCATGGACCTGCACGGTCGTCTCGTACGATGAAGTCAAAGAGCGCGTGAAACTGAACGACGGATGGGGTTACACCAAAACGTTTCCGGTGTCGGAGATCTGGCTCGCTCCAGAAAAGGCCAATCCAGCAGCGGCGCGCCGACGCGTCTATGCCACGCTCGTGGGAGCTGGCGTCGGAGCTGGCGCGATCATCGGCTCCATTATCACGGCGCTGCTCCTGCGTTGAACGGGCAGGCTAAGTCACTCCATTCTCACTCATGTTCACCGCGCCGGCGGAGCTGTACGACGCGATCTACTTCTCGTTCAAGGATTACGCGGCTGAAGCAGCGGCGATAGCGCAGCGGATCCGCGCCGAGCATCCAACAGCTGTCATCTGCATGTTCAGCTCGATCGGCTACGTGCGGACGCTGCCGGCGTTAGAGCGCACACTGCGCTGCTTCGCGAATCACGTGGCGCGCGACGGCGTTGTCATCGTGGAACCGTGGTTCCCCCCAGAAAAGCCGACAAGCGGCTACCACTCCGAGCGTCTCGCCGAAGCAGGTGGTGTGCGCGTTCACAGGAAAGGAACGACCGTCATCGAAGACCGCATGTGCCTACTGCGATTCAAGTATACGGTCGAGCGCGGAAGCGATGTCACCTTCGAACCACCATTTGAGACTGCACGTGCGTCGCTGCTCTACCTAAAGAGCGTCCACAGCTGACGCTGGCCTAACGACGGTGGACGACCTGCTGCAATTACGCTTTGTTGTCCACCCGCCTCGCGAACAGATGGAGCGGGTTGCAATTTGTCGCGTGCCCAGCAACCACGTCCCGTGATCGAGCCTCGCAGCGTTGTCCTCGAAGGCCAAGGCATCCGTTTGGAGCCGCTGACACAAGAGCATCACGATGGCCTCGTCGCGGCGGCGAGTGACGGTAAACTGTGGGAGCTGTGGTTTACGTCCGTGCCTCAGCCCGAGCAGGTGCAGACATACATCGATACCGCGCTCGCCGGTTTGCGCGATGGGCACATGCTCCCTTGGGCTGTACGCGAGATGAATAACAGCGCGATTGTTGGCTCGACGCGGTACCACGACATCGTCGCAGCGATCGATCGCGTGGAAATTGGCTACACGTTTTACGGCGCGAGTTGGCAGCGCAGCCACGTCAACACGGTCTGCAAACTTTTGCTGCTCGAATACGCGTTCGACGCGCTAGGCTGCAAAGTCGTTGGTCTCCGCACCGACAACTTCAACTACGCGTCCCAGCGCGCCATCGAGGCACTCGGCGCAAAAAAGGACGGCGTGCTGCGCCATCATATGGCGCGGCGCGACGGCACTGCGCGTGACACGGTGGCCTATAGTATCCTCGCGCACGAATGGCGCGACGTGCGCAGGCATCTCGAGCTGCGCCTCGCGCGTCACGGAACCCAGAATCGCTGAGTAGTGGGCTTTGCGAGGCACGCCGGACCAATAAGACGACACGGCCAACGAGGCTATGGCTTCAGTGGCTGGTAGAAATTCAGCTCGTAGCCATTGAGGTCGATGATCGAGAACTCGCGCTGCCCGTAGAATGTGTCGTGAATGTCCGACGTGAAGCGCGCTTCCGGAATCTCTGGCGCCGTGCCGGCGAGGACACTGGCGGCGCGTTCGAGCTGACGCTGTTTGAGGTGCTGATAGAGATCTTCGATCCGGTTGGTTCTAAGCCAGAAGCTCACTTCGCGCTCTGATTTCGTCCCCCGGGGACCGAACATGATGTAGCAGCCGCCTAACGAGACGCCAGCCCAGGCCGCATCGCTGTCGACCTCGTGCTCGCCCTCCAGCGTGAAGCCGATCGACTGGTACCATTGGATCGCCTCGCGAACATTAGGAACCTGAATCATGATTTCCAGACGCTCAACGCTCGCTGCCAGTGCTGCGACGTGCTGACTGTCCATCGCTACTTCGGCGACCTTCGGGGGCTCGGCGCCTGCGGCTTGTAGTCGCCGCATCGCTTCTTGGTCGCCCTTGAGCATGGCGACGGCGAGCGGAGTACGCCCTTTGTCGTCTTGCGCTTCGAGGTCGGCGCCGAGCTCGATCAACAGGTCCAGCATGGCGTAGTGCGAACCCGTTCGGAAACCGCCGCCCACCAGTCCATCGGGCGGTGTGATCACGTAGTGCAGCGCGCTTTGGCGGTTCTCAAAAGGCGACAAGCGACGTGAAAGCGCCTCCGGATTCTCTTCGACGAGTTTTTGAATCAACTCCAGATCGCGAGTGGCGATCGCCGAGAAGATGTGATGTCGCGCGCCGCGTTCGAGTAACAGCGCCAGCACGTCCTCTGGATACGTCTCTGGAAAGCACGTTGCCCATCCGATGACTTCGAGCTGGTGCACATCGCCCACGCCGTGCACGTCTGCACCGGCATCGAGCAGAGCTCGCACGACTTCCACGCCGCCAGCGCCACCGGCAAAATGCAGAGGGTACGCATTATCACCCAGCTCGCGCGCGTTAGGATCGGCGCCATGCGCGAGTAGAAGCTTTAGCGCATCGACATGAGCAACAGCGAGGTGCACTCCCGTTCCGCCGCCTTCGTTGCGTTCGCGCACGAGATTTGGCTCACGCGCAAGAAGGTCGCGTAGTGTCGCGACGTCCCCAACCTGGCAGGCCGCGAAAAACGCCGCTACAGTTGGCGCGCGACGGCGATCGATTTCTGCCTTGAGCGCACGCCAGCTTGCGAAACCGTAATCGCGCGCGATAGCGAGCTGCGCATCGGCCAGCTTGGCTCGCGCGCCGCGTCGGCGGAGCTCGAGCAAGCGCTCTTTTGCTCGCTTCTTGAGGAATTCCAGCGATGCCCGGTCGGGCAACGTCGCCTGTGAAGGCTGTGAGTGGCTCATAGACCCCTCCTTCCGAGTGCATGCCCGGCGTCCGCGGCTCTCGGGCTGGAAGTCAGGGTGCTGTTCTGACTGTCGACAGTTTTCGGGTGAGTTGGACTCTTTACGCGGACCGTAGGCCGCCCGATTCGGCCTCGGCAGAGGATAACGCGATCGCCTCTGGGTTACCAGCGCTTGGCGCTGCTGTAGAGCGGCAGGCTATTGTATTCGAATGACTGAGCCGCTCTTGGATCGCGTAATTACGGCACTGGGCGACCAATACGAGCTGGAAGGGGAGATCGGTCGCGGCGGCATGTCCGTTGTCTATCGCGCGCGGGACCGGCGACTGAACCGGCCCGTCGCGATCAACGTGCTCCCGCCGGAGCTCGCACACGATCCGGCGATTCGTACGCGCTTTACGCGAGAAGCGCAGACCTCTGCGCAGCTTACTCACGCGCACATTGTGCCGATTTACGACGTCGGCGAACGCGGAGGAATCGCGTACTTCGTCATGGGGATGATGACTGGGGGGACCTCGCTCCGGACACACCCAGAGCGTTGCGTGAAGCGATTGAGCGCGCGCTCCTCAAAGCCTCAGAGGATCGTTGGCCAACGGCAGCGGCGCTGCGTGATGCGGTACGGTCCGACGACCTCTCAGCAGGCTCTTGGCGATCGGAGCGCGGCGATTTACGATCCGTTGCTCAAGGGCGGCCATCGTACCCGCGTCCGGCGGCGTAGGTCGCTGGGCGACACGCCTTGCGGCGGCTGCAGGCCACAGCGTCACCGCGTTTCTGCGACCGGGGACGTCGTTTGAGCCTCCAGCCGATGTTACGGTCGAACGAGGAAGCGCGACTGAAGCGGCAGACCTGACGCGCGTCGTTAGGCAGCAAGATGCGATCATATCCTGCATCGGGCCGCAACGCGTCAATCCAAGAACGTCTGGTCACCGCTCAAGCCACCACTCGGCGTCGCGCGGCTCAGTGCGACCGCGATCCTCTCTGCGATGAAGGACACCGCGGTTCGTCGCCTCGCCGTGATCAGCGCGGCAGGAGTGGGCGAGAGTGGCCGCACCATGAACGGCGTGATGCGCTGGATGGTTCGCCACAGCACGGTCGGCGAGATGTACACCGACCTCGCCACCATGGAGCAGGTGCTGCGTCAGAGTAGTGTCGACTGGGTCGCCGTGCGACCAGTCACGTTAGTAAATGCCGCACCGTCGCGACGGACCAAGGTGCTCGCGCACTTTCGGACAGTATCGATCGTCGGCCGTGCCGACGTCGCTGCGTGGTTGGTACGTAGCGTTGTTGATCCGGCCCTGATAACCGATCGCACGCCGATGATCGGTTGGTGGTAACGGTCGCCTTAGCGTGCGCCTAACGCGAAGAGCCAGGCGCTTGTGCGCGCGTTCGCGCCGTTGCCGTAGCCGCCCGTGATGAGCACCGACCCATCGCGAAGCTGCGCAGCGGCTGAAAAACTCCCCGGCAACCCGGCAGCTCCCCGCACCACACGGAAGCCGTTGCTCGACTGATCAAGCAGTTCGGCCTCGGCTGCGCCGCCGGCCAGCAACACGCTTCCATCGCGAAGCAGGACCATGGAGCCGTCGTGTTTATACCGCGCCCGCTGCATCTCGCCCAGGCGTGTGAAGCGGCCCGTCGCCGGATCAAACGTCTCGACATCGCGATACTGCCCACGGTCATCGCGCTCATCTGCTCCGCCGGTGACAAGAACTCGCCCGTTAGGCAACGTGATCCCCGCGTGCTTGCGCCGGCGCTTCGTCATCGTGGCGATCGGCACAAACACTCCACGTTCGGGGTCGTAGCGCTCTGCGCTGGCGTAGATCTGGATGTTCTCACGACGCCCAGAATGGCCGCCGGCGACGAGCACCGTTCCATCGGCGAGCAGTACTCCCACGTGCGATTCTCGCGGTACTGACATCAATCCAGTCGCAACGAACCGATTGGCCGCTGGATCGAAAAGCTCAGCCGTCGCCAAAAACGTCCAGTTGGTCGTCACGCCACCGACAAAGAGCACGCGGCCATCTGAAAGCGTCGGCGCCGTGTGCGCCGCCCGAGCCGCTGTCATGTTCCCTACAGCGACGAGCGAATCTGGGGCAAACGAGCCTTCCTCTTCGACGGCGACGCCGTTCGGCGCGTGGCACATCGCCACGAGCGGCAGAAGCAGAGTTGGCAGTCCCGTACCGCGCATCGTTGGCTCCGTCATGTCGACAGCAATACGATGCCGCACGGACGGTTGCGCCTTTTGTGTCCTTTGACGCTAACGCCCGGCTCGCAAGAGCGCGATCCTGGCGAACTGATCGTTCCGAAGGCCCGCAATAGGGGCTCGACTGGCGCCGCCCTTGCGTACTTCGCTCCTGAGGGCCCCGAACCGTGTGCATGACTCAGCTAGCTTCGGTCGCGGACTTCAGGAGACACATTCGTTAGGCGTGACACCCAGATCCCATGATCGAGCAATCACTTTGGCGAAGTAGCACGACTACTCCACGCTTTCCTGCGCGCGGGTTCCCACGACATGTCGACGTTGCCGTCGTAGGCGGCGGCATCACAGGACTTACGGCGGCGTATCTCCTGAAGAGGGGGGGGAAGCGGGTCGCTGTCTTCGAGCGCGAACGCAACGGCGCGGGTGAGACCGGCAGCACCTCCGCGCACCTCACGTACGTCACCGATCTGCGACTGACCGATCTAATCAAGCGCTTCGGAAAGGACGCGGCGTCGCTCGTCTGGCAGGGAGGCGCCACTGCTATCGACACGATCGAAACCACCATCGAACAGCTGAACATTGACTGCGGTTTTCAGCGCGTTCCCGGCTTTCTTTACGCCGCATTATACGGCGAGAAGGACGAGTACCCGCTACTCACGAGCGAACACGGAGCGGCGAACGAGCTTGGCTTCGCTGCGCAGTTGCATCGCATCGGGCCGATCAAGGGGAAACCGGCGGTCTCCTACGCAGACCAGGCGATCTTTCACCCGCTGGCATATCTCTCCGCACTCGCGCGCGCGGTCGACGGCGATGGCTCGCATGTGTTTGACGACGCCGAGTTTGCAGAGACCGTCGAGGATCCGCTGGCGGTGATCGTCAACGGCGAGAATGTGACCTGCGACTATCTCATTGTCGCTACGCACGTCCCGCTGATGGGCCTAACGGGACTTCTTCCCGCGACACTCTTCCAGACGAAATTGTATCCGTATTCCTCGTACGTGCTCGGCGCGCGCATTCCGCGCGATGCACAGGCGCCGGGTCTCTATTCGGACACTTCGGATCCCTACTACTACCTTCGAGTACACGATGCAGGGTCGCACTGCTACGCGGTGTTTGGCGGCGCAGACCATAAGACTGGACAAGTGGATGACACGGATGCTTGCTACCGCATGGTTGAATGCGCGCTGCGGGACATCATCCCACAGGCCGCGACCGAACGGCGCTGGTCGGGGCAGGTAATCGAAACGAATGATGGCTTGCCGTACATCGGCCGTACCGCGGAGCGGCAATTCATCGCGACAGGTTACGCGGGGAATGGCCTCACGTTCGGCACGCTCGCCGGCATCATGGCGCATGATTTCGTTGTGCAGCGCACAAACCCGTGGCAGGAACTCTTCGACCCGCAGCGCAAGAGTCTCAAACCTGGGAGCCTAACGACGCTCCTCAGAGAGAACGTCGACTACCCCCTGCATTTCATCCTGGACCGGTTACGCAAGGATCGCTCGAGCGGCATCGAGAACGTGCCGCGCGGCGATGGAAAGGTGATTCAGGTCGACGGCAAGCCCGTCGCGGTTCATCGCACGGAGTCTGGTGAGGTCATCAAAGTGAGCGCCGTCTGCACACACCTCGGCTGTCTCGTCCGCTGGAACAAGGCCGAGCAAACGTGGGACTGCCCCTGTCACGGTTCCCGATTTACTCCCCACGGGTTGGTGTTAGGCGGGCCGGCGGAAGATCCGCTCGGACCGATACCGCTTGCTGGTTGAATGGTCCTCCCGCACTTTTCTCATTCTCTTCCGCGCGCCGCTTACAGCGCGCCGCACGCATCGCAGGCAAGTCGTTAGGCATGTTCACCCTTGACCACGGAATTTCTGATGACCACTCGACTCGATAAAGCGATCAAGCGTGAGATCGATTTCAACGAAGTGCCCTACACTGTCACGCTCTCGCCGCAGGGGCTCAAGATCGTCGAGAAGGGGAAGCGTAAAGGGCGCGAGATGAGCTGGGACGAGCTCATCGGCGGCTCGGTCGCGCTAGCTCACGGACTGCAAGGGTCGATCGACGCCGCTCAGGGCAGTGGAGGCAGCGCGGACGACGAGGAGGGGTGAACCGGTAACTGGAATGGAAGTCCATCCCCCACCACTCCCTCGGCGCATCCTGCTCGCGGACGCCGACGCGTTTTTCGTGGCGGTCGCTCGGGCAGTCGACCCGGAGGGCGCCGGCAAGGCGCCCCTCCTCATCGTAGGCGGGACGCGAGAGAGTCGCGGCGTAGTCTGCTCCGCTTCGTATGAGACGCGAAAATTCGGCGTCCGGTCGGCCATGCCGATCGCTCGGGCTTTGAGACTGTGTCCGGATGCGCTGTGCGTTCCGGTTCCTGCAAAGGCGTGCGCAGTCAAGAGCAGAGAGATCCGCGCGTTGCTGCAGCGTTTCACGCCGATGGTCCAGGGGGCCAGCGTCGATGAATGGTACCTCGACCTCGGTGGAACGGAACGCATTTATCACAATGAACCGCTGGACCGCACGGCGCAGCGCATCCGGGACAGCGTGCATCGCGAGAGCGGCCTAACGATTTCAATTGGTGGCGGCACCAGCAAACTGATTGCGAAGCTCGCCGTCGAGCGCGCGAAACCGAGAGTAGGAAGCGGCGGAAACGGCGTGCACATCGTGGAGCCCGGGAGCGAACAGGACTTCCTCAACACGCTGTCGCTGGCCGAGATCCCATTCGTAGGACCGAAGTTCCAGCAGCGCTTGGCAAAGTTGCGCCTAACGAGTGTAACAGATGTACTGCAGCATGACGTGCCGACGTTGCGACGCCTGCTAGGTGAGCGCGCGGCCGACTGGCTCTGGGACCGCGTACACGGGGTAGACGAATCTCCCGTCGAGTCGCGTGGCGACGCGAAGAGTATCAGCCGCGATGAGACGTTCTCACGCGACATGCATAACGACTCCGATCTCGAGCGCGAGCTATTGCGCCTCGTTACGCGAGCCGCCTTCGATCTGCGCAGCGACGGCGTTGCGGCACGCACCATCACGGTGCGTATCCGCGACTGGGACTTTCGCAACCGCGCGGCCCAGCGGACGCTTCCCGAGCCTGTAGTCGCCGATCGCGTCATAATGGGCGTCGCGCGCGAACTGCTCACCAAGCTGCGCGCGGCGCGGCGAGTCCCAGCGCGCCTCCTCGGGGTCGCGCTTTCCTATCTGGCGCACGACCCCAAGGCCGATCAGCTGCAGCTTTTTGCGCGCGAGCCGAACCCTCTTGCCGAGACAGAGCGCGACCGGGTGGTGGCGCGTACCGTCGACCGCGTTAGGCAGAAGTTCGGCAGTAAAGGCATCCTCCCCGCCTCCCTCAGCCGCAATTAGAGCGGCCGCGACTCCGCGTCCGGCGCCCCTCTTTGGCCGAAACGCGCCGCTCGGGCCAGTCGTCTCCTTCTATCACCCTTATCCCTTGCCGATGGCGAGGGAGCGTGGAGCTACGACCAGGCTTTGGAGCGGAGAATGTTTACAGGCGACAAGAGCATGTTCGACGCGTTCAAAAAGATCGACACGGCCGAAGAGGAGCAGAAACCGGCTCGTCCGGAACGGAAAGAATCCGAGCCGGAGGAGACCGCGGGGCCGCCGGTGGCCGTGCCGCCGGTACTTCGCTGTTCCGACTGTCGTATCACGATGTACAAGAACTACTTCGCCATGGCCGGTAGACCAGTCTGTACCAAGTGTCGAGCGCCGTACGCGAAACAACTGGCATATGGACGCGGTCCAGAGGCGACAACGCGTGCGCTGTTATGGGGCGGAAGCGCGGCACTCGGTTGCGCTCTGCTGTTTGGCGGAATGTCGATGACGCTTCCGTTCCTGCGCCACCTCATGTCGTTCGGAATCGCCTATGCCATCGCGAAGTTGGTCATGTCGGCAACGGGGAACCTCGGCGGCCGCTCGTTCCAATGGATGGCTGTCGTCTTCGTCTATGGCGCGATTGGATTGGGGAGCGTTATGCCCGTAGCGCTTGCGGTAAATGACAAGTCGGTGATTGCGGCAGTGGAGGTGCAACGCAAGCACGCGAAGGAATTCGCCGCGCCCCCAATTGGCTCATCGAAGGAGTTGGTTGGCGATGCCGACCAGGGTGCCGACGCGGTGCTCGATGCCCGGCGTGATATCACGACGATAGCGGAGCAGCTGGAGAAGTCAGTGTTAGCGCGCCAAGAGTTGGCCAAAATTCACGTGGGAATGACACCAGACCAAAAGCAGGCCGCGCAGTTCATCCTTCAGGGCGCAGTGCCGATGGGCTTGCTGCTGACGTTCTTCTTCTCCCCCTTCGTTGGTCTGCTTAGCTACGGCGTGTTCTCGGCTGGAGTAGGCTTGCTTCTGCTGATCTTCTCGATCTTCAAGTCGTGGCGCTGGACTGAGCAGCAGCAGTACCTGGAGCTGTCCGGACCACACCGCGTTGGCGAAGGGCCGATTCCGCCGATGTACTAGGGGCTCTTTCTCGAACGCGGGCGCTGTGACAAGTTCGTGGTCGCGACAGCAAGTCCCCGCGGACGGAGCCTAACGCGACATACGGTTGGACACGGCGCCCGGGGCGTCACCGAGAAGGTGGGAGGGAAAGATGCCGCGAACGACGGAGAAGGGAGTCTTTACCGTCGCCGCACTCCGGCGGCGGCGAGGCGCGAAAGAGATCGAAGTTCTGTTCAACGAGAGCGAACGGATCTATACGCTGCCGCGCACTAAAGCACGCGCGGCGCTTGGGCGCCACCTAACGAGCGTTCGCAAGAGCAAGTCGCCGGTCAAGGTCGTACTTGATCTGCGCCGTGGCGTGGTACGGAGGATCGACGAGCCGTCGCCCCGCGAGCGGCGCCAATTCGAGCGCGATCGCACGTTCGTGGAGAAGCCGGAGAAGCCCGTACGCATTAACGTGGCCAAGCTGGATCCGACGACATTCAACATCGTCGGTCGCTTCCTGGACTTCAGGATATTCCGCCTGTGCGCGCGCGTAATCCCGAACTACGCCACAGCCAAGCAAATTTTCGATTTCTGCGCTGCGCAGTCGTGTCATCTTCCAGGACCGCCTGCGGTTACACCGTGCATCCCATTCCAGTACGTACGAGACGGCTGCTTCGCCCGCGCGCACAAGATGCGCAAGATTATTGTCGAGAAGTACGGCTACTGTTGCGAGAAGGTGTTCAGTTTCGCGAACGAAGTCGACGACGACCTATGGGTCCGTGCCGACAAATGGGGCGGATGTTGTGTGAAATGGTGGTATCACGTCGCACCGCTTGTGCGCGTACGGATCAAGCTGTTCGGAATCAAGATCGAGCTGGCGATGGTCATCGATCCGAGCATGTTTGATAAGCCGGTGTTGTTGAGTACTTGGCTGATGGCTCAGGAGAACATGTCGTGCGGCGCCAACGCGAGTGTAGCGATGTATTCAATTCAGCCGGGATCGGCGTATACACCGGCGAACATCCAGGGCACGTCCTTCACAACCGATCCGAACTACACGGCGACAGACGCGAAACTGATCCAGTACAAGAACCTCACGACCTGCTGATGTGCGCGACCTGAGCTGTGACGCTTGCTGACTCGCACGCACAGGGAGGAGACGAACGACGCTGGCATGAGATGACCGTCGCCCGTGTGCGGGAGCGACCGGACCACGTGGACGTGGTATTCCTCGAATCCGCGCGCATCTATAAGCTCTCCAGGGCGCATCCACGTCTGGACTCTATACTCGCGCAGTTGCGCAACGCTCTGGAGCGTAGGCGCGTTGTGAGGGTTCAGGTCGCGTCCAACGGCGACGCGACGATCGAGGACGTACAGGACGCCTAACAAGTGGTATCCGCTTTTACACAACGGCGGCACCGGACACGAGGGGTTTATACATGAAGAAGTTCGCGCTCATTCTCGTCGCAGCATGTACACCCAGCTCTTCGCAGGGCTCGCAAGACGCGAATGTGGGGCGCTGGGAGAGCCAGGCGCGAAACGTGACGATCGTTCGGGACGATTGGGGAATTCCGCACATCCACGGAAACACAGATGCTGACGCTGTATTCGGACTCGTCTATGCGCAGGCCGAGGATGACTTCAACCGCGTCGAGACGAATTTCATCAACTCCCTGGGGCGTTTAGCCGAGGCGGAAGGGGAGAGCGCTGTTTTTCGGGATCTGCGGATGAAGCTGTTCATCGATCCCGACAGCATGAAAGCGAAGTTCCAGACGAGTCCGGAGTGGCTCAAGCCGCTCATGGTCGCGTGGGCCGACGGTTTGAACTTTTACTTGCATAAGAATCCGAGCGTAAAGCCACGCGTCATCACGCGCTTTGAGCCGTGGATGGCGCTCACGTTCAGCGAAGGGAGCATCGGCGGTGACATCGAGCGCGTGTCAGTTCCGAGCCTGCGGGCGTTTTACGGAAGCGACTCGGTACGGCGTATGGCCGACGCGTTAGGCGACGCGGATGACGAGCCGAGAGGGTCCAACGGGATCGCGATCGCGCCGTCGAACACAACAGCGGGGAAAGCGTTGCTCCTCATCAACCCGCACACGTCGTTCTTCTTCCGCGCGGAAGTACATGTGTCGAGCGACGAAGGTCTCAACGCCTACGGCGCGGTGACATGGGGCCAGTTCTTTGTGTATCAGGGGTTCAATGAACGCGCCGGATGGATGCACACGTCGAGCAGCGTGGACAACATCGACGAATATGCGGAAACGATCATCCGTCGCGGCGATTCGGTTTTCTACAGGTACGGCAAGGAGCAGCGACCTGTAATCACGCAGAAGATCGTCGTGCCGTACAAGGACAGCAGTGGGACGATGGCACGGCGCGAGTTCACCGTGTATCGCACGCATCACGGTCCCATCGTGCGACAGGCAGATGGGAAGTGGGTCAGCGTTAGGCTCATGGAGGAACCGGTCAAGGCGCTGACGCAATCGTACTCGCGCACCAAGGCGCGTGATCTCACGGCATTCCGCGAGTCGATGGCGTTGCACACTAACTCGTCGAACAACACGCTGTACGCCAACGCTGATGGTGACATTGCATACTGGCACGCCAACTTCGTCCCCAAGCGCGACACGTCGTTTGACTGGTCGCGGCCAGTCGACGGTAGCAACCCCGCGACCGAGTGGGGTGCGGCGCACTCCATCGACGAAAGCCCCAACGTGTTCAACCCGCCTAACGGGTGGGTATACAACACGAACAACTTTCCGTACTCTTCGGCCGGGCCCAATAGTCCAAAACAATCGGACTTTCCTCGCTATATGGATCGCGGCAGTGAAAATGCGCGTGGTGTGCACGCGATCCGTGTGCTTCAGGACCGGAAGGACTTCTCGGTCGACGCGCTTGTCGCCGCGGCATACGACAGTTACCTCCCTGCCTTCGAGGAACAGATTCCGCCGCTTATCGCCGATTTCGACAAGGTGGCGGCATCGAATCCGCTCAGAACGAAGCTCGCCGAGCAGACCGCGGTTTTGCGCGAGTGGGATTATCGCTGGGGCGAGTCGTCGATCGCGACGTCGCTAGCTGTCTTCTGGGCGGACACGCTGCAGCGCAGTGTCGCCGAGACGGCGAGTCGCGCTCGCATGAATACACACGACTACGCGATTCAGCGGGCGACGGCGCAGCAGCGGTTGCAGTCACTCGCCGCGGCGTCAGACAAGCTCGCGGCTGATTTCGGTACCTGGAAGACCCCGTGGGGCGACATCAATCGCTTCCAGCGCCTAACGGGTGATATCGTGCAGCCGTTCAATGATTCGGGGCCAAGCATTCCGGTGGGATTCCCGTCGGCACGCTGGGGCTCGCTGGCGTCTTTCGGGGCTCGCGCGTATCCCGGAACCAAGAAGTGGTACGGCACCAGCGGGAACAGCTTCGTCGCTGTCGTTGAATTCGGCGATAGCGTTAGGGCGCGGGCGGTAACGGCGGGCGGCCTCAATAGCACTCCGTCCTCGCCGCATTTCAATGACCAGGCGTTGCGCTACGCAAAGGGCGATCTGCGCGAGGTGTATTTCTATCCTGCGCAGCTCAAGGGTCACATCACACGCGAGTATCGTCCAGGGCAGTAAACAGCCTCGCCGCGGACAACGCGGAAGCAAAAGCGACAAAGCGCGGAGGAAGGGCTGTTGTTACCGCAGGTTTTAACGAAGGGCGCGAATCTTGGAGCACATTATGGTCACGCGATCCCTATTCGTAATGAGCATGTTTCTGTCCGGTCTCCGTCCGGTTGATGCCCAAGAACCGCACCCGCCGTCGATAGCTGGCCGCTCGACGGTCTACGTGCCTAACGGTGCCATCGCCACGAGTCAACCGCTCGCGACAGCGGCCGGTCTGCGCGTCTTGCAGAACGGCGGAAACGCCATTGACGCGGCGGTCACCGCGGCGATTGTGCTCAACGTCGTCGAACCGATGATGACCGGGATCGGCGGCGACCTATTCGCGCTCTTCTGGTCAGCCAAGGAGAACAAACTCGTCGGTCTCAACGCGAGTGGTCGCTCAGGTTCATTACTCACTCGTCAGGCGCTCATCGATCGCGGCCGCACGAGCATGCCGTCGTCAGGAGCCGAGTCGATCACGGTACCGGGAGCGCTCGCCGGGTGGAATGATCTGTTGACGAAATACGGCACAATAACCCTCGCGCAAGCCATGGAGCCGGCGATCGAGCTAGCGGAGAATGGTTTTCCGCTCACACCGGTGATCGCGCGCGACTGGGAGGAGACTGGCGAGGTGCTCAAGAGCGACGATGGCGCGCGGGCGTTGTATCTCACGAAAGACGGCGCATTTCCTAAAGCGGGTGATTGGCTGACGAACCGCGATCTGGCGACGAGCTTCCGCCGCATCGCGAAGGAGGGGCCAAGCGTGGTCTACGGTGGCGCGCTCGGTGAGCAGATCGCCTCACGTGTGCGCACGTTAGGCGGTTTTCTCACGACTGAGGATATGCGTGATCACAAGTCCGAATGGATCACGCCGATGTCCGTACCGTACAAGGGGTTTCGGCTGTACGAACTACCGCCTAACGGTCAGGGGATCGCTGCGCTCGAGATGCTCCGGATCCTCGAGCCGTTCGACCTCAAAGCGCTGGGCCACAACTCGAGCGAATATCTCCATCTCCTCATCGAGTCCAAGAAACTGGCATTCGCCGATCTGCAGCGATTTGTCGGTGATCCAGCGGCTATGAAGACGCCAGCCGAGCACTTGCTGTCCGACGCATTTATCCAACAGCGGCGCGCAAAACTCGATCGCGCGCGCGCCGCTGTGCGCCCGGAGCCTGGTCCTGCTGTCACCTCGAGCGAGACGATCTACCTAACAGCCGCCGACAAAGACGGGACCATGGTCTCGTTCATCAACAGCCTGGCCAGCGGCTTTGGTTCGGGCGTTGTGGTGCCCGGGACTGGGATCGCACTGCAGAATCGCGGTGCTGGCTTCACGATGACCGAAGGGCTGCCTAACACCGTCGCACCGCGCAAACGCCCTTTCCACACGATCATCCCCGCATTCGTGACAAAGGTCGACGGAGGGCGTGAAGTCCCATGGATGAGTTACGGGGTCATGGGCGGCGCGATGCAGCCGCAAGGCCACGTGCAGGTGCTGCTCAACCTTCTCGTCTTCGGTATGGACCTGCAGGAGGCTGTCGACGCGGCGCGCTTCCGGCACCTAACGGAGAATCGCGTCGCTCTCGAAGCGCCAATCGCCGCGCGCGTTAGGCAGCGTCTCACTGCGATGGGCCACGAGGTCGTGGCGCTGCCGCCAGGGTCGGCGGGGGGCGCGCAGGCAATCGTCAGGCTCGGGCGCGGGTATGCCGCGGCGTCGGATCCGCGCAAAGACGGAATGGCCGCGGGGCACTAGTCGCGAGGGGCGGTCGATGCGCCACGTTGTGTGTGAGATTCTGACGCGAGGGACAACCGGGGAGCGCCGTACGGGGTCGCCCGTCGATCTCTTATGAGCGATCCCGTATCTCCTCAGTCTGGGCCTCGTCCCGCCGCACCTGGCGCTCAACGATCTGCTCGCGCGCGGAGAAATGGATGCAGGAATGAGTGGCGCTGCGCGTTGGGAGCCTTTCACCCTGACCGCCGACGAGTGGGCGGAGGTTGCTGCCACCCTAGTGGCCGAACGTGGTGATGAGTCCCGCTTCCTGGTGCTCCACGTCGCATGGGCCCGCGCCGAGCAGGAGCTGGCAGACTTCGTCAATCGATATATCCGGACAACACGCGGGTGAAGCAGTCCCCCATTGCCGTTCGAGCAGGGTCGGGCCTATTGTAGGGCCGCCAAATAATCCACAAATCGAGGTTCGCATGAGGCGACGCACCTTCATCCACTCCGCGGTCGCCACAGCCGCTGCCGTTTCCCTCCCGCGACGCAATCTCTTCAGCGCGGTTCTCCCGTCGCCGCGCCAGGGCCTGCAGGACATCGAGGCTGTGACTGGTGACGGCGAGCGCGTTACAATCACCGGTAAAGCCCTCACGGACCTCAAGGGGCAGCTGCGCGGGCGTCTGCTACTGCCAAAGGACGACGGATACGATGCTGCACGCCTGATCCTCAATCCGTCGTTTGATAAGCGACCTGCCTTTGTCGTGCAGCCAACCGGCGTCGCCGACGTCCGTACGGCGGTGAACTTCGCACGCGAGAATAGAGGCTTGCTCCTGGCGGTGAAGTGTGGTGGCCATAGCGTATCGGGGCAGTCCACGTGCGACCGTGGGATGCAGATCGATCTGTCGCTCTTCCGCGACGTGCGCGTCGATCCAATTGCGCGCCGAGCTTGGGTAACCGGCGGCAGTTTGTTAGGCCAGGTCGATCACGAGGCGATGGCCCACGGGCTCGTGACGACGTTAGGTACGGTGTCACACACGGGCGTCGGCGGTCTCGTGACAGGTGGTGGCTTCGGCCGCGTGGCTCGGCGCTTCGGTTTGTCCATCGACAATCTCGTCTCTGTCAACGTCGTGACCGCGGACGGGGAGTTCCGCCGCGCGAGCGCGACGGAGAACCCTGACTTGTTCTGGGGCGTGCGTGGGGGCGGCGGCAACTTCGGCATCGTGACGTCGTTCGAGTTCCTGCTGCACCCAATGCAACGACAGGTCCTCGCGGGAGACATCGTCTATCCCATTGCGAGAGCGAAAGAAGTCCTAACGATCTTTGCGGAGTACGGCCCGCAAGTGCCTGACGAGCTGGATCTTGGATGCGTTGTGACGCTCCCGCCCGGTGGCGAGCCGGGAGTCGCGTTGTTCCACCTCTGCTACTCGGGTCCGGCGAGTTCTGCGGAGCGGGCGCTCGCTCCACTCCGGAAGCTCGGCACGCCGCTCGCCGACAGCGTAAAAGAAATGGACTACGTCGCCGTGCAGCGATCGGGCGACACCGCTGATCCGCGGGCGCAAGGGCAATATCTCAAGAGCGGCTTCATTGCAAAGTTTCCGCCGGAGCTGGTGTCCGCGATCGTTGACGGCCTCGCCGGCGATCCGCGACGGGGAACGGCGGTGTTCTTCCAACAGGGCGGTGGCGCCATCGCGCGCGTTGCGGCCGACGACACGGCATTTGCGCAGCGCGACATCCAGGCGAATATGCTGTGCGGAGTTGGCTGGAAGCACGGAGATGATGCGAGCCCACATATCCAATGGATCAAGCAATATTGGGCGCCGCTGGAGCGCTTTACGCACGGATTCTACGTGAATGACGTAGGTGATCGCAGCGATCCCGAAGTGCGGGCGAACTATCGGCGCAACCACGAACGGCTCGTCGCAGCGAAGAACCAGTATGATCCGAAGAACCTCTTCCGACTCAACGCCAACGTGAAGCCGACAGTGAAGGCGTAGACAGCCGCAAAACGTTCTGTCCAAGCAATGACGAGTCTGGGCAGCGCACTCTCCCGCTTCACTCGCGCGTGCTGCTCGTGATCCGTGACGGAAAGACTGTACTGTACGATGCGATGGGCTGGAGTGATCGCGAACGTCGCATTCCAATGCAAACCGATCCCATCGTGAGTATGCGGTCGATGACTAAGCCGCTCGTCGGGGCTGCGATACTCATACTGCGCGAGGCTGGGCAGCTCAAGCTCGAGGATCGTGTCGCGCAGTACCTACCGTCGTTCGATAACGCGAAATCACGCGGTATAACGGTTTTCCAGCTGCTTACGCACACATCCGGGATCAAGGGCGACATCTACGTCGCGACTGGTGGGACGCAGTACAAAACGTTACGTGAAGCTGTCGATGATGTTGGTGCGAGGGGTCCGGCGTTTCCGCCAGGCACCGACTACTACTACAGCGATCCGGAGACGAGCACCCTCGGCGCTCTCATCGCCGAGCGTTCCGGCATGCCTGCCGAGAATTTCATTCGCACGCACATTCTGGAGCCGTTAGGCATGCACGACTCCTTCTTGGTGGACGATCCAGCGAACCCGCTACGCGCCCGCGTCACGGCGGCGTACCAACGCAGGGCCAACGGGCCGTGGGCTCGTTACTGGGATAACACCATGCCGCCGGTCGTGCCGTTCTTCCGAGCGTCGGGTGGTCTCTACTCCACGGCGCTCGACTATGCGCGTTTCATGGCGGCGATGCTCGCGCGCGGGCAACTAGGAAGCGCGCGAATCCTAACGCCTGAGTCCGTGGCGCTCGCAACCCAGCCGCACGCAGCCTGCGTCTTTCCCCCGTCGCGTCAGGCGCAGATGGATCGCTTTTACGGATTCAACTGGGAAGTGCGCACCGACAAGTATCGACCGGTCGATCCGCCATTTGCGCCAGGGACGTTCTCGCTCGCGGGTTCTGACGGCACGCTGGCGTGGGCAGATCCCACGCGCAACCTCATCGTCATCTATGTCACGCAGTCGCGCGGAACGGACACGCGTATCCCGTTCATGCGCTTAGTCTATTCCTCGATCACCCACTAATGGCGATTCCGTCGCGCGATGGCTGTGACGCCGAGTGCGATGCACAGCCCGGACCCGGCCAGCGTGAGCGCGATGCCCATCGGAGTGAAACTGTTGAAGAACATCACCGTGAGGGCGACATAACCTAACGGCAGTATGACACCGAGCAGTATCAACTCCACGCCGGCGTGTACGTTGGCTCGCCGCCGCATTCTCGCCTTCTGCTCTTCGGTCAAGTGCTTGTCGAACCGAAAGTGTTGCAGCCACTCCACGTTAGGTAAACGTCGTGCCAGCAGTGACAGCCCAAAAATCACCAACGCAATAGCGCCAAGGACGGGCTGTACGTTGCGAAACATGATGGGTGCTCCCGGAAGCGCGCGGTTCTATCACCCTTGCAGCGACGCGCCCTGTCGCCGCAAGCGAAGGTGGACGAACCAATCGGTTCCAGGGAACGCCCAAAGCGGCCAAAGATCAATCAGCGAGCGCTGAGGTAAGCTCGGCACTCAGAGTTCTTTGGTTTGCTCTTGAAGAAATCAAGTCGCGTTGGCAACGAGGTGTTCGACCCGACGCGTCACGGTCCTGATGTGTTGCACCAGGTTGCGGACCTCTTTCAACATCGTGCTTCCTGCGCTGCGGTCCTCGAGCGCGGCAATGTTGACCTGCACGTTGAAAGCGGCTCCTTTGCAGGCGGCTTCGGCGAGGAGGGCCGCGACTCCTGCATCTGAGAGCGCATTCTGATTGCCGCGCTCAGCCACCACGAGCGCGACGTCAGCCAGGCTTACGCATGCGCGCGCGGTTTCCAGGGGAACTATGGCGGCGCCCAGCAATGCTGCTGTGATCTTGGCGGCTCGCTCCGGCGCGTCCTTCGGCAGCTTGTACGCGTCACTCACCGCCGTGTAGGCGTGGGCGTCGCGCTGCACGAGCGCGCTGAGCGTTACGCCTAACGCCTGAGCTTCCTCCCGCACTCGCTGCATCTCGGCGTCCACGGCGGCGTACTTCTTCCGGCCCACGGTAAGCCCCGCCACCATTTGCACGAGCGCAGCGCCTAACGCTGCTGCGTACGCGGCCACAGAGCCGCCGCCAGGTGCCGGCACCGGCGCGGCGACCGCCGCGGCAAAGGCTGTAACCGTTGGAGCGGCCGAGCTGGCCAACACGTCGCGTACTTTACGTTCGAGGATCAACGCCGCTGAGTCACCGCGCAGCATGATGTGGTGCGCACCGGCGCTAACCAGAGCATACTCCGGGACGAGGCCGACGATCTCACTCCAGGTCGTTTCTACGCCGCGTGCCGCTGCCGCGCTCTTCACCGCGTCAAACGCTTCGTGGAGTTTCGTCTTCTCCAAATCCACCAGGTTCATGGAGACTTGCGCCTGCCCATCCACCTCGAGGCCTAACGCTTTGACACCAGGCAGCCCGCCTGACGAGGCCCGCACCGTCTTGGCGACGGCCTTGGCGATAGGAAGGTTCTCTGCGTGCCCCAGGTAGACGTTGTACGCGACGAGAAACGGTCGCGCGCCGATGGCCGTGGCCCCCGCCGTCGGATGCACTTGTGCGGCACCATAGTCCGGACGCCGCTCAGGGTGGCTCGCGATCTCCTCGCGCAGCCCTTCGAATTCACCCCGGCGAACGTCGGCGAGGTTGACGCGGTCAATACGAGTAGCCGCGCGCTC
Source organism: Gemmatimonadaceae bacterium (assembly GCA_052388395.1). Classification (GTDB taxonomy): domain Bacteria; phylum Gemmatimonadota; class Gemmatimonadetes; order Gemmatimonadales; family Gemmatimonadaceae; genus DASYRX01. The sequence goes on along the minus strand of JBQTIF010000121.1, from coordinate 8,144 downwards.
GTATAAGTACACTGGAATCGCCAGCTCGCGCGCGGCACGCGCGCCTAACGCATGGGCGAGAGCGATACAGTCGTCCATCGTCGCTCCCTCGAGCGGGACGAACGGCACCACATCGGTCGCACCGGTTCGCGGATGCGCCCCCTGATGCGTAGTTAGATCGATGTGTTGTGCCGCCACACGCATCCCGGCAAGTGCGGCGTGGACAGCGCGCTCCTTCGACGCAACGAACGTGATCACTGAGCGGTTGTGCGACGCGTCCATCGAGACATCCAGTACGACGACGCTATCGACGGCGGCTATTGCGGCACGAATCGCTTCAACGACCTCTGGCCTACGGCCTTCGGAAAAGTTCGGGACGCACTCGATCAACATCAGGTCTAAGGTCTAAGGTCTCTAAGGTCTAAGTTTCTCGAGGAGCCATTTCTGCATAACGGGATTGCCGGCGACGACACTCCCGTGCGAAACCTGCTTCTCATTTCCATCAAGGTCAGTTACAACACCACCAGCCTCACGAATCAACAACGTCCCAGCTGCCATGTCCCACGGCGACAGCGAGAGTTCCCAGAACGCGTCGAACCGGCCGCACGCCACGTCGACGAGGTCCAACGCCGCCGCACCCGCTCGACGCAATCCAGCTGCCTCACGAGCAACACGCTGGAAGCCCTCGATATACGGTTCGAGCTGCTGCGGATCTCGAAACGGAAAGCCCGTGCCGATCAACGCGCGTGACGGTTTGTCGATGCGAGAAACTGCGAGGCGATCGCCGTCTCGATAGGCACCCTGGCCGCGTTGCGCGACGTATTGCACATCGCGCGCAATGTCGTGCACGACACCTGCCTGCAGCACGCCATCTACCACACACGCGATAGACACGGCGTATTGCGCATAGCCGTGAAGGAAGTTCGTCGTACCATCCAACGGATCGACAACAAACACGATGCCGCCCATCCGCGTCTCGTCAGGCGACAACTCTTCTCCGATCACAGTCGCATCTGGAAACCGCCAACTAAGCAAGGCGCGAATGCGCTCCTCAGCTCCTGTATCAACGGCGCTGACAAAGTCGACGCGCGATTTAGGTTGCCAGTCGAGCTCCGCGAGCCGTTTTGACTGCTCAACGACAAATGCTGCCGCCTCACGCGCCGCGTCGCGGCAAGCCGCGAGTAACGTTTCGGTCGTCACCAGCGAACGTTGATTGGCTTCACGTGCGTCGATAACTTGGCCCAATGCCACGCATCTTCAGCGGCATTCAGCCTTCGGGCGAATTGCACATCGGCAACTACCTGGGTGCCGTCAAGAATTGGGTCACGCTCCAGCATGAGACGGAGACGCTCATTTGTATCGTCGATTATCACGCGATCACGATTCCTTTCGAGCCTGCCGAGCTTAGGCGCCGCACACGAGAGATGGGTCTTTCCCTTCTCGCGTCAGGCATCGACCCGGAACGCGCGATCCTCTTCGTGCAGTCGCGCGTGCCGGAACATACCGAGCTCGCATGGATCTTCAACTCAGTTGCACCACTCGGCGAACTAGAGCGGCAAACCCAATTCAAGGAGAAGTCCGCCCGACAAGAGAGCGTCAACGCGGGACTGCTCACGTATCCAGTGCTGCAGGCGGCCGACATTCTCTTGTACAAGGCGGACACGGTCCCGGTCGGCGAAGATCAGCTTCAGCACCTCGAGCTGTCACGCGAGATTGCGCGGCGCTGGAATGCTCGCTTCGCAGAAGGGTTCTTCCCGGAACCGCAGGCACGCCTAACGCCGACACGTCGCATCCTGGGCCTCGACGGCCAAACCAAGATGTCGAAATCGCTCGGCAACACGGTCGGTTTGCTGGAAGAGCCGGCTGCGATTTGGGAAAAACTCAGACCGGCGATGACAGACCCCGCGCGGGTAAGGCGCAGCGATCCGGGTACCCCGGAGATCTGCAACATTTACCACCTGCATAAGGCGTTTTCCCCGCCGGCAAGCGTCGATCGCGTTGCAGTTCAGTGCCGCACAGCGGGGTGGGGGTGCATCGACTGCAAAAAGGTGCTCTTCGAATCCATGAACGCGGAGTTAACGCCCATCCGCCAGCGCGCCGCAGCGTTGCAGGCAGAGGCTGGAAAAGTCGAAGCGATATTGGACAAAGGGGCCGAACGCGCGCAGGCCAAGGCGACCGAAACGATGCAGCAAGTCAAAGATATCATGGGACTTACGTAGGCTCGATTGGGCGTTGCCTTAGGGCGGCAAATTCGTCCTCCTCGCGGGATCTGGCGCGCAACTCGGCGCGTCCGCCGTTCGCCCTTACTGCGAAGAGTCGATGGAAAAGATCATCAAAGCTGCGATCGATCGCGGCGCTTCAGATCTACATATCAAAGCCGGAGACGTCTTCCGCGCGCGCATCGACGGCAAGCTTGTCGCGATCACGAAGCAGGCACTCACGCCGGATCAAACGCGCACCATCGCGCTGCGGCTGATACCTAACGAGCATGTTAGGCAGAACATCGACGCGCTGCTGGACTACGACTGTTCATGGGGCGCAGCCGGCATCGGTCGCTTCCGCGTGAATATCCTGCGGCAGCGCTCGAGCTTTATGATCGTGATGCGGGTCATCCCGTTCAACATTCCCACCGTCGCGGAGCTGACGCTTCCGCCCGTGCTGGAGAACATCGCCCTGGCTGAACGCGGCATGGTGCTCGTTACCGGCGTCACGGGCTCGGGAAAATCGAGCACGCTCGCAGCGATGATCCATCACATCAATCTGCACGTGCATAAGCACATCGTGACGTTGGAGCAGCCGATTGAGTTCCTCCATCGCGACGTCCAGTCCTCCATTACGCAGCGCGAAGTTGGTGTGGATACTGAGTCGTACCGCAACGGTTTGCGATCCGCGCTACGGCAGGACCCGGATGTCATCGTGCTCGGCGAGCTACGCGACGCCGAATCGATCGACACCGCGTGCAAGGCAGCAGAGACGGGCCACTTGCTGATGGCAACGGTACATACGCCCGACGCGCAGTCGACGATCATGCGCATGGTCTCGATGTTCCCGCCCGAAGAGCAGGACGTGGTGCGCATCCGGCTCGCGGAATCACTCCACTCCGTGATTTCGCAGCGTCTTCTCCCGCGGGCCGACGGCCGTGGACGAATTGTGGCCGCCGAGGTGATGGTCGCCACGCCTACCATCCGCGAGCTGATTCTGGACGGGAAACGGATTGGCGAGATTCGCGAGTTTATCGAGGATGGACGCGACCAGTACAGGACGCAGTCCTTCGATCAGCATCTCGCTGACCTCGTGAGCAGTGGCACGGTTACATTTGAGGTCGCTGTGGCGGCCTCGACTCGGCCAGCGGACTTCGAGCTCAAGATGAAAGTCTTGAACCAGACCGGCCCGACAGGTCGCAAATCAGGAAGCGCGTCGCAAGCAACGAACGCCGCGAACGGCGCAGCGACAAACGCGACTGAGGAGAGTGCCGAGTGGCCGTACGCCAATTCACTGGAGTCTTCGGGCCAGTAACCACACCGTTCGCCGCCGACGGTGACGTCGACGTTGCGGCATTTTCACAGAACCTAACGGCGCACATCGCGGCCGGTCTCGACGGCGTCGTCGTCAACGGGTCGACCGGCGAGGCGGCGTTGCTGGACGAAGCGGAGCGCGACCGCCTGCTCGAGGTGGCGCGCAAGGCGAGCGGCGACAAGATCCTGATTGCAGGGACAGGCGCCGAATCAGCGCGACAGACGATCGACCGATGCCGTCGAGCATCCGCGTTAGGCGCGGATGCCGTTCTCGTGGTGGCGCCGCATTACTACGATGACAAGATGAGCGCGTCGGCGCTCAAGGCGCACTACGAGCGCGTCGCGGACGAAAGCCCGATCCCGGTCCTCCTGTACAACATTCCTAAGTACATGCACTTCCGGCTCGAGCCCGAGCTCGTGCAGCAGCTGGCGGGGCACGAGAACATCGTCGGGATGAAGGACAGCGCCGGCGACGTCGAGTGTCTCACGCGCTACGTTGCCCTGCAAGACGGCACGTTCGCTGTGCTCACCGGCCACGGCGGGACGTGGCAACAGGCATTGGCGTTAGGTGTGCGCGGCGGGATTCTAGCGGTGGCGCTCTTCGCCATTGAGCTGACGCTCGCCGTGCGTCATGCGATGCAACAAGGGAAGGCCGACGAGGCCGTTGAGCTACAGGCTCGGCTCACACCGCTGGCGCTACAGATCGTGGGGAAGATGGGGGTGGCGGGGGTAAAGGCGGCGATGGACGCCGTGGGCCTGCGCGGGGGGCTGACGCGACTGCCGTTGCTGCCGCTGGGGGCGATAGAGGCGGAGCGCGTGAGGGCCTTGTTGAGCCAGTCCGCGGGGCAAACAGCAACTGCGGGATAGGTAAAAAATTACGCAGCGTTAAAACGGGCCCGCACCCTCCTGCGTTAAAGAGTCAACCGCGTAAGAACGTAACCTGCACGGAGCGCCGCGTTAGGCATGCTGTAACGCCGTTGACCCTTTAACGCTCGCGCGTAGGGACCGTTTAACGCCGTTTTCCTTTACCTATACCGTAGTTGACTGCGTGGCGATCAAGAATCCTGCCCGCATGCCCCGCCGTATACGTCGTTATGAGTGTCTTCCTCCTGGGCTTGGTCCTCCTCCTGTGCCTGATCCTCGTCCCTCTCGGTCTACCCGGGACGTGGATCATGCTCGGCGTCGCCGTCGTTTACGACATTCTCGTTCCGACCAATCCTCTTGGCTGGTTGGCCATTGGCCTTGCAAGCGCGTTCGCGCTGCTCGGCGAGATCTTCGAGTTCACGGTCTCGGCCAAGTACACGGCGAAATACGGCGGCTCTAGGCGCGCTGGGTGGGGCGCCATCATCGGCGGAATCGTCGGAGCGATAGTCGGAGTTCCCGTCCCCGTAATTGGCTCGGTGATCGGAGCATTCGCTGGCTCGTTTGCCGGCGCGCTCGTAGCCGAGTTCTCACGGCGCGAAGCGACCACGGGCTCGGCGACGCGCGTGGCCACGGGGGCCCTCATTGGGCGCGTCGCCGCGACTGCGCTGAAGTTGGCTCTTGCTTGCGCGATCGTCGCGGTGCTGCTATTTGGGGCGATAGCCTAACCAGGGGATAATCGATAGTTGATAGGGGATAGGGGATAGGGGATAGGCCACAGCCTCGAAGCCGGAGCCCCAATGGGTGTGCGTCATGTAGCAGTCCTCGCGTGCCTAACGTTTTTCGCCTCCAATGCCTGGTCGCAGCCAACCGGTGTGGTCGCCATTACAGGCGCGACCGTCATCGACGGCACCGGCGCGTCCGCGATAGCGGATGCGACAATCGTGATTCGTGGCGCGCGCATTGCCGCCGTGGGTCCACGCGCACGAGTGACGGTGCCCAACGGGGCGCGCATCATCGACGGCACAGGAAAGTTTGTCACGCCCGGCTTTGTCGACAGCAACGTTCACGTCTCGATCTACAGCGGGCTGGAGAACTTCGCGCGCTATCAGGATCGCTTCGGCGACGTCGCGCTCGAGGCGGCGCAGCTGCACCTCAAGCACGGCGTGACAACGATCCGTGACTCGTATGGCATGCTCAGCGCGCTCAAAGCCGCACGCGAGGCGATCAGAGCCGGACAGGTCGTAGGCCCGCGGATGTACATCGCGGGGAACATCGTCGGTTGGGGCGGGCCGTGGTCGCTGACATTTAGCGGCAGGCCCCCTGAAAACCTCTCGCTCCTACAGGAACAGATGAACGACGCGATCACCGAAGGCTCCGGTGAAGAGCTTGTTCACATGGAGCCGGACTCGCTGCGCATTGCAATCAACGCGTACCTGGATAAAGGCGTCGACTTCCTCAAGTACGGCGGGACGAGTCACTTCGGCGGGCCGATTCAGATCGGATTCAGCGACCGGGCGCAGAAGGTGATCGTTGACGCGGTGCATGCGCGCGGGAAGATCGCCGAAACGCATTCGACAACGCCGGAAGGGTTGCGCATGTCCTTGCTCGCCGGCGTGGATCTCGTTCAGCACCCTGAGGTTCTCGATGTTCCGATGTCAGACGAACTGGCCGACATGTTTGTCGAGCGCAAGGTCGTCTGCGCGATGCTCGCGAATACGATTACGGGTCAACCCTGGCAGACACACGTTAGGCAGAAGACCCGTGACGACAGCGCGCGCAAGGTGCGGAGCGACTCGGCGCTCACACAAGGGTGGAGGCGCGAGCGCACGTCCGCGGAACGCGCCCGCGACCGCGGCAACATCGGCATGGAGATGCGCCGCCGAAACGCGGAGAAGCTCATCAAGCACGGCTGCATCGTCAGCATAGCGACTGACAACTACCTCGGCCTCGCCCCCGAATTCCGCCGAGACCCCAAGCCGGCCTGGCAAGATGCCGGGAGCGGCACCCTCTCCGCGATCGAAGGGCTGGTGGAGTTAGGCATGACGCCGATGCAAGCGATCGTCGCTGCGACGAAGAATGGCGCGATTGCAAGTCACGCCGAGAAGGAGTACGGAACGATCGAAGTCGGCAAAGCGGCCGACATCGCTCTTCTCGATGCGGATCCGCTCGCTGACATCAAGAATATTCGCAAGCTGTCTCTGGTAATCGCGAATGGCGTTGTCGTCGATCCGAAGACGCTGCCCACAAAGCCGGTTTGGTCGCGTCGTTAGGTTTGCTAAAAGAGCAAAGCTATCCGGATGAACGGATGCAACGGATTCGACGAATACTGCTTGTGTTATTCTCTTGAATTCTTTGTCCCGTGCTTGAGCGAACGCGCCTGCGTGAACCAGGAGCGATTCGCTAAATCCGTTCTTCCGTTCAATCCGCGATAGGTTTTGCAGTTGCTGATGCAGTTAGAAGTTAGACCAATTGACAGAACAGCTGTACGGAGTAGATTCACTCAACGCCCCGCGACTCGCGCCGGGGCGTTTTTTTGTGTCCATGTGCGGTCTCTGACCTCAGATCTCAGACCTCAGACCTCGATCATGTTTGACTCCTCCACTCGAACCGTGGTCGTCGTCGGCAGCCAGTGGGGCGACGAAGGGAAAGGGAAACTCGTCGACGTGCTCGCCGAACGTGCCGATTGGGTCGTGCGCTATCAGGGAGGAGCGAACGCCGGACACACCGTGGACCTCGGCGAGCGTTCGTTCGTGCTGCATCAGATCCCGAGCGGCATCCTGCAGCCCGGCGTGCGCTGCGCGATCGGCAACGGCGTCGTGCTCGATCCTGAAACGCTCTTCACTGAGATCGACGAGCTCGTACGCGACGGCATCGACGTCGAGGGTCGACTGTACGTCAGCGACCGCGCGCATCTCGTTATGCCGTACCACAAACTCGTCGACGCCGAGAGCTCCGCGAGCAAGGCCATCGGCACGACAGGTCGCGGGATCGGCCCCGCCTACGAAGACAAGATCGGTCGTCGTGGAATTCGGGTGCTCGACCTCAAGCATCCCGCTCAGCTGTCGGAGCTTGTACGTCGCGGCGTCGAGCTGGCGAACGCCGAACTCGCCCTCTGCGGCTCGACCAAACAGGTCGACGTGACGACGACGCTGGACCGGCTGACACCGATTGCGCCGCGGCTGCTCGCGCTGGCGGACGACGTCGGCCTAACGATTCACCGCGCCATGCGCAGCCGTGCCGCCGTGCTGCTCGAGGGGGCACAGGGTTCGCTGCTCGACATCGATCACGGGACGTATCCCTTCGTGACGTCGAGCAACACAACGTCCGGCGGCGCAGCGATCGGCACCGGCATCGCGCCGACGGCGATCGATGCCGTGCTCGGCGTCGTCAAGGCGTATACAACGCGCGTCGGCAACGGCCCGCTGCCAACGGAGATGGATGAACAGTTAGGCAGTACGATCCGCTCGTTAGGTGCCGAGTTCGGCGCCACGACGGGGCGGCCGCGCCGCTGCGGCTGGTTCGACGCCGTCGTCGTGCGCTATGCCGCCCGCGTCAACGGGCTCAGCGCGCTGGCCGTCACCAAACTCGACGTGCTCGATACACTCGATCGGATCGCGATCTGCACCGGCTACCGCATCGATGGACAGAGCGTCGCCGAGTTCCCCGGTGACATTACCCAGCTCGAAGGGTTGCAACCGATCTACGAATGGGTGGATGGGTGGCAGTCGCCGACGAACGAGGCGCGGACGATGGCCGACCTGCCTCCGGCTGCTCGCTCCTATCTCG
>JBQTIF010000120.1:0-55102 GCA_052388395.1 Gemmatimonadaceae bacterium | reverse complement strand
GCGGATTCCGATGCGCAGCGGGGGGCGGATCTTGAAATATTGGACCCAACAAAAGGGGGCAGCGTCGATTGAAAGTCTGCGATCGCCTGAGCGTGGCCGGGCCCCAGTTTCAATCGACTCTGACCCCTTTTGATCGTTCCAATATTTCAAGATCCGACCCCCGATGCGCATCGGAATCCTCGGCGGCACGTTCGATCCACCACACGTTGGCCATCTGCTCGCCGCCTCGGACGCTTACGAATTCCTTGGTCTGGACCGTCTCCTGTTCATTCCCGCGGCTCAGCAGCCGCTCAAGGCGCTGCCAAACGGGCCGGTCCGTTCCTCAAAAGAGCGGGCGCCGACGCCAGATCGGCTGGAGATGGTGCGCCTATCGATTGCAAACGATCATCGCTTCGAGCTGTCTTTAATCGAAATCGACCGGGGAGGGTTATCTTACACCATCGATACGCTGAGCGACCTCGCCGAGCAGTCGCGCGGCGACACGCGGTATCTCTTGGTAGGCACGGATGTACTTGCCACGTTTGCGAAGTGGCGTCAGCCGGAGCGCATCCTCCAGTTGGCGACTTTAGCAGTGTTCACCCGCGCGAGTGACGCCGGTGGCGCGCGGGCGTCGCGGGACGGGCTCGTCGCGCAGTGGAAAGCTTCCCACGGAAGCGCGTTGGCGCATGAGCCAGTTTTCTTCGACTCGCGGCGCGTCGATGTTTCGTCCACGGAGATACGCGAGCGCGTGGCGTCCGGACGTTCAATTCATGGCTTTGTGCCTGACGCTGTGGCGACGTACATCGCCCAACGCGGGCTGTACCGTTAGGCGAACGACATGATCAAGCAGGCCCTTGCAAAAGTCTTCGGGACACGCCACGAGCGCGAACGCAAGCGCGTGGCACCCATCATCGCGGAGATCCACGGGCACGGCGAGCGCCTGCAGGCCGTCTCCGAGGCGGAGCTCCAGCGTCAAACGGAGAAGTTTCGCGGCATCATACGCGAGCGAACGACGGAGCTGGAACAGAAGATCGCGTCGCTCAAGGAACTGAAAAAGCACACGGCTGTCGCCAGCGAGCGCGAGGCGATCGACGAGCAGTTAGGCGGGAAGGACGGCCGTGGCGGACTGGAAAGCGAGCTGCGCGAGATCATTCGCGATACGCTGGACGAGCTCCTCCCCGAAGCGTTCGCAACAGTGCGCGAAGCAGCGCGTCGCTTGTTAGGCAGCACGGTGACGGTGACTGGGCATGACATGGCGTGGGACATGGTGCATTACGACGTCCAGCTCATCGGCGGCATTCAGCTGCACCTTGGCCGCATCGCGGAAATGGCGACCGGTGAAGGAAAGACGCTCGTCGCTACGCTGCCACTGTTTCTCAACGCCCTGGCGGGGCGTGGTGCGCACCTCGTCACCGTCAACTCGTATCTCGCGCGACGTGACTCGCAATGGATGGGTCACCTCTACAAATATTTGGGGCTATCGGTCGCGGTCATCGATGACACGCAACCCGGAACGCAAGAGCGTCGCAACGCCTACCTCGCGGACATCACGTACGGGACAAATAACGAGTTCGGCTTCGACTATTTGCGCGACAACATGGTGGTGTCGCTCGAACAGCGCGTGCAGCGGCCGCACTGGTATGCGATCATCGACGAAGTCGACTCGATTCTGATCGACGAGGCGCGAACGCCGCTCATCATCTCCGGGCCCGTTGGCAACGAGAACGACGCGCTCTATGCGCAGTACAACAACGCCGTATCACGACTTGCGCGACGGCAGACGGAACTTGTGAACAACCTCGTGGCGCAAGGCGAAGCGGCGCTGGAGAAGGGCGACCAGGATACGGCGGCGCTGGCGCTGTACAAAGCGCAGATGGGGAGTCCCAAGAACAAGCGCTTGATGAAAGCAGTGCTCGAATCCGGTGTGAAGCAGCTAGTGCAAAAGATGGAGCTCGCGCACATCGCCGATCGCAAGCTGCCGCCTAACAAGCAGGCCTATCGCCAAAGCGAAGACGATCTGCTTTACGTGCTGGACGAGCGCGGCCACTCGGTGCACCTCACCGATCGCGGCGCCGATGAGATGTCGCCAAGCGATCCAGAGGCGTTCGTTATGCCGGACATCTCACAAGCAATCCACAAAGTCGATCACGACGCGTCGCTCACGCCGCAAGAGAAGCTCGATTCCCGACGCAATCTCGAGCTGGAGTACGCGCAGAAGAGCGAGCGGCTCAACATCGTGCACCAATTGTTGCGGGGTCACACGTTGTACGAGAAGGACGTGAACTACGTCGTGCAGGAAGGGCAGGTGCTCATCGTCGACGAGTTCACCGGGCGCACGCTTCCAGGGCGTCGCTGGTCAGAAGGCTTACACCAGGCAGTCGAGGCGAAGGAGGGGGTCGTCGTCAAAGGGGAGACGCAGACGCTCGCCACGATCACGATCCAGAATTACTTCCGCATGTATGAAAAGCTGGCCGGTATGACCGGCACCGCCGAAACGGAAGAGACGGAATTCCACACGATCTACGGTCTCACAGTGGCCGTGGTTCCCACAAACCGGCCAAACATCCGCGACGACCGGCACGATCTCGTTTACAAAACGCGGCGTGAGAAGTACAACGCAATTGTGGAGGAAGTGCAGCGGCTGCACACGTTAGGCTACCCGGTGCTCGTCGGCACGGTGAACGTGGACGTGTCCGAGACACTCTCGCGTATGTTCAAGCGTGCGGGGCTGCCGCATAACGTGCTCAATGCCAAGTACCACCAGCGCGAAGCTGAAATCGTTGCCGAAGCGGGAAAGTCCGGAACGGTAACGATCGCGACGAACATGGCCGGCCGTGGGACGGACATTAAGCTCGGCCCCGGAGTGACAGTATCGAAGCCGTCGCAGGTGAAGGACGCCGACAATAAGGTCGTCGACGTCGAAGAGTGCGGCGGACTGCACATCATCGGCTCTGAGCGCCACGAGTCGCGCCGCATCGATCGGCAGCTGCGTGGACGTTCGGCGCGGCAAGGAGACCCCGGCGCGACGCAGTTCTTCCTCTCGCTGGAAGACGACCTGATGCGACTCTTTGGGTCGGACCGGATCGCGCGCTTGATGGACCGGTTAGGCGCCGAGGAAGGTGAGGTGCTCACGCACCCACTCATCACGCGGTCGATCGAGCAGGCGCAAAAGCGCGTCGAGCTGCAGAACTTCCAGGCTCGTAAGAGGCTGCTAGAATACGACGACGTCATGAACCAGCAGCGCGAGGTGATCTATTCGCTGCGCTCGTTCGCGCTGGAAGGTGGCGAGGAGCTCAAGGGCGAAGCGCTCAAGATGGTGGAGAAGGCAACGGCGAAGCGCGTCGAGATGCAGCTCGCGGAATACGACGACGCCACGGAATGGGACTTCGCGCTCGTTAGGCAGGATCTGTTGATGCACTACCTGCTGACGGTGCCGCAGCTGGAATCCGAGGACATTTCGCGCACGATTGAAGCGGTGCGTGACGCGGCCGCCGAAGCCGGTCGCAAGGCGTTCTTCGGCAAGATCGAGTCGCTCGATTCGATCAAAGATGACGCGATGCAGGAGGGCTTTGCTGACCGCTTGCTCTCGCTCGTTATGCTCAACGTGTTGGACGAGAAGTGGAAGGACCACTTGTACGACCTCGACCAGCTGCGCAACGCCATTCACTACCGTTCGTGGGGGCAGAAGGACCCGCTGATCGAGTACAAGCAGGAAGCGTACACGATGTTCGTCGATCTGATGAGCGACATCCATCACACGTTCACGGAACGCTTTCTCAGAGCGCAGATCGTCTTCCAGCCGCCCGAGCCGCTGGCGGCCGCGCCCCAACGGGACACGCCGCGTCCGACACGCCGTTACAACGCGTTAGGCATCCTCGAGGAGATCCCCGCTGAGGAAGCCGCTGAGTCGGTCGCTGCCGGAGACGGTCGCGCAGAAGACAACGGCGCCGGTGACGAGCCGCCGCAGCCCGAGCCTCGCAAGACGCCAGCACGCGCAACGGTGGTCGGCGCTGGCCGCACGCGCTCCCTCGATGATGCGCGCACAGGCATGCCAGGTACTGCGGGCGGCGCCGGCAACACGGACTTCAGCAATGTGGGCCGGAATGATCCCTGTCCGTGTGGATCGGGGAGAAAGTTCAAGAAGTGCCACGGGGCTCAATAGCAGGCTTGTAAGACCAAGATCAAAACAAGGAGCTTTCAGTGGCGAGCGCCGAGCCTCCAGAATCGAGGGCGGCAAGCTCGCCTGCGCGACGTCTTGGTAAGAACGTACATACACGAAACCTTGGCGTATCGTTAGGCCGCCGATCGCGTCGTAGGTTGCATAGGTGTGAGCTATGTTTCCGCGAGACTCAGCACCGGAAGCTGTTGACTCAAAGCTCCTTGTTTTGATCGTAGTCTAGCGCACGCCGCTGATACTAGGCGCGTGGATCTGGTACAACGATCTGCAAACGCCAGGCTATTCGTAGAGCTTCTCAACCTGATGAGGCTCATGTGAATGACTTGGACTCGCTCCTGACCGATCGCGACCACCGCACTCGATTGAGTGTGCGCGAACTGGCCCCTAACGACCGTCCCCGCGAGCGCTTGCGCCGCTATGGTCCGCGCGCGCTAAGCAGCGTCGAACTGCTAGCCCTCGTTCTCGGCACCGGCGGGTCGCGGCGATCTGCGCTGGCCCTGGCCCACGACCTGTTAGGCTCGTTCGGCGGATCATTGCGACGGCTGGCCACCGCGCCCGTCGCGGCAATCACGGAAATCCCAGGGCTCGGAGCGGCGCGCGCTGCCCTCGTGCATGGCGCGCTCGAGCTGGGACGGCGCCTGGCGGAAGAATCACGAGCCGAAGGGGCCCTCATCCGCTTTCCACGCGACATCTATCACGCGTATGCACCGCGCCTTGAGGACCTTCCCCAGGAAGAGTTTCACGTCGCCGTTCTCGACGCACAGCAACGCTTCGAGCGCGACATCACCGTGACGCGAGGAATCCTCAATGGGTCCTTAGTGCATCCGCGCGAAGTTTTTCGTGAAGCGATCGCGGAGCGGGCGGCCTCTGTGATTCTTGTCCATAACCATCCCAGCGGGGACCCAAGTCCGTCGCTTGATGACCGGATGGTCACGAACCAACTGGTTCTGGCGGGGCGCGTCCTCGATATTCCGGTACAAGACCACGTGGTGATAGGCCGAGGCCGCTACGTCAGCTTTGTCGAGGCGGGCCTCATGCCGGCGCCGGGAACTCCAATCCCTCTGATCGATACGACAAAGAGGGATGAGACTCCGCAGGCCGAGGCTCCGCCCGGATTCGGCCTGCGCCTAACGTAACCTTCAAACTGTCTCTGTTGCGTTGACTACCGTCGCACTGAACGAAGTCATCCCGGGTTGGCCGGCGACCGGACCGCACGTCGAGCGGCTCGATCCCGACCTGCTCGTGCGCGCCTATCGATTCAGTGAGAAGGCGCACGAGGGGCAGTTCCGGCGCAACGGCGATCCGTTCATCACGCACTGCATCGAGGTCGCCAAGATCCTCGCCGACCTACAGCTCGATTCAGTCACCGTGGCGAGCGGCCTGATTCACGACGTGATCGAAGATACGTCGGTCACGACGGCCGACATCGAGCGCGAGTTCGGCAAAGACATGGCCACGATTGTCGACGGCCTAACGAAAATCGGGCATTTGCCGATGACGTCGAAGCAAGACCGGCAAGTCGAGAATTATCGCAAGCTGCTGCTTTCCGTGGCGAAAGACGTGCGCGTTATCTTAATCAAGCTCGCCGATCGCTTGCACAACATGCGCACGCTGGACTGGTTGCCCGAGGAGAAGCGCGAGCGCATCGCTCAGGAGACGCGCGACCTCTATGCGCCGTTGGCCCACCGCTTCGGCATGGCCAAGGTGCGCTGGGAGCTGGAGGATCTCGCCTTCAAGTACCTCGAGGCAGAGGAATATCGTAACCTAACGAAGCTCGTGCAGACCAAGCGCAGTGAGCGCGAGGCGCTGATCGCTGCGATGCGAGAGCCACTGGAGCGCACGCTGCGCGAGGCCGGCATCGCCGACGTGGAAGTGACGGGTCGCCCGAAACACTTGTGGTCGATCTACAAGAAGATGCAGCAGCGCGAGCGGCCGTACGACGAGATCTACGACCTGCTCGCGATCCGCGTGCTCGTGAATTCGGTCCCGGATTGTTACCACGCGTTAGGCATCATCCACGAAGGGTGGACGCCGTTGCAGGAGCGTATCAAGGACTATATCGCGCAGCCGAAGTCCAACGCGTATCAGTCGCTTCACACGACGGTGTTCGGTCCCGGGCGCCAATTGTACGAGATTCAGATCCGCACGCGCGACATGCACCGCACCGCGGAGATCGGCATCGCGGCGCACTGGCTCTACAAAGAGTCCAACGGCAAATCCACTGAGCTCGATCGCGCGCTACACTGGTTCCGGCAGGTCCTGGAGCTGCAGCTCGACGCCAAGACGCCTGACGAGTTCCTCGAGTTCCTCAAGCTCGACTTATACGCGGACGAGATCTTCGTGTTCACGCCCACTGGGGACGTGATCCAGCTCCCCAAGGGAGCGACGCCGATCGACTTCGCCTTCGCGGTGCACACCGAAGTCGGGGCGCACTGCCAGGGGGCCAAGGTCAACGGCAAGATCGCGCCACTCTCGCGTGAGCTGAAGAACTCGGAGACCGTCGAGATCCTGACATCGCCTAACGCGAAGCCGAGCCGCGACTGGTTGTCGCACGTACGCACTGGCCGCGCGCGGCACAAGATCCGCCAGTTCCTGCGCCACGAGGAGCAGCAGACAGCGGCGAAGATCGGCCGTGAGATGCTGGATCGCGAAGTCCGCCGGCGCAAACTGGCCAAACCGGACGAGCCCTCGCTCGAACGCGTCGCCAAAGAGCAGTTCAGACTTACCGACGCCAAGCACCTTATCGCATCGTTAGGCCAAGGCGACATCGCGATCGTCGAGGTACTCAAAGCGCTGTACCCGGACCTCGCGCAGGACGTGGAGCAGCCCTCCAAGCCGACCGCGATCGAGCGGCTCGTCGAACGCATGCGCGGCACATCGCGCGGCGTGAAGATCCAGGGCGTCGACGGCGTTATGGTGCGCTATGCGCAATGTTGCCAGCCGGTCCCCGGCGATTCAGTGGTCGGCTACGTCACGCGCGGACGCGGTGTAAGCATCCATAGGGGCGATTGCCCCAACCTACTCATCCTCGTGCACGAGCCTGAGCGCCGATTGGAGATCGATTGGACCGAACAGCCAGGCGAGCGCTTTGTCGTGCGCCTCGCGCTCTCCGGCTTTGACAGACGCGGACTTTACGCCGATCTGGCCGGAGCGATTTCCGCCACTGGCACCGATATCCGAGGGCTGGAGCTCCGCACGATCGACAGTCGGGTGAGCGGCGCCGCGCTTGTCGAGGTGGAGAACCTCGCGCATTTGCAAAAGATCATGAAGGCTGCGCGGCGCGTGAAAGGGATTACGGAAGTGGCGCGGCGGGAGCGCCTCTCGCAGGACGGGGAGTAAGCGCTACTGAGCGCTTGGTTTCAGGCTGCGCCGCCCGGACCGGGTAGAGTACGGTCTCGTAGCGACTGACTTGTGGTAGCCGACCACCGCCGTGCACGGTAATGAGCCACGGCGTGCGGCCAGACTCCAACGCTCGCAGCGCAGCATTCGCCGCTTCGCCGCGGTCGTGCACCCAAAGCAGTGACGTACTGGCGAGATCGGCGCCGTTCTGAACCCACTCGTTCTGCGATTTGTAGGTTGGTGCATAGCGCACGAAGGCCACGTGCTTCCCGGGAAGCGCCGTAATCTCCTGCGCGATCGTTGCGCGCTGGCGAGTCCAATATGTCGGCCGAGTCATGCCGCGCTCCAGCGGTGAATGGTCGAACAGCTGCCAGATGCCTAACGCGGCGAGCGTAATGCTGAGACCCGCGACGGCAGCGCGGCCAACTCGTTGTCCGAGCCACTTCCTGCGCGCAAGGACGCCGCAACCTATCGCATACAGAATCAGCAGCGGTGGCACGGCGGGCCCCAGATAGTGCGGTAGGTAGTAGCTCGATGTGCCGATTGCGACGACGGCCGCGCCGGCGGACGCGGCGATGAGCCACAGCCGTCGGTTGCGTACGACGGCGAATGGAACGATGAGAAAAACGCTCGCGAATACGGCGTGCGGGAAGTAGTGCGCCAACGAGATATCGCTGATGCGCGACCACATACCGCGCAGCCAGGCTTCGCGCATGCTGTGGTACGAGCCCAGATCGATCGCCAGTCGTGCTTGCTCATTAGCGCGCAGGCTATCCGTCGCGTGGTTCACCGGCTGCCAGATGAATGGCGGGGCACCCGGCGCGCTCTCTTCATAATGGGCGTACGCCAGCCGCGTCGCGCGACCGGTAACGGCTCTGTTGTGTGCCAGGAGCAGCGCGCCGCCTAACGAGAGCACGAACACGCAGGGGACAGCAGTGAGCCAGATCCGCCGCTTCCACTCCCTGGACGTGACGAGCCACCAGGCGACATAGCCTGCGGGGACGACACTCACGGCCAGCCCTTCAAGTGGGCGTGTCAGCGCGAGTAAGGCAGCACCCAACCCCATCACGAGACCGAGGCTGATCTTCGGTCCGTCCTCGAGCCGTCGGACAGCGCCGAATAGCAACGCGCCACCGGCGACCGCTACCGAAGAGCCCCAGTAACCCGATGCCCAGTCAGTGTCTGCCAAGGTTAGTAGCAGTAGCCCCGTCGTAATCAGGGACGCTCGTGGCGAAATCCAGGCGAGGAGCAGCCAGTAAACCGCGGCCCCCATTGTGGCGAAGGCCAACCACTGCCCAAGACGCGGGCCACCTCCAAGGGCGCTCCGAGCGCGAGAAAGAGCCCGTGGCCTGGGAGGTACTTTGAGGCATAGGTCGGCTGCTGTACGACGTGGATGGTTTCGACGGTTTCGGGAATTCCATGCGGAGGGTTCGCGAGCCGCCCGCTGGCAAATGTTTCCCCAGCAAGGACTTGGCTGAATTCGTCGAAGGCTCGTGGAAGCGGCCATCCGTCAGCCGCAGTGCCTACCGCAGCGAGAAGGAAGCTCGCTAATGCGACGCACCAGAGTGTGACAACCAGGCGCGCGCGACTCTCCGCGCGCCCGCGGCTGACGGAATCGGTCATTGCTGTTATGGAAGTAGCCGAACGCTAGGCCAGCTCGGCGGTGGCACGCCCTCTAACTAGTCAAGGATCGTGCCGGACAGTCCGTCCGACAAAATACCGTAATCCTATATGTGGCTTTGGCTTATCCTTGCCGCTCGTTGAACCATGATGTTGCTTGTCTTCGCCATCTAGGGCAGGGCAGGAGCGCGGAACTCCCACGTAGCCAAGCCTGATTTCGATACCTTGAGCGTGCTCCGTCCAAAAGTGCGGGGGCCCGAACCACGCACTTTGGAAGCCGGGTTGACCCTCATCGTGAAAGCCACGATGCCGCGTTCGTCGCGCCGAGGCGGAACGACGAACATGCGCACGCCGGGGCCAACGCACGCGACTCCATCGGCTGCGGGCTGCACGCGCCAGCCAACGCCACGGCAATGCGCGACGAGCATCTCCGACGTCTCCGCGGCTGCGGCGACCTTGATCGCGACGACGTCGACGAAAGGAAAGTGCGCGCGACGTCCGGCGCCGTGCATTGCCAATACGTCCGCCCGCGCCACACTCGCCGCAGCGGCAGTGGATGCACCGAACCAGCGACGCGCGAACTGAGGGTGATACTCGACAATCCGCACGGCGAGTGACGAGTCACTTCGCGCCTCGCTCATCGCCAGGCGGTAGAGCCAAGGGATATCGGCAGAGTCACGCCGACGCGACACGGAATCCAACTGCAACGGTCCAACCTCGCTCGTTAGGCGCTTTGCCACCGCGCTCAGGGCCCCGCGCTCATCTGTGCCGAGTGCCAGTCCACCTGTCCAGGCCCGTGCGCCTGCGGCTGGCTGGCGAAATTCGACGTAGGTCGAGCGGCCGACGAGGGCGATGCGCTCCGCTCCGCCGTCGGGGGACCCGTCGGCCAACGCAAACGTATCGCGCAAGAAGGGCGAGGCCGCGATCGCGGCGAACGTCGCCGAATCTGGAATCAGAGTCAGGTGATTCAGACCCACCGCAGGCGACACACCCTTTATCGCCGCAGGGAGAACGGCGATGAAGCCGAACAGGAGGGAAAAGAAGCGGGTTTGAGGTGCTCTGGGCATCGCTTGGATGATCGCCATTCGGACCAGTCCGCGGCCGTGCTCGCCGTCACTAAGGAGCAGCCCCGAATAAACACCGACACGCTATATTGCCCCTCCCATGTCCAAGGCCGCATTTCAACTCCAATCGCCATTCGTCCCGGCTGGCGATCAGCCAGGGGCGATCACCGAGCTTTCAGCTGGGCTCGAGCGCGGTGACCGGTTCCAAACGCTCCTCGGCGTTACGGGATCCGGAAAGACGATGACAATGGCGCACGTCATCAAGGATTTCGGCAAACCGACACTGGTCCTGTCGCATAACAAGACCCTCGCGGCGCAGCTGTACGGAGAACTCAAAGGCTTTTTCCCCAACAACGCTGTCGAGTACTTCATTTCGTACTACGACTACTATCAGCCGGAGGCGTACGTCCCGACGACCGACACGTACATCGAGAAGGACGCGTCGATCAACGAAGACATCGATCGCCTGCGACTGCGCGCCACATCGAGCCTCATGGAGCGGGACGATGTGATCATCGTAGCAACGGTGTCGGCGATCTATGGACTTGGCGACCCAGAGATCTACAAGGAGCGGATGGTGACGCTCAGCAAGGGTCAGAAGATCGCGCGCAATCAGATTCTCCGCTCGCTGGTCGACATTCAGTATTCGCGCAACGACGTCGCGTTCGAGCGAGGGACGTTCCGCGTGCGTGGGGACACCGTTGAGATCCTTCCGGCGTACGAAGAGCAGGGGGTACGCGTGGAGTTATGGGGCGACGAGATCGAGCGCGTATCCAAGATCAATAGCCTAACGGGCGAGACGATCGCGGTGTTGGATCGTGCTGCCATCTATCCAGCGAAGCACTTCATCACGGAGCGCGTGACGCTCGAGCGCGCCATTGAAAAGATCCGCGCCGAGTTAACGGAGCGCCTAACGCTGCTCCGCAATGCGGGAAAGTTGCTTGAAGCGCAACGCCTCGAGTCGCGCACTAATTTCGACATCGAAATGATGTTGGAGATTGGAACATGCGCGGGCATCGAGAATTACTCGCGCCACCTTTCGGGTCGCGAAGAGGGCGAACGCCCGGCGGTGCTGTTCGACTACTTCCCCGATGACTTCCTCGTGATCATCGACGAGTCGCACGTGACACTGCCGCAAGTACGCGGCATGTACAACGGGGATCGTGCGCGCAAAGAAGTTCTCGTCGAGTATGGTTTTCGATTGCCCAGCGCGCTGGACAACCGGCCACTCGTGTTCGATGAGTTCCTGACGCTCACACCGCGCGCGCTATTCGTGAGCGCGACTCCGGCGGAGCTTGAGCTGGAGCTGTCGGACGGCGTCGTCGTGGAGCAGATCATCCGGCCGACAGGGCTTATCGATCCGGAGATTGAAGTGCGTCCGGTGCGCGGACAGGTGGATGACCTGCTGCATGAGATCCGATTACGGGAGCGACGCGACGAACGCGTACTCGTGACGACCCTAACGAAACGGATGGCGGAGGATCTCACCGATTACCTGCAGCAGATGGGAGTGCGCGTGCGCTACATGCACTCCGATATCGACGCCATCGAGCGCATGGAGATCGTGCGCGGACTCCGGTTAGGAGCGTTCGATGTGCTCGTCGGCATCAATCTGCTGCGCGAAGGGCTCGACATGCCGGAAGTGTCGCTCGTCGCTATCCTCGACGCTGATCAAGAGGGCTTTCTGCGTAGCGGTCGATCACTGATTCAGACGGTGGGGCGCGCGGCGCGGCATGTGAGTGGGCATGCGATCTTCTACGCGGACCGCATTACGGACTCGATGCAGCGCTGTCTCGATGAAACAAATCGGCGCCGCGTAATCCAGGCGGAGCACAACCGTGTCCACGGCATCATTCCGACGAGCGTGGTGAAGAGCGCGGACGAAGTCCGCTTCATCACGCGTGTGGCCGACGCGCGCGAGCAGCGGGCTCTCAAAGTGGCCGAGCGCGGCGCGCAGTACGAAGGGAAGGATGTCGACGCCACGATCGCGCAGCTCGAGAGCGACATGCGTGCGGCGGCGAAGGATCTGGACTTCGAAACGGCGGCACAGCTGCGCGACCAGCTGTTCGAGCTTCGTGCGCGCAAGGATGGGATGGTCCGGCGGCGTGATGCGTTTGCCGAGATCCGTTCGCGCGCGTGACGGGACCGACGTCAGGCCCACCGCCGCTGCACCACCTTGCTCCCGAACGCATCACGAAAGGGCGCCTTCGCCTAACGCGGGATGAGCTGCTGGCGTGGGGTGAGGCTTTTGGTCGCGCGGCGCGCCCGACGTTGTGTGTAGCTATCGCGGGTGAGCTCGGAGCAGGGAAGACGACCTTGGCGCAAGCGATCTGCCGTGGATACGGGGTCACCGAGCCAGTCACGAGTCCCACGTTCGCGCTGGTGCACGAGTATCGCGCACCGCGTTCCGGTGTCTTCCATCTCGACCTTTTCCGATTGCAGCATTCGCGAGAGCTGGCGGCGCTCGGCTGGGACGACATCGTCAACGCGCACGCGCTGCTACTGATAGAGTGGCCTGAGCGCGCCGAAGGAATGCTCCCGGAGAATCACGTCGGCATCGAGCTGCAACACGTGCCTAACGATGACGACCACCGCCTCCTCCTCGCCGGGTAGCCCGTGTTGACGCTGGCTCTTGATGCCGCGGCTGGCGAGGGCACCGTGGCGGTGTTGGACGGGTCTCGGCTCCTTGCGGCTGCGGAGACCCCGCTCGGCGATCGGCGCAGCGACCCCTTTCTGCCGATGGTTATCAGCGCGCTGACGGATGCCGGACAGAGAGTGGGCGACGTGCGGCGAGTGGTGTGTGGGAGTGGTCCCGGTGGTTTCACCGCGCTTCGGCTTGCGGCAACAACGGCGAAAGGCATTGCGCGAGGGGGTGGGGGTGGCGCCGAGCTTTGGGCGTGCCCGTCGCTCGCACTGGTGGCGGCTGGGGCGGAACCTCCCCTTGAGCCACAGGAGTACGTCGTACTCCTCGACGCGCTGCGCGGAGAATGTTATGCTGGGCGCGTGACAGTGGCTGCAGACGGCCGCGTCACGCGCTACGACGGATACCGTCGTGTGCCGCGCGAGGCCGCGCTGGAATATGCCATGACCCAACTCCTTATCCCGATCGGGCCGAACGAAGCGGTGTCGCTCCGCCCACATGCGCGTGGCGTGGCACAGCTGCCGTGGGATGGGTCGCTAGTTAGGCGCGTCCACGCTGCCGAATGGGAACCGGACTACGGCCGTTTAGCAGAAGCCCAGGTGCGTTGGGAACAGACGCACCAACGCACCCTGCAGCCGGAGTCAGGAAGCCGCTGATGGGAACGAGCGCTCTTCGTCCTTATCTCGGTCGCGAGACGCCGCGTGGCGGCTGGGCCGCGCTGCGGTCGATTCAAACAGGCTCAAACGTGTTAACCGTACGACCGGCACAATCCGACGACCTCGACGCGATTGTGGAGATCGAGCGCGTCTCCTTCAGCGATGCGTGGTCCGAAGCATCATTTCGATCTCTGCTTGGACGCAGCGAGGTGGCGTTCCTCGTAGCGACAGGCGCCAGCGACAACACGGAGGAGATTCAGGGCTACGTTGTCGCGACGTTCGCAGCCGACCAAGGAGAGATCGCCAATCTCGCGGTACGTCCGGAACTGCGTCGCGCCGGCCACGCCTCTCGTCTGCTCGATTTCGTACATCGCGAGGCGATACGCCGCTCGGTCACGTCGATGTGGCTAGAGGTGCGCGAGTCGAATCATTCGGCACGTGCGTTGTACGGCGCGCACGGCTATCGCGAGATGGGACGTCGAGCACGCTACTACGAGGATCCGCTGGAAGACGCACTCGTGCTTTCCCGAAGCGTTCAGCGTTGAGACAATCGTTCGAGACAGGTCGCGGTTTTATGTTTATGTACGCCGCGCACTCGAGCATAAGATGTTCGGCGAGACAATTCACGTTTCGCCAGGAGGCAATGTGAGTCGCAGCTTGAATAAGGCGACGTTGATCGGCAACGTCGGCAATGATCCAGAAGTGCGCACCACAACCGGTGGATCGCGCGTCGCTCAGGTCTCGCTCGCGACTACGCGGCAATGGAACGGGACCAACGGCGAGAAACAAGAGAAAACCGAGTGGCACCGGCTTGTCTTGTGGAATACCAAAGGTGTGAACCTCGCAGACATTGTGGAGCGCTACGTCAAAAAGGGCGACCGGCTCTATGTCGAGGGCCGCATCGAGTACCGCCAATGGCAGGATCGCGAAGGGCAAACGCGCTACACAACCGAGATCAACGTGCGTGAGCTGATCATGCTCTCGTCGCGCAGTGGTGGTGACGTCGACAATGGTGGTCGATCTCGCAGCAGCGGTGAGCGCGCGCGAGCCGGAGCAGCAGCAGCGTCAGGCGCGGAGGCAGCGAGCAAGGCCCCCGGCGATGATTTCGAAGATTTCCCCGGCGCGTTGGAGGATGAGGACGACGATCTCCCATTCTGAGTGGGTGAGCACTTGTACTGAGTGTTTGCCCAACGCTCAATACTCAAAACTCAGCACGCAGTATTAGCTTTTCCTGACGAAGCGGCCGCCCCGGTCGCTTCGTTTTTTTGAACTGGAGGTCCGTGCATACACGATCTTTCCTCGAGGCCGCATGACGCGGCGCGCCCTCGTAACCGGTGGGGCGGGATTCATCGGCTCGCATGTCGCGGACGCCCTCGTTGCCCAAGGCTTTAATGTCGACGTGCTCGACAACCTCTCGTCAGGCGATCGCCGCAACGTTCCCCAAAATGCTACGCTCCATGCGATGGACATCACGTCGAGCGATGCGGCACGACTCATCCGCGAATCGAAGTACGACGCCATCTGTCACCTGGCGGCCCAGATTGACGTCCGCAAGAGCGTAGCAGATCCAGCCTTCGATGCTTCTGTGAACGTCGGCGGCACCGTCAACCTGATCGAAGCCGTTAGGCAGTCCTCTCACCCCACGCGCTTCGTCTTCTCCTCGACCGGTGGCGCCATCTATGGGGACTTTGTCGATGTCCCGACTGAAGAACGTGCGTCAAAGGACCCCGAGTCCCCGTATGGCATCGCGAAGCTAAGCGCCGAGTACTACCTGGCGTATTATGCGCGGATCCACGGCCTCGACACGGTGGCGTTGCGCTACTCGAACGTCTATGGTCCACGGCAGAATCCGCACGGTGAGGCCGGCGTGGTTGCCATCTTCTGCTCGCGTATTCTCGAGGGCAAGCCACTCACTGTATTTGGTGAGGGGACGCAAACCCGTGACTATGTGTATGCAGGCGACGTTGCGCGCGCCAACGTCGCTGCGGTCACCCGCACGCTGGCACGTCCCGCGCAGCTGGATCTGCGCGCGTTCAACATTGGCACCTCGCGACAGACGACGGTGCTCGAGTTGGCGAACTCGCTCAAGCAGGCGGCAAAGAGCGACGTTCCCGTACATCACGCACCGGCCCGCGCTGGCGAGCAACAGCGCTCCGCAGTCGTGATAGACAAAGCCGCACGCGAGCTCGAGTGGCAGCCGCACGTCGGTCTGCAAGAAGGTCTGCGCCTAACGTTTGAGTTCTTCGCTGCGCGCCACGCCGAGGCGCGTGCGTGATCGCGCTCTTCGCGCTGCAAGGAGGAGGCGGAGCAGTTCCCTCGACGCCGTTGGAGCTGATCTTGACCGGCACAGTCGCCACCAAGGTGGTGCTTGTCGTTCTCGTTATCCTATCGCTGTTGAGTTGGGGAATCATGCTCGCCAAGTCGCGCGAGTTTTCGAGGGCGGAGAAAGCGGAGGGCGAGTTCCTGCGAAAGTTCGAGCGCGCGCACAGTTTGGCGGATGTGATTGCCGCGACCGCGCGAATCAAGCCTAACGCGTTCACGCGCGTGTTCGACCGCGCGCAGCAGTTTCTGTCGGACACCAAGCCCGCCTTGGGGGCCACGCCCGAGCGCGAGGCGCGTCTCAGCGGCTCTCAGGTCGAAGCTCTCCGGCTCGTTCTCGATGCGCAGACCACGGCGGAGCGTCAAGCGCTCGGGAAGTACGTCCCATGGCTCGCGTCGATCGGCTCCGTCAGTCCGCTCATCGGGTTACTTGGCACAGTGTTGGGTGTCATCTCAGCGTTCATCGGGGTAGCAACACAAGGGTCTGGTAACCTGGGAGCGGTAGCCCCGGGTGTGGCTGACGCCCTTGTTGCGACGGCGGCTGCTCTGGCGGTCGCCATTCCAGCGGTCTTCGGGTACAACTGGCTGGCCAACCGGCTCAATCGCTTCGACGGGGAGCTCGAAGGCTTCGGGTCGGAGCTCATCGCGCTCATGGTGCGCGAAGGCAGGATCTAGCCGATGCGACGGTATCGCGAGCGGAGCGTGCTGATGTCGGAGATCAACGTCGTGAGTTTGATCGACGTGATGATGCTCCTGATGGTGATCTTCATGATCACGGCGCCGATGATGCAAGGCGGTGTCGATGTGGCGTTGCCGAGTGGCGAAGCGAGGCCATTGGAGCCGAAAAGCGGGCTGGTCGTCACCGTCGACCGGCGTGCTCAGATCTTTGTAGACGGGACGCCGATGAGCTACGGTGAATTCCGCGGCGCATTCAAGGCGCTGGCGGAGCGCAAGGGAAAAGGGGGGGTATATCTGCAGGCCGACAGCCTCGCGTCGTATGGGCAGGTCGCGCGAGTACTGGCTGTCATGCAGCGCGCGGGCGTAGGCAACGTGGGGATCGTGATGGAAGCGGAACGATAGGTAGAAGTCGGAGGTCAGAGGAATGGCGCGTCAACGGACCGGCACAGGCTCGTTAGGCAGCTCGCTCTGGGTTTCGGGCGTACTGCACAGCGCCGCAATCGCCGCGTTGCTATTCCTCGGCGGCCGGAGTGCGCGGGTGCAGGCGCCGGTCTATCGCGTCGAGCTGATCGCCGCTCCGCGTGGGGACCGTGCGATCGGTGTCGTAGATGCGGCTCCGACGCCTGAAGCAACGACGCCCAAGGTGACAACGCCTCCCGCTGCCGAGCGGACGGTCCCCGCCAATGACAAGCCCGCTCCACGGCGCACCGCAACGCGCGCGACGCCAACTCCCAACGCGAGCAAAACTCGCACGCCGCAGCAGGCACCGCGCGCTGGCGGCGGACCGGAGGGTGGGGCCGGCACCGACATCGCCAACATCAGCACCGGGGGGCTGTCGTTTCCCTATCCGGAGTACCTGAACAACATCGTTAGGCAGATCCAGCTACGTTTCAAACCGCGCAATGCCGGGAACCTGGTCACCGACGTGGTGTTTTTCATCAGACGTGACGGAAGCGTGCACGACCTCCAGGTGCTGCGGCGGTCGGGGAGCCTCGCGTTCGATCTTGAAGCACAGGGAGCAGTGGAGTCGGCGGCGGCGGCACGCGCCTTCGGGCCTCTGCCTTCAGGCTGGGGCGAAGATGCGCTCAGGGTTATTTTCACATTTGAACCTCGACTCGTGAATCGCTAGGTCCCGATGCGTCGGTTGTCCACAGTGCGCCTGCTCTGCCTAACAATTGTGATGTGCGCCGTCGCCAGGCCGGCGCTCGCGCAGGACACGACCTTCCGCCAAGGCGTGCAGCTTTCGCTGCGCTATGCGCCGGGAACGCGCCCAGGGATCGTCGTCCTTCCAATTGCCAGCGAGACAGGCGACAGCGTTCGCGCGATTCTGCAACGCGATCTCGACTACGGCGATCGAGTCACGATCATTCCGACCGATCTTCCCACGGTAGCGGCAGCGGCCGCAAACCACGGGCCCACGATCAACTATCCGCTCTTTGCGCGGTTAGGTGCGGCTGGTCTCGTTCAGGTGACGTGGGCGAGCGCCGCGATCGCGCGCGTCGCGGTGCATAACGTGGCACAGCAGAAGATTGAACGGACCCAGGACTTTGCGTTCGCCGGCGACCCAAATGGCGAAGGCGGCGCCGCTGAATGGCGCATGTCGATACACGCGATGTCCGACGAACTGGAATCGTGGATCACGGGCACTCGTGGGATTTCGGCGACGCGCATCTTGTACTCGAGCGGTGGACGCATCTGGCAGATCGACACTGACGGGGCAAACGCGACGGCTCTCTCGGGTTCAGCGATGGCCATGTCGCCCGCGTGGCATCCACGCGGGTCGCACGTGGCGTATAGCGCAATGGGGACAACCGGCAACTGGCAGGTGATCCTGCGCGAGGCAGGAGGTGCCACGAGAGCCCTGGGCTCCACGCCTGGAGGTCAGAATATCACGCCGGTCTTTTCGCCGGACGGGAATACGCTCGTATACTCGCATGCGCGTGAGGCGGGAAACGACCTCTACGCCGTGAATCCGTTTTCAGCCGACGCCGTGCGGAAGGTCACCGTTGGGCGCGGCAGCGATAACATGTCACCAACGTTCAGTCCGGACGGGCGTCAAATCGCGTTTACAACGAACCGGACTGGTCGGCCGGAAGTGTATATTTCCGACGCGGATGGGACGAATGCGGAATTGTTGACGTCGTTCGGCGGTGATCAGTCGTACAATTCGAATCCCGACTGGTCGCCTGATGGGCGCGCGATCGCTTACCAGTCGCAGGTTGCCGGCCGCTTTCAGGTGATTACGATTGGTCTACGTGATCGCTCACCCAAACGCCTGACGAGTGACGGGATCAACGAAGATCCGTCCTGGGCACCGGATAGTCGTCATCTCGTGTTTACTTCCAACCGCACCGGAACGCCGCAGTTGTTTGTGCTGGACGTTGAAAGCGGTCGGACGCGTCAACTCACGCGTTCGCCGATTAAGGTGCGGACGGGAGATTGGTCGTTGCATCTCAAGCGTTAACAGCGGTCGACTCGACTAACTTCGACTGGAGCTTACATGCGAATACGTGCGGAGCGCTTGCTGGTTCTCGGTATCGTTGTCGTAGCTGTTGTATCCGCATGCCGAAAGAAGCCGCCTGAAGCCGCACCAACGCCCGTCAACAACACGCCACCCGAGACGTGCGATCAGCGCTGTCGCGACAGCATTCGCAACGCGAACGACGCTCGGACGCGGGACTCGCTCGAGCGTATACGCCGGGCGGAAGAAGAGGCGCGCACTGCGGCGCTCCGTGGTCTGCGGGCCACGCTCGCCGAAAAGGTGTTTTTCGATTACGACCAGTCGATGATCACTGACGAGTCGCGCGCGGCGCTGGATCGCAAGCTGTCAATTCTGCGCGCCAACGCCGGTTTGCGCATGCGCATTTCCGGTCACGCTGACGAACGTGGATCAGACGAATACAACATCGCGTTAGGTCAGCGCCGTGCCGCAGCGGTCAAACGCTATCTCATGGATCAGGGGGTCGACGGTGGCCGTCTCGATATTGTGAGTTTCGGAGAAGAGCAGCCGGCAGTGCAAGGCGGGACCGAGGACGCGTTCGCCCAGAATCGTCGCGCCGAGTTCGAGATTACGGCAGGCGGCGAGAACCTGGTGGTACCCCGGTAATGCGCGGTGCGGGACGGCACAGAACTGCGTTAGGCGTCGCACTCGGCACGCTCCTGCTGAGTGGCTGCTTTGCCACGCGCAACGACGTCCGCGTGCTGCAGCAGGACATCCGTAACGCCAGAGCCGAGTCGCTGCGAGCCGATTCGGCGCGCGCGCGCCAAATCGACGCGATCGCGAAGATCCTCTCGGTCGTCGGCGATTCTGTACAGAACCTGCGCGCGAGTGTGAGCCGCGTGCAGGGCGACATGCGCGGCGAGTTCCGTCAGGTGAACCAGCAGTTGCTGCAGATTCAGGAGTTGACGGGGCAAAGCCAGCGGCGACTGACGGATCTGCGCACGGAAATGGAGCTGCGCAATCAACAACAGCCGCCAGTGGTCGCGCCTCCGGTTGCCGGTGACACAACGCAGGCTGTCGCTCCCGTCCCTGCGGCGCCCGGTCCTGCGCAGCTTCTTTCGTTAGGCAAGCAGCAGTACGCACAACGCAGCTACGGCGCGGCGCGCAGCGCGTTCGCAGAGCTTCTCCGGACGCATCCGACGAGCGATCTGGCGCCCGAGGCGCAACTCTACATCGGCGAGTGTTTTGCTGCTGAAGGCAACGCACCGGCAGCTGACGCCGCCTACAATGCGGTCGTCATGACGTACCCCATGTCGCCGAAAGCGCCTAACGCGCTCTACAAGCTGGCGCTGTCGCAGGCCAAGCAAGGGAAACGCGCGGAGGCTCGCGCGTTCATGGAACAGGTCAAGCGTGAGTACCCGCAGTCCGACGAGGCTGAGCTCGCCGACGGCTGGTTGAAGAACAATCGTTAGGGCGGGCGTAGGACTTTCCATGGCGGCCAATAAGCAGGCCGAAATGCCCTTCCTCGATCACCTCGAGGAATTGCGCTGGCGCATATTGTGGTCGCTCCTGGCGTTCGTTATCGGCTTCGTGCTGGCGTTTTTTCTCGCGACGAAGTTCGACGTCATCCTGCTGTTGCAGGATCCCATTCGACCGTATCTCGAAGGGCGTCGACTGATCGTCACACACCCAGCTGATTCATTTCGTCTCACGCTCAGCGTCTCGATCTGGATGGGCGTCATCTTTGCCACCCCGGTTATCCTCTATCAGATCTGGTCGTTTCTTGCCCCAGCGCTCTATCAGCACGAGAAACGGGTGGCCATACCGATTTTCTTCTTCGGAACAGTCCTCTTTCTCTGCGGTATTGCGCTCTCGTACTTCGTGATCCTGCCGATCACGTTGCGCTTTCTCTTCTCCATTCAAGCCGCCTCGCTCGACATGTTCATATCCGCGCGCGAGTACTTTGGCTTCGCCATCGCCATGTCTTTGGCAATGGGGGTCGTGTTCGAGCTGCCGATCGTGATTATCGGCCTTACCGCGGTTGGGCTCGTTACGCCCAGGTTCTTGCAGAAGTTCCGCCGTTATGCGGTGGTGCTCTGCCTCGTGACATCGGCGATCATTACGCCGGGCGGCGACCCGTTGTCTCTGCTCCTCCTTGCTCTTCCGCTCTATGGTCTGTATGAGGTGAGCGTCGTCGCGTCTGCTGTCGTACACCGTCGCAAGGCGCGGCGCGCGGCGCGCGATCTCGAGGGAGCTCCCGCGTGATGCGGCGCGGCGCGATCGTCGCCGCACTTTCCGTCGTCGTTGTGGCGGGGGCAGGCAGCTCGTTAGGCGCGCAGGTGCGTACCGATACCTTCGCACGCCGCGATACGCTGCAGCGGACCAAAGAGATCATCAACTGGGTGGCGCCGGATTCGGTGATGACCGCGTTGATGTCACGCCCGGGATATGTGGCGACGCGCTATCAAGGCGATACCGTCATCTTTCGCGCGCTGCAGCGCATGCTGCGCCTGCTCGGCGGCGATTCATCGCGAGCCGGCGTCGAGCGAGAGAATACGGTGCTGGTGGGCGACAGCATCCTCTTTAACGACTCCACGAAGATCGTCACGGCGTGGGGCGACACACTGGTCCTGCGCGATCCGGAACGCGGTCCGGACGACCTCATCGCGCACGGCCGCATGCAATACGACGTGGCGAACCGCCGCGGCTTCGTCGAGAATGTCACGACGAGCGTGGAGAGCGGACAAATCTGGGTTGTGCACGGCGATCGCGCGGCCTTCGTAAACGACACAAGCGCTGCCAAGCGCAACGTCTTCTACGCCAAAAGCGGTTGGATCACCAGCTGTACCGAGACCGTCCCGCATTATCACTTCGCGGCGAAGGAAATGAAGGTCGTCGCTGGCCGGATTCTCGTAGCGCGTCCCGCCATTCTCTACATCGCCGACGTTCCGGTCATCTGGCTGCCATTCGTGTTTCAGGATATGCGGCGCGGCCGGCGCAGCGGTGTAATCGCACCGCGGGTGGGATTCAGTGACGTTGTGCGCAACAGTCCTTCGTACCGTCGTACGATCGAGAACCTGGGCTACTACTTTGTGGTCAACGACTACCTGGACGCTGAGTTCACAATGGACTGGCGCAGCAACGCGCGCGCGCCCGACAACGATCCGGGTTGGCTCAAAGGGAACTCGATATTCCGCTACAACTGGCTGAACAACTTTCTCAACGGCGATATCGGATACTCGTACCATTCCATTCGCAACGGTGAACGGAATCAGCAGGTCTCGTGGAATCACCGCCAGACGTATTCGCAGCGTACGAATGTCACGCTCACGTTCAATTGGGCCGAGAACACAAGGGTTCAGCGTCAGGCGACGTTCAATCCGTACGTGGCGTTAGGCACCATCGCTTCACGCGGCGTCTTCAACAGCGCGCGCGGGCCGTTCACGATGAATTTCGGCGCTGGGCAGACGCAGTTTCCCGGCCGCGAAACGATAGACCGCCAATTCCCGACCCTCAGCATTACGTCCAAGCCGGTGGAAGTGGGCGAGTGGCTCACGTGGTCGCCCTCGTTCAACTACACCGGGACGCAGCGATTGCACGACGACGCACCTGCTGACTTTGGCTTCCGCTTCATTCAGCGTCCTGGTGGCGGCATCGACTCAGTTCCGTTGGACCGCAACAACTATTCGACGAACATCCAGTTCTCTACGCCGCTGGAGATCTTCGGCTTTCAGCTGCAGAACCAATTCACGCTCAGCGATCAACTCAATGACTTTCCCTCGCGCCGTGAGATCTATGACATAACGAGTGGACATGTGATCGATACGCGTGTCTTCGCGCGCACATTTCAAACGAGCATCGACTGGAACACGTCGTTTTCGCTGCCGACGTTTCTCCAAGGGACGTGGAACTTCTCGCCCACCGTCAGCATCCAGAACGTCGACGCCGGCGGCTTGTTCGTTCGCACGGAGCGAACCGGTGGAAAGTTCGTGCGCCAGAACAAGCGGCTCTCGTACGGGGCGTCGATGTCGCCAACGGTGTATCGACGATGGCCCGGTTTCGGCGCGATCGAGGCCATCCGGCATCAGGTGCAATTCCAATCGAGTTACCGGTATTCGCCGCAGGCCGACGTCAGCGATGAGTTTCTTGAGGCGTTAGGCAGAACGCGCAGAGGCTACCTCGGCTCGCTGCCGCAAAACGCTGTTACCCTTGGCTTCTCGACCAACTTCGAGGCCAAGATGCGCGCGCCAGTCAGCGATACAGGGAGCCTGGTGCCACAGGAAGGGCGCAAACTGAAGCTCCTAGCACTCAATTTCTCGTCCCTGGAGTGGGATTTCGAACGTGCCAAGGCGACCAAGAACACCGGCCTAACGACTGAGAGCTTCAATATCGGGGCGAGCACCGACTTGCTCCCGGGTTTTGACTTCTCCGTCAACTACTCGCTCTTTCAGGGGCAGACGATCAGCGACACCGCCAGGTTCAAACCGTTCCGCACAGGGCTTGGCGCTTCGCTGCAGCTCAACCCCAAGTCGCCAGTCCTGGTCGGCTTAGCGCGCTTGTTAGGCATCCGTATCGATACGACGACGAGGCAACAGGCGCAGGCGCAGCGCGGGCCGAGTAGCGAGTCGCAGTACAATCAGGAGTCGCGACTCGCGGCGGATCAGCCGTTCAGAGGGAGTGTGTCACGCGTCTCACCGGTCGGGGCCATTCCGGCGGGGCAGCCGTGGCAGGCGTCGCTGCGCTATTCCTCGAACCGTCAGCGCCCCGTTTCGGGAAGCACGGTTGTTGACTTCGACCCGCGCTCGCGCTGCGAACAATTCCGACTGCTGAACCCGATTCTTTACAACCAGTGCTTGCTAGAAGTCGGCGCGGCGCAGCCGATCAATCCGGGGCTTATCGGAACGCCGCCGGGTGCCACGATCTTCCGTGTCCCGCCGCAAGAGAATCTCCAAGGGTCGATGTCGTTCCACATCACGGAGAAGTGGGGGGCCCAGTGGTCCACGACATATGACTTCGTCACCAAAGACTTCGCGAGCCACGTCGTCTCGTTGCAGCGCGAGTTGCACGATTGGGATGCTGTATTTGCCTTCACACGGTCACCAAACGGCAACTTTGCCTTCAACTTCTTCATCTCGCTCAAGGCGCAGCCGGACATCAAGTTCGACTACAATCGCAACACGTTGCCGCGCGGCATAACAGGACAGCCGCAGCAATAGCTAACGTTAGGCATAGCGTGAGTGCAACGGCGAAGGCCGTTAAAGGTTACGGGTAACATCCGCGTTACGCACCTATCGCGGTCGTGCGCGAGCGTCAGGAGTTAAAAGTAGAAAGCGTTTGCTACCCCTTCGTTTCGCTATCGCCCTCCGACCTGCATGTGTTCAGCATTTTACTCTTAACGCAGTTCTCGTTTTACGATAACGCAGTTCGACTTAACTCTTGACGCAGTTGCTGTTTGTCAAAGCGTGACTTGAAGTAGCGCACCTCGCTCCCGACATTCCGCGCATGCCAGCAGCCATCACAATCGATGGAGAATCACTGACGATCGGCGACGTCGTTGCCGTCGCGCGCCATAGCGCCAAAGTCTCGCTCGATGCCGCCGCGTGTGATCGCATGCAACGTGTCCGCCGCGTCGTCGATGAGTTGGTCAAATCGGGGGCTGTTGTTTACGGTGTGACAACCGGATTCGGAAAGCTCGCCGATGTCGCAATACCTCGCGAGCGACTGGATGAGCTACAAGCGAACCTCGTCCGCAGCCACGCCATCGGCGTCGGACCGATTCTCGCGGAGGACGAGACGCGCGCCGTTATGTTACTGCGCGCGAATGTTCTCGCGAAGGGACTCTCGGGTCCCCGGCCTGCGCTAGTCGAGCATGTACTCGCGTTATTAAACGAAAGGCTGTACCCGCCGATTCCAGAGCAGGGGAGCGTTGGCGCGAGCGGCGACCTCGCGCCGTTGGCTCACGTAGCACTCGCGCTCATGGGGGAAGGCGAGTTGCTTCACAACGGCGAGCGCGGCGCCGCTGCTGAACTGATGCGCGCGCGCTCCATTGAACCGCTCTCGTTAGGTCCGAAAGAAGGGCTGGCGTTGCTGAATGGTACGCAGGCACACACGGGCCTCGCTGCGTTACTGCTGGCCGACGCGAAGACGCTGTGGCAAACGACACATGTTGCCGGTGCCGCCACGCTCGACGCGCTCAAGGGGACGCCCGCAGCGTTCGATGAACGCATCCATGTCGCGCGCGGACAGATCGGTCAGCAGTACTCGGCAGCGATACTACGTGATCTCATGAGCGGGAGCGCCATACGTGAGTCGCATCGGACACACGACCCCCGAGTGCAAGACGCCTACTCCTTGCGCTGCATGCCGCAAGTATTCGGACCCGTGTATGATGCCATCGAATTCGCAGCGGGCGTGGTCGGCAGGGAGCTGAATGCCGCGACGGATAATCCGCTCGTGTTCGAAGATGGCTCGATACTGAGCGGCGGGAACTTTCACGGCCAATCCGTGGCGATGGTGCTCGATTTCCTGGCGATCGTCCTAACGAACCTCGCAACGATGAGCGAGCGGCGGGTTGATCGGCTGCTCAATCCCGACGTGAACGAGGGACTCCCGCCATTTCTGGCGCACGAGGCCGGGGTGAACTCAGGGCTGATGATGCTGCAGGTGAACGCGGCGGCGTTGGCTAGCGAGTGCAAAGTGCTGTCGCATCCCGCGAGTGTCGATACGATTCCGACCGACGGTGGCAAGGAAGACGTCGTGCCGATGGCGATGGGGAGCGCGATAAAACTCCGTCGGATTGTGCATAACGTGAAGCATGTCGTTGCGATCGAGCTATTGTGTGCGATGCAGGCGCTGGAGTTCCGCCGGCCGCTGCGCTCGAGTGCGCGCATCGAGCAGGCCTATGAGCGCGTGCGCGAGCATGTGGCTCCGCTCGACCGCGATCGTGTCCTCGTGAATGAGCTCGCTGCACTCACGACGGCAGTGGCCGACGGACGCTTCTGCGACCTGGCGCCGTGGCCGGCTACCTAACGAGGGACCGATGACGGCAATAGCATCCGACGCGACTGCAGCTGGGACGCAGCGAGTCATTCGCGCGCCGCGAGGGACGCAGCTCTCTTGCAAAGGGTGGCAGCAGGAAGCTGCGCTGCGGATGCTGATGAACAACCTGGATCCGGACGTCGCCGAGCGCCCCGATGACCTCGTCGTGTACGGTGGCACGGGGAAGGCAGCCCGATCGTGGGACGCGTTCGATTCGATCGTCCGCGCGTTGCGCGACCTTGAGCATGATGAAACGCTGATCGTTCAAAGCGGAAAGCCAGTTGGAATCTTTCGCACGCACACGCATGCCCCGCGCGTGCTGATCGCAAACGCGAACCTGGTACCGCGCTTTGCCACGTGGGAGATCTTCCGCGAGTTGGAGCGCCAGGGCTTGACGATGTACGGGCAGATGACGGCGGGTTCTTGGATCTACATCGGCTCGCAAGGCATCGTGCAGGGGACCTACGAGACGTTTGGCGCGCTCGCGCGCCAGCACTTCGGCGGACGCCTCGCGGGGAGGTTGATTGTCACCGCAGGGCTCGGCGGGATGGGAGGCGCGCAGCCGTTGGCGGCGACGATGGCCGGTGGCGTCCTGCTTGGCGTTGAGGTAGACGAAAATCGTATCGACAAGCGGATCGCAACGCGTTATCTGGACCGGAAGACGCACGATCTGGTCGAGGCGCTGACCTGGGCGCGAGACGCGGCAGCACGCGGCGAGGCACTGTCGGTGGGTCTGGTGGGGAATGCCGCTGACGTACTCCCAGAGCTCGTTAGGCGCGG
The DNA here is from genome assembly GCA_052388395.1 of Gemmatimonadaceae bacterium. Classification (GTDB taxonomy): domain Bacteria; phylum Gemmatimonadota; class Gemmatimonadetes; order Gemmatimonadales; family Gemmatimonadaceae; genus DASYRX01. Next base: position 28,371 of record JBQTIF010000120.1, on the reverse strand, counting down.
CGTCACGCCGGACGTTGTTACGGATCAGACATCGGCGCACGATATGCTCAATGGGTACGTCCCGCACGGCATGACGCTCGCCGACGCGGCAGGTCTGCGCGCGAGCGATCCGAGGGACTATGTACGTCGGTCGACGGCGTCGGCGGTGCTGCACGTGCGCGCCATGCTCGATCTCAAACGACGCGGCGCGGTGACGTTCGACTACGGCAACAACATCCGCACCGTGGCGTTCGACGCCGGCGTGAAGGATGCATTTGACTTTCCTGGGTTTGTTCCCGCGTACATTCGGCCGCTCTTCTGCGAGGGGAAAGGCCCGTTCCGCTGGGTCGCGCTTTCGGGTGCGCCTAACGACATTGCGCGGACGGACGAACTCATTCTGGAGCTCTTCCCGGAGGATGCGCACCTGCGGCGCTGGATCACGCTCGCGCGCGAGCGGATTGCGGTCCAAGGGCTGCCTGCTCGGATCTGCTGGTTAGGGCAGGGACAGCGTGCGCGTTTCGGCGTCGCGCTGAACGATCTTGTCGCGAGCGGGGGGATCAGCGCGCCGATCGTCATTGGGCGCGATCATTTGGATACTGGCAGCGTGGCGTCGCCCTTCCGCGAGACAGAGGGGATGAAGGACGGCAGCGACGCGATCGCCGATTGGGCCGTGCTCAACGCCATGCTCAATGTGGCGAGTGGCGCCTCGTGGGTCTCGTTCCATCACGGTGGCGGCGTTGGCATCGGGAATTCGCTGCATGCGGGACAGGTGATCGTGGCCGACGGAACGCCCGAGATGAGACTTCGGCTGGAGCGTGTCTTAACGAATGACCCGGGTATCGGTGTGGCGCGCCATGCTGATGCGGGGTACGACCTTGCGGTGGAGACGGCGAAGCGGGAAGGGATCGTCAGACCTTAGACCTATCCTTCGCATGCTGTCACCGCGATACCGTCTCTATCACCTCCCAGCGTTCCTCGCCAAATACGCCTGGCTGACCGTTAGGCAGAAGCCGCTCGCCGTGCATTTTGAAGTGACGATGCGCTGCAACGCGCGCTGTGGTTTCTGCGACTACTGGAAAACGCCGAGCGATGCACGCGACGATGAAGTTGCGTCCTTTGCCCAGGCGGCGCGCTTTTTCAGTCCGATGTTCGCCACGTTCACGGGTGGCGAGCCGACCCTCCGCCGCGATCTCGAAGCGCTGGTCGGCGCGGTGCGGCAGAATGTGCGTTTGTGCTATATCACGTTGCTGTCGCACGGCGGCACGATGACGCTGGATCGCGCGCAGACGTTGTGGGCTGCCGGGGTCGATCAATTCAACTTCTCGCTAGACTACCTGGACGAGCGGCACGATGCAGCGCGCGGGATCCCGGGTTTGAGCGCCAAGATCTTTCGGACCGTCGCGGCGATGCGCGACGCGCGGCTTGGCGCGATCCGCTTCAACACGGTGATCCGGCGCGACAATCTGGATCAGCTCGTACCGATCCTGCAGCACGCCGACTCGTTAGGCTGCGGCGTCAACTTCTCGGTGTATACAGATTTCAAGAACGGAAATGACGCGCATGTGCTGCAACGCACGCACGCGAACGAACTGGAGCGGATCACCGGAGACCTGCTGCGCTTCAAGAAGCGCCGTCGCGGCGTTATCAGCAACTCCGACTACTATCTCGAGCAGATTCCGCGCTACGTGCGTGGCGAGCTGACGGCTCCCTGTCGTTCCGGGATACGGACGCTGCACATCGATCCGCGTGGGCGCGTGAAGCGCTGTCCGGACTTTCCCACGGATTTTGATTGGCGCGACTTCAAGCCGTACAAGCCGATCGACTGCAACAAGTGCTACTACGCGTGCCGCGGAGAAGCTGAGGCGCCGCTCCGCTGGTCGCGCGTGCAGGACATGATCGCGTAGACGGAAAGTGACACCGTACTGAGAGCGTTAAGTCAAGGTCAAGGGCTTCGACACAGATTCACCGGGAGTGTGAGCGAATCGCCTAGAAGACGCATCCACTGCGTGGCGGCAACGCGATCACATACGTATCACTATCGCGCCGTGGCGTCGGGCAGATGGCGAGTGCGTCGGTCTGATTCGCGAGGGACCTAACGCGAACCTCCGCGGCCGTCGGCCCATTATTGATTGCCACGACCGTGCGCCCGCGCCGATACACATAGATCTGCTCGCCGACCTCGAGGTGCTCGGTAGCCGCGCGGCGCAGCTCAATCCGCGCCGCTCGCAGCTGAAGCAGCTTCTGCACGTGCTGCCAGAGCGACTGCTCCGCCGCTGTCCTCCCTGCCGCGTCGAACGCGTTGCGTGAATCGTTAGGCCATCCCCCCGGGAAATCGCGGCGGTTGTCGGGATCGTTGCCGCCGGGAAGCGCGATCTCGTCGCCGTAATAGATCAGCGGGATCCCGCGCGCAGTGAGCATGAACGTAAACGCGAGCTTGAGCCCTTCGACGGTTGCCCCCGGCTCATTCATGAAGCGCGCGACGTCGTGCAAACCGAGGAATGTCACCAGCGTGTTCGGGTCGCGATAAATGCGATCACGCGCCAGCATCTGTGCGACTTCGCGCACCGGTTTCCCTTCGGCGAAGGCGCGTCGCACCGGGAAGTACAGCGGAAAGTCAAACAACATGTCGACCTTGTCGTCGATCGCGTCGAACTGTGTGCGGCCCCCTTCAAAAAAGGCGATCATCGTCGGATCGCCGTCGAACACTTCGCCGACGACCTTCACCCGCGGATACTCGCGGCGGATCGCCGTCATCCAATCGCGCCAAAACGTGCGCGGCACATACGGCCACGTATCCTGACGGATTCCATCCAAACCGGTCATCCCGATCCACCATAGCGTGTTCTGGATGATGTAGCGCGCGACGTCGGGATCATCCTGGTTGAGATCCGGCAGGATGTCGATGAACCAGCCGTCGAGCGTTTCTCGGCGCATCTCCGGCGTGCCATACGGATCCGCCAGCGTCCACGTCTGCCATGTATTCGCCAGGTGGTTCTCGGCCGTGCCATGGTACCACGTCGGTGTCGGCGCGTTGGTCACCCATGGATGGTACGGCCCAGTGTGGTTGGCGACCATGTCGGCGATGATCGTGATGCCTAACGCGTGAGCGTCGACAACAAGACCGCGCAACGCCGCCAGGTCTCCCAGGTGTTCATCGACAGCGTAAAAATCGACAGCGCCGTACCCATGGTAATCCGTGATCGGTTGGCCGTCGTACATCTCGCGGCGGTTGAGCACGTTGTTGTTGTCGTAAATCGGATTCATCCAGATCGCGGTGATTCCGAGTGCCTTGAGATACGGGAGTTTCGCGCGAACTCCGGCGAGATCGCCGCCATGGTAGTAGCGTCCTTTGCTGCGATCGAGCAGTCCGGGGGATGCCGTGGGGTTGTCATTCGCTGCATCCCCATTGGCGAAGCGATCGGGCATAAGGAGGTACAGCACATCGTCTGCACCGAATCCTTGAAAGTGACCGCGCGACGGAAGCGGTGGCGCTACGGCAAAGGGTACCTGGCTTGTTCCTCCAGCCGCACGCAGCGTCAGAGGGTACGCGCCGCTCGTTAGGCCACGCGGAATCGCCACATCAACAAAGACATACGTGCCGGCCGAGTTCACTCGCACGCCGCTGCAGGTGAGTCGTGGGCACGCGAGCCGCGCGCCAGTGAGGGTCTGGCCCCGAATAAGAAGCCGGACCGGATTGATCGTGGACGCCGCCCACCAGTTAGGCGGCTCCACCTTCTCGATCACCGGTGGCGATTGCGCCGCTATGCTCGTCGCGCACGCAAGCAGCAGCAACGCCGCGTGCCCAGACACATGCGTCCATCTCACGCCGGCACTCCTCCGGCAGGTGCCGGAGTGACCGGCGCTACCTCGCTGGCGGCGGCATGCTCGCGTACGCGCGTAACGAGCAGCGCTGCGATGGCGAGCAGCACGCCGCCGGCAACGACAGCTGCCATGCGATTGTTGTTCAGCAAGCGCGACATGATCAAGCCGAAGCCGAGCGACGCGAGGATCTCGGGCATCACGATGAAGAAGTTGAAGATCCCCATGTACACGCCCGTCTTACCAGGGGGCAGCGAGCCGGCGAGGATCGAGTAGGGCATTGACAGGATGCTCGCCCACGCGACGCCGACGCCGACCATGGAGAGGAGCAACAAGCCGGGCCGATGAATGAGAGCCACCGACAGCAAACCTAACGAGCCGGCGAGGAGACAGGCGGCGTGTGTCGCTTTGCGACCGATGCGCTGCGCAATGCGTGGGAGGAAGAAGGAGAAGACGAAACAAACCGCCGAGTACGCACCGAAGCATACGCCAGCCCATTCCACGCCCTGTTGGTACAGCGGCGACGTCTCGTCAGGCGCACCGAAGACATTGCGCGCTACGGCAACCGGGAAATACAGCCACATACAGAAAAGACCGAGCCATGTCGCGACCTGAACGAAGGCGAGTCGCCCCATCGTGTCTGGCATCTCGCGCGCGGCTTTGAAGATCTCCCGTGCACCCGCCATAAAGCCGCGGCTCGCCGCTTTCGCCCGCTTGAAGGCCTCGGGGTCAGCAGGGGGGTGCTCGCGTGTCGTGAGGACCGTGTAGAGCACCGCACCAAAGAACGCCGCGGCGCCAACGTAGAACGACAAGCGCACCGCGGTGGGAATGCTCCCCGGCGCGCTGCGCGCTACGCCAAACCAGTTCGTGAACATCCACGGAAGGGCGGAAGCGATCACCGCACCGAGCCCGATGAATAGGCTTTGCATCGCGAAACCGCGCGTGCGTTCTTCGTTAGGCAGCAGGTCCGCGACGAACGCGCGGAAGGGCTCCATCGAAATGTTGATAGAGGCGTCGAGGATCCAGAGGAGACCGGCCGCCATCCACAGCGTGGAGGAGTTCGGCATCGCGATCAGCGCCAGCGAACTGAGGACAGCCCCGACAAGGAAATACGGGCGGCGCCGGCCGAAGCGCGGTGACCAGGTGCGATCGCTCAGGTGACCGATGATCGGCTGCACGATGAGCCCGGTGAGCGGCGCTGCCAGCCACAACATCGGGATCTGATCCGCCGTGGCGCCGAGGTACTCGTAGATGGCGCTCATGTTCGCCATTTGCAGCGCCCAGCCGAATTGGATTCCGAGGAATCCAAAGCTCATGTTCCAGACGGTCGAGAAGCGCGCGGCCTGTTGCGACATGTCCTCTCCGGAAGTCGGCCTAACGAGCGTACGTGTCGACCAGCGAGCGCAGCCGGCTCGTGGCAGCGCGCGTGAGCTGATCCCACGCGAAGCGGAAGCGCCAGTTCCCCCCGAGTCGCCCCGGCAAGTTCATGCGCGCTTCACTCCCGAGTCCGAGTACATCTTGCATCGGAATCAGCACAGTGTCGGCGACGGAGGCGAGCGCTGCCCGCATGAGCGTCCAGTTCATCTCCGCGCCATCCGTATCGAAGTAGCGACGCGCCAGCACCTTCTCCTTCGCCACGTCCTCCGGCGCGCGCGTCGAATCTCCCGCGCCAGTCGAGTTCCACCAACCTAACGTCGTGTCGTTGTCATGCGTCCCCGTGTAGACGACTCGTTCACGCGTATAGTTATGCGGCCTGAAGTTGGCAGCTTGCATGTCATTGCCGAATGCAAACTGCAGAACAGCCATTCCTGGAAAGCCGCAGCGTTCACGTAAGGCTTCAACCGGTGGCGTGATCACACCGAGGTTTTCGGCGACAATCGGCAACGGGCCGAGAGCAGCAGCAATCGCTTCAAAGAAATCATTGCCGGGGCCTGTTACCCAGCGGCCATTCGCCGCTGTGAGCGCGTCGCCGGGAACTTCCCAATAGGCTTCGAAGCCGCGGAAGTGATCGATGCGCACGAGATCGAACATACCAAACGCGGCGCGCATGCGCCCGATCCACCAGCGGTAGCCATCTGCGCGCATCGCACTCCATTTATAGATCGGATTCCCCCACAATTGGCCAGTCGCACTGAAGTAGTCCGGGGGGACGCCGGCCTGCACGCACGGATGACCGTCTGCATCCAGCTGGAAGAGGTCGCGGTGCGACCAGACATCGGCCGAATCATGCGCAACGTAAATGGGGAGATCGCCCATCAAGCGCACGCCACGGTCGATACACGCCTTGCGCAGCGCGCGAAATTGGCTGAAGAAGAGAAACTGCTCGACCTGATAGTGCTCGATGCTCCTCGTTAGGCGACGGCGCCATTTGTCAAGCGCATCCGGATCGCGGGCAGCCACCGCTGGCTCCCATTCGGTCCAGGCGCCGCCGCTGTGCGCTTCTTTGAGCGCCATGAACAGCGCGTAGTCGCCCAGCCATTCCTCGTTCTCGGCGAGGAACGTGCGATACCTGTCGTCCGGCTCGAAGGCATTCACAGCGTGCGCGAGCAGGCCGCGCTTATGAGGAATCACATCCTCGAAGTGAACGACATGCTCAGGAAACGGGTGCGGACTCCCATTCGGCAGGTCGATCAAGAGCGGATTGCCGGCGAAGGCGGAAAAGCTCTGGTACGGCGAGTCTCCATACCCAGTGGGTCCGAGTGGTAACATCTGCCAAAGCCGCATTCCCGACTCGGCAAGGAAGTCGAGAAAGCGATGTGCCTCGGCACCAAGCTCCCCGATGCCGTTGGACCCGGGGAGCGAAGTGGGGTGGAGCAGAATCCCGGCTGATCGTGGAAACTTCATTGCTCGTTAGGCTTGACAATCCTTGCGGCGCAGCGAACATGACGCAGTGAGGCTCGCAGCCCGCAGGAGGGCGCCGTGCAAACTACGGAGTACGATGCGATCGTCGTAGGATCCGGAATCTCCGGCGGCTGGGCCGCCAAGGAGCTGACGGAGAAAGGGCTCCGCGTTCTGTTGCTCGAACGAGGGCGCAACATCGAGCACATCAAGGACTATGTCAACGCGACGAAGCCGCCATGGGCCTTTCCGCACCGCGGCCGTCGCACGCAGGAGATGGAGCGCCGCTACCCGGTGCTCAAGCGTGACTATCCGCTCAACGAGCTGAACCTCGACTATTGGGTCAAGGATGAAGAATCGCCGTATACGGAGGTCAAGCGCTTCGACTGGTTCCGTGGCTATCACGTGGGTGGTCGATCGCTCATGTGGGGGCGCCAAAGCTATCGCTTGAGTGATCTCGACTTTGAAGCCAACGCGCGCGACGGGATCGCGACTGATTGGCCGATTCGTTACGCGGATCTCTCGCCATGGTACGATCACGTTGAACGCTTCGCCGGGATCTCCGGATCGCGCGAAGGGCTCGCGCAGCTTCCAGACGGGCAGTTTCAGCCCCCGATGCCGCTCAACTGCGGCGAAGAAATCGTCGCAGGACGTCTGAGCAAGGCGTTCAACGGCAAGCGACGGCTCATCCCCGGTCGCACGGCGAATTTGACACAGGCGTTGCCGGGTCGCAGTCCCTGTCAGTATCGCAATGCGTGCTGGTTAGGTTGCCCTTACGGGGCGTATTTCAGCACTCAGTCCTCGACGCTTCCGGCCGCCGTGGCGACCGGCCGCCTAACGCTTAAACCTTTCGCCATCGTCACAGAAGTGTTGTATGATCGCGACCGCAAGCGGGCGACCGGCGTGCGCGTGCTCGATGCGGTCTCGAACGCTACGACCGACTATTCAGCCCGAGTCGTCTTCCTCTGCGCATCGGCGATCAATTCCACATGGCTGCTGCTGCGTTCCGCCACCGATGTCTGGCCCGGTGGCCTGGGGAGCAGTTCGGGTGAGTTAGGACACAACCTCATGGATCACCACTTCCGGCTCGGAGCATCAGGAGACCTCGAAGAGCCGGGGTTAAACGACAAGTACATCTTTGGGCGCCGGCCGACGGGATTCTACATCCCGCGCTACCGCAACGTGGCTGGCGACAAACGCGACTACCTGCGCGGTTTCGGCTACCAGGGTGGTTCGAGCCGCCAAGGTTGGTCGCGCGCTGTCGCCGAGTTAGGCGTCGGCGCCGCGTTCAAGGACAGGGTGGCGCAGCCGGGGAAATGGACGATCGGAGCAACCGCGTTCGGCGAAATGCTGCCTAACCACGCCAACACCGTGGGCCTGGACGCGATGAAGAAGGACAAGTGGGGCTTGCCTGTCGTCAAGATCGACTGCGCGCTAGGCGAGAATGAGAAGCGCATGCGCAAAGACATGACGGCAGACATGGCCGAGATGCTCGAGGCATGTGGTGTGAAGAGCGTGGACACCTTTGAAAACGAGTACTTCCCGGGGATGGGGATCCACGAGATGGGCACCGCGCGCATGGGACGTGACGCGAAGACCTCGGTGCTCAATCAGTGGAATCAGGTGTGGGATTGCCCCAATGTTTTCGTCACCGACGGCGCCTGCATGGCGTCGGCGGCCTGTCAGAACCCTTCGCTGACGTACATGGCGTTGACAGCACGCGCAGCGGATCACGCGGTGAACGAGTTAAAGCGGAACAACATTTAACCACAGGGGACACAGAGCACACGGAGAGAACAAGAAGCCGAGCTGCAAAGGGCTGAATGGTTGAAAGCGAGACCGTGCAGCTTTGAGAGTTCTTCTCTCTGTGTCCTCAGTGTCCTCTGTGGTAAAAAAAAACGGTGCTGGGCCTAACGCAGGAAGCGACCATGTCATCAGGAATTGATCAGAGCCGAACTATCGACCGTCGCGAGGCAATCAAGCGCGTCACCGTCCTGTTAGGCGGCGCAACGTTGGTCGGCGGAAGTTCCTTACTCGCCGCTTGCGCTAAGGATCGCACGACGGCGTCAGCAGGAGTCGGTGAATTCACCGCGGCTGATGTTGCGCTCCTCGACGAGATCGCTGAAACAATGCTCCCGGAGACAACGACGCCGGGCGCCAAGGCAGCGCAGGTCGGGGCCTTCATGGCGCTCATGGTCACCGACACGTACAAGCCCGAGGATCAAGCGCTCTTCCGCGCTGGGATGAAACAGCTCGACGACGCGAGCATGAAGGCGAGTAACGCATCGTTCATGTCGGCGACGGCGGCGGCCCGTCTGGCGCTGCTGGAGCAGCTAGATCGCGAGCAAAAGGCGCGGCAGGATGCCAAAGACGAACGCGAGAAGTTACGGAAGCAGGAGTTTCGCGAGGGGCGCGAGCAGAAGACGGAAGAGGCAGAGCAGAAAGACGAGGAGCCGGAGCACTACTTCCGCATGATGAAAGAGCTTGCTCTACTGGGCTATTTCACTTCGGAAATCGGGTATACGAAGGCAATGCGCTACGTAGAGTCGCCGGGCAAGTTCGAGCCATGTGTGCCGTACACCGCCGGCGAGACGATCTGGGCCGATCACGCCTAACGAGAGGGCGTACGAGTCAGTCTCCAGAGCGCGAACTGCACCGCAAGGTCAGTTGTGCTCCATAGCTGCACGTCGGCGCCGCTACCATAACGCACCGGCCTCGGGCGTCCGGCATCGAACGTGTACGTCCACAGTTCGCTCTGGAACCCCGACGCGTCCACGGCCGCTTGCACCCGACGGGCCATTGCACGCAGCTCGCGGATGTAGGCATCGTGACCTGGGGCATGCGTCGCCTCGACGTGGTTCGCTATCCCAAGAATAAAGAGATTGACTTCGCGTCCCCATGCAACGCGGGGGCCGTGATAGCGATCGCGCTCGAACGCACGCCAGACGGGCGGCGCCGCGAACGCGTCATTGGCAACGACTGGGCCCACGCCCTCGATGAACAAGCCAACCGGATACGGGCGCACGAAGAGCCGCGCGTCGCGCAGAACGCCTAACGTCTCCACGCCTTGGCCGGCACCAGGGTCTCCGAGGAACAGACCCGTTGCCGGGTCGCTGTTCGCCACTGCGATGGGCTTGGCGTCGGCGTCCAGGGCAAGGGCGAGAAACGATAGCGAGTCACGATCCGCTTGAGTTCTCGTTAGGACGCCATTCCAGTACGTGCGCTCTACCTGGGGAAGTGCGGCGAGGCGCGCCGCAACGCGCGTGCGGATCTCCCTGGGCCCGAGCTGCACAAGGAAGTGACGCCACGCCCCGGACCACGCGTCGACGGCTCTACCTAACGCAGCGGAGTCACGCGCGTAGCGGCCGAGCGGTGTCGCTGCGGCTATCGCGGGCTCACGTTGCGCGAGCGAGTCCGTTGAGAATCCAAGCTCACGCAGTGCCGTGAGGATCTGCGCAAGAGCGCTTAACGCGTGCGGGCTCCAAATGGCGTTCACGTCCATCGCGTAGCGCCCACCGGCGTAGCCCACGTTGCTATCCCGCCAACTCGTCGACGCCCAGCGTCCCGAATCGCGTGGTGCGAAGGAGATGAGGTTTGCTGCGCTTGGCGCGGTACCGTACGGGTCGGTCATGCGCGCGACCAGCGCGAGCTCGCGCACGAGCCTATCGAGGCGCGTGCCAGCGGCAGCGCCATCAGATGCGTCAAGAAGAAAGGCGCGCTTGCGTGCGGCGGGAACGTCCGGATCGGTGAGCCAGCGAGCCGCGAGGACCGGCAAGTGCAGATCATCGTCAATCATGTTGTAGTTCTCGCGCACGCGGCGGTGGTCGCGCAGGATCGAACGCGCGCGAGTCAGCAGACTGTCCGCCGCGACACGATCGCCCCGCCGCCGCGCCAGCAGGTACTCGTCAATCACCGAGGCATACTCCGCGGCGCTCTCGCGCGCAGCCTGACCGCCTAACGCTTCCTCGTGACTCACCTGACCGGCCGGTGAGAGCTTCCGCAGCGCGCTGGCGATGACAAACTCCGACATTTCGTCGCGCCATATTGGACGCATCATAAGCGCGCTCATGAGCATGTCGCGGCCGAAATACGTGCCGTACGTGGGCAGTCCTGCCATGAGCTTCTCGCGCGAGGCGAGCAGCTCGACGCCGCGCACCTGGCGCTCGAGCCAGCGTGCCCGAACAGCTGCGCTGTCGCTTGTCGACCCCGCCGCCCGCGTTTGCGCGACGAACGCGAGGAACTCCGGCGTGAAGATTTCCTGCTGTGACACCGGCGTGAGTGCCACGCCGGTCGTCGCTATTCGGAGTGTGAATTCAACAGGGCGACCATCGCGCGAGCGCAGAGTGATGGCGCGCCCGATGAGAGACGCATTGATGCGGCGTGAATCGACGCGCAGATCCAATGCGAGCGTGTCGCGACCGTCGAGTGCCGGTTGTACAACGCGCGCTACCCAGACGGAGTCGCTTGTGCTCGCATTGATGGTTGGGTGCAGCCTGGCGCGCAGCGTCGCGATATTCGCGGCGTTCAGATGTGCGAGGTGCTGACTCCTTTCGCTCGGTTCGAGTCGTTCCAGTGCTGAGAGTAGGCGTGCGAGCTCAGGCAGCACGAAACGCTGCGCGTCGAAGGGAGCTTTGTGCCGCTGCTGCGCCTGAAAGTCACGTTCCACTCGCATGGAGCCGAGAAGGAACCACCCCAGCCGAAGGATTGTTGCGTCACTCGTTAGGGCGTATTCCAGCGCGCGTGCGCGGCCCGCGCGCTCGACCGCAGCCTCGGCCGCACCCCAGCGTAGGCTCGCCGGAGCTCCACGTGCGTCGCGCACACTGAGACCGACGCTCTCGTTCTCTGCGTTGGCCCAGACGTGCACGACGCGCCCCTCACGGCGATCGAGGTAGATCTGCACCGTGTTTCCCGCGGCGTCGCGGTGGAATCGCGTTTGATATCCGCGATAGGCAACGCTGTCATCAAGTCCCGCCTCTGGAAAGGCGAGTACCGGCGCTGTTGCCGTCACCTGCGCCAACAACCCGAGGGTGGCGAGGAGACCCACGGTAGCGGCTCGTTAGGTGCGCTGCGCGGCCTCGCGTTTCCGTGTACCACTCACGGAGCGCGGAGCGACCGAGCCCATCTCAACGAGCGTCGTGCGGATGCGCACGTCCATCACGGCATCGGAGTTGTGCTCGATGAGGCCGATGAGGAAGTGAGCCGTGCGTTCGCCGACCTCGACGCCGGCGTGGCGCAAGTGTGTGACGTTAGGGTGCAGGAACGAGGGTGCCATACCATCGCTGATTGCAAGCAGTGAGACTTGTTCGGGGATGCGAATCCCGCGCCGCATGAGCAGGTGGTGCGTGTGCACGAGCAGTTCGTCCGTCATTGTGAAGATTGCCGAGACGTCCGGATGCTCTTGGAGCGCGCGGTCGAACTGTTCTTCCAGCTCCGAAAGCAACGTAACGCGCAGGAGCTGCGAGTCGGCGATCGCGATGCTGCGCTCCGCGTACGCGCGTCGGAAGCCCTTGAGTCGCAGCGCTGAGATGCGCTGGCGCTGATCGCCGAAAACGCCCATGCACTTTGTGTGGCCTCGGTCGATCAGGTACGCGCCGGCTTCGCGCCCCGCTTCCTGATCATCAATCGTGACCGTGGAGTGCTTCGTCGTATCGATTGTTTTGTCGAGTAGTACTACCGGGATTCCGCACTCGTGCAGGACGTCGAGATGCGACAGGTCCGTCGTCTCAGAGGAGAGCACGAGCAATACGCCATCGGCTGAGAGGTGCGTGCAGTACTCAGCCAAACGGCGTTCCTGCACAATGGCATTTTCCGATTGGAAGACGATGAGCGAGTAGTCGTTCTGTTGCACCACGCGATTGATGCCGGTGATCATGGACGGCACGAAGAACATGTTCATTTCCGGCACGATCAACGCGATGAGCCGCGAGTGCTTGGTGCGTAGATATCGCGCGCGGTAGTTCGGGATGTAGTGGAGGGCTTGGGCGACCTCGCGTACTCGATCCTTGGTGGCGGTGGATATATCAGGGTGATTCGCGAGCGCGCGCGAAACGGTGGGCATTGAGAGCCCAGCTTGGCGCGCGATGTCTTTGAGTGTTACGCGATTTCCGGCCATTCTAGCCCAGTAGCCAAGGGTGGGACCGCAATGATTGCGCAATCGATTGCGCAATAAGTTGCAGAACTCATCCTTGCGCGCTGCCCCGCCTACAGCTAAGAAGGGTGGCGGAACGCGCCATCCGGACCCGGAGGATGCACGGCAAGGGGCCCGAATGCAATGCACGATTGCGAAAAACCTTGCGGGACTGGCTGCGCTGCGGCCAATCCGGGGAGATGGGCGCGGCGGTGTTGCACAAGTAAAGCAATGTGTTAGGCAAGCGCGCGAAAAACCTAACGAGCGCCGGACACCTCAGGCGGGAGAACACTCTATGGGCGTCATTCGTTGTCTGTCGGCGGCAATCCTCGCTGCTCTCGTGCTCGAGCAACCGCTCAGCGCTCAGGGAAACACCGGTCGGATCGATGGGCGAGTGACGGACTCCACGAGTCAGCAGCCCCTGTCCAATGTCACGATCTCAGTTCCGGGCACGTCCCTCGGCGCGCTGAGTCGGGGAGACGGCAGCTTCAGCCTCGTCGGCGTGCCCGCTGGTTCGCAGCGGCTGCACGCGCGTCGCATCGGCTATGCGCTGCAGGAGCGAACAGTCACTGTGACGGCGGGTCAGACGGCGCAGATCGCGTTCGCGCTGAACGCGGTGCCCGTGAACCTTAGCGCGGTAGTTGTGACCGGCTACGGGGCCCAGCGCCGGGAGGCAATCACGGGTTCCGTTGCAACAGTTGACGCCGACGTCGCAAATGTCGGCGTTGTTGCAAATGCGAATGAGTTGATTCAGGGCCGTATCGCCGGCGTGAACATGGTGCAGAGCAATGGCGAGCCCGGTGGTGACGTGCAGATACGCGTTCGTGGCGGCACATCGATCAGTGCCAGCAACTCGCCGCTCTATGTTGTCGATGGCGTCCCGCTACAGAACGAAGTCACGGTTGCTGCTGCGCCCGGAGTCGCGAATATAAACCCCGCGCTCGCGCGCAACCCGCTCAATTCGATAAACCCTAACGACATCGAGTCGATCACCGTTCTCAAAGACGCGTCGGCGACGGCCATTTACGGGAGTCGCGGCGCGAACGGCGTCATTTTGATCGCAACGAAGCGCGGCTCCGCACGCGCAGGGGGGATGGAATACGACGCGTATGTATCCGCTGCGTCGCCCTCGTCGAAGCTTGAATTCCTCACCGGGTCACAGTACCGCGCGTTCGTGCAGCAGCAGGTGACTGCTGGAAAGCTCGCACAGAAGAGCCTCACGGACCTCGGATCGGCCAACACGGATTGGGAAGAGGCACTCACGCGCACGGGCTATGCGACGAATCACAATGTGGCGTTCTCGGGTGGCTCGGCGAGCACGAAGTACCGTGCGTCGCTCAACTACTTCGAGCAGCAGGGTGTTGTCATCTCCAATGCGTTGCGACGCTATCAGGGCCGCCTGAATGGTTTGCACGAAGCGTTCAGCGGGCGCTTGAGCCTCTCGCTCAACATGACTGCCTCACGAGTGAACAACGACTTCGTGCCGTTTGAGAATACCGGTGGCTTCGAAGGCGGCATCTTCACGAACATGGCGATCTTCAACCCGACGCATCCTGTCACCGTTAGGGATTCGGCCACGGGTGGCTCGAAATTCTTCGAGATCGGGCCCGGCGCGCAGAGCGTGCGTAATCCGGTAGCGATCGCCGAGCAGGTGCTAGACTTTGCGCCCGAGAACCGAGTGCTCGGGAACGTCACGGGCACCGTCACGATCATGCCTACCCTAACGGCGCAGACGACCGTCGGTGTCGACTACACGAGTGCCGTGCGGCGCACCTACTTCCCGCGGGAGAATGCGGTTGGCGCTCAGTTCAACGGACTTGCTCGTCAGGCAGAACGCAGCCTTCAGAATCTGAACTTCCAGCAACTACTCACCTGGACACCGAGAATCCTCGAGAATCACGAGCTCGACATCGTCGGCGGTTATGAGTACAGCGAGTTCGAAAACGTTGGCTTTGAAGTGGAAGCACGCGGATTCATTACGGACGCGTTCCGCTGGAATAACCTGGGTGCCGGTACGCAAGCCAGTTCGCCACCGCCGGTCTCGTACAACAACGAAAGCAAGCTCGTTTCCTTCTTCTCGCGCGCGAACTACGGCATCGCGGACAAGTACTTCTTCACGGGTGTTGTTCGCTACGACGGATCGTCGCGTCTGGCCGAAGGGAACAAATGGTCCATCTTTCCTGCATTCTCTGCGTCCTGGCATCTGCACAAGGAAGGGTTCTGGAGTGACAAACCGTTAGGCTTGTCAGCGTTGTCGGTTCGTGCTGGATGGGGCATGCAAGGGAACCAGGCCGTTCGTGAGTACGGCACGCAGCTGCTGCTCAGAGCGAACAACGCTGCGCGCTATCCGTTTGGTACCGGCATCACGACGGGCCTTCTTGCGACGCAGGTTGCGAATCCGGACCTCAAGTGGGAGATCTCCGAGCAGATCAACGTTGGTGTTGACTACGGCTTCCGCGACGATCGAATAACGGGAACGATCGAGATCTATCAGAAGACGACTGATGACCTGTTGCTGGAGGTTTCAGTTCCGCAGCCCGCAGTTGTCGCTACGCGCCTCGAGAACATAGGCAGCCTGCGCAATCGTGGCATCGAGATGTCTGTCGAAGGGACCGTTCTGTCGGAAGGATCGAAGTTCCTGTCCGCGGGGCTCGTCGCCACCATCGAGCGTAATAAAGTCCTCAGTCTTGGCGGCGATCGTGAGTTCATTGGAACGGGCAATGTCAGCGGACAAGGTCAGTCGGGACAGCTCGCGCAGCGCATCATCGTTGGGGAGCCGATCGGCACATTCTGGGGGCCGGTTTTCCGGCGCGTTGACAATGCGGGGAAGCAAGTGTTCCGCTGTGTCAAACAACGCACCGAATGTGTCAACGGCGAAACGACCTTGCCGATCAGTGACGACGATCAGATCATCGGCAACGCAAATCCGGACGTCTCGTTAGGCCTTAACTCGAGTGGACGCTGGGGGAAGGTTGACGCCAGCTGGTTCTGGCGCGCAGAAATGGGTCGCGATGTGTTCAACAACACGGCGCTCGTCTACCAGACCAAGTCCAACGTTCTCCAGGGGCGCAACTTCCTCGCCGCTGCGTTGAGCGACGCCGACTCGGTGGGCCAGCCCGCGATTTACTCTTCGCGCTGGATCGAGGACGGCTCCTTTATCCGCCTGCAGAACGTGACGATCGGCTACACGTTCGACCTGCCGGCGCGCTTCCAGGCGATCCGTTCAACGCGGGTTTACGTGTCTGGCGACAACCTCTTCCTGCTGAGCGACTACAGCGGCTACGATCCGGAAGTCTTTGTCGGTGCGGGGCTCGCGTCGCGCGGTATCGACTATCTCACGTATCCTCGGGCGCGGACGTTCACGACCGGGGTACGCTTCACTTTCTGAGTTCTCTTGCATCCACGGTGTTTCGTACCCGAACCAGGCATCTGCTTATGACTACAAATCTTGTTCAGTCGATCCGGCGGGTTCGTCTGGGCGCGATGCTTGCGCCGCTCTTTGTGTTTCCCATCGCGTGCACTGACCTCACTGAGGTGCCTAACGATGCCCTCACGCCGGAGAACGCGTTCCGCACGGAAGAAGAGCTCCTTGCGGGAGTTGCGTCCGTCTACGCTGGACTGCGTGGCTTAACCTGGGGGTGGTTCAATCTCAGTGAGATCAGCACGGACGAAATGATAGTGCCCACGCGCGGAACGGACTGGTTCGACAACGGCCGCTGGCTCGAGATCTACCGCCAGACGTGGACGGCAAACAGTGCCTCTGCGCTCGATGACATGAACGGCACGTGGAACGCCATTTTCAGCGGTGTCGCGCGCGCCAACCTCATGATCAGTGTCATTGAGTCGGCCGGAGGTCCCAGCGCGGCCGCAACACTCGCCGAGCTGAAGACCCTTCGCGCGTGGTACTATTACCTCGCTATGGACCTCTTCGGAGGTGTGCCGCTCGTTACCACAACTGAGGTGCGACAGAACCCACGCGTCTCGCGCGACTCGGTTTTCAAGTTCGTCGAGGCAGAGCTCAATGCCGCTCGCACCGTATTGCCCGAGCGGCGTCCGCCGAACCAGTACGGTCGCGTGACGCGTGGCGCGGCGGATGCGATTCTCGCGAGCATGTATCTGAACGCCGGCGTGTTCAAGAAGGATGCCGGAATCAACGCGACTGGCTCCAACGCGTGTAACGTTCCCGTGAGCGGCGGTCAGAATGGCTGCCAGGCGGCGATCGCTGCGGCTGACCGCGTGATCAACTCAGGCGTCTATTCTCTCGCGACTGATTTCAGGAGCAATTTCTCCGTCAATAACGAGGGCTCGCCGGAGAATATCTTCGTTGTAGCGCACACGAATCTGCCGGGATTGGGCTTCAACCTCCCGATGCGGACGTTGCACTACAACCATCTCTCGTTAGGCCCATGGAACGGCTTTGCGACGATTGCTGAAACGTACAATGCATTCGATGCGGCTGATAAGCGACGCGAGATCTTCCTGACCGGTCAGCAATTCAGCTTCAACACCGGCCAGCCGATTACTGACCGGACAGGTAATCCACTAGTAATTTCGGTAGACATCGCGAACGCTGAACAGGCGCGCGAACACGAAGGGCCGCGTTTCAACAAGTTCCCACCAGATGCAGCGGCGCCGGCAGGAGATGCGCATTCAAACGACTTCCCGTTTTTCCGTCTCTCGGAGATGTACCTCATCAAGGCTGAGGCGCAGAACGAGCTGGGTCAGACTGCCGCGGCGATTACGGAGATAAACCGCGTTCGTGCGCGTGGCTTCAATCCGCCCAAGCCTCTTTCAACGGGTCTCTCGGCGGCGCAACTGCGGACCGCTGTTTTGAACGAGCGGCTTTTTGAGTTCATCGCGGAGGCGAAGCGCCGGACGGACCTGGTCCGCCACGGGCTATACACGGCCACGCGACGCTTCAAGTCGCTGCGGGAACCGCATCGTGTGCTCTTTCCGATCCCGCAAACGCAAATACAGGCGAATCCGCTCCTTACGCAGAATCCGGGGTATTGATTGGATTGAAGCGTCCGAGTGGATCGTTAGGTTCTACCCCCCAACATCGCGTGGTTTTGACGTTGGGGGGTTTTCTTTCGGGATGACCATGGCTGCACCTCGCAGACGCAGCGTTGCCATCGCCATCCTGTGGCTCCTGGGCAGCGCAGCGTGCTCGAATACAGACGGGTCGCGCGAAGAGGGCAGCGCCGCCGCGGCTACGCCGGTGAATGGGCACCTGTTCTCACGCTTGCCCAGCAGCCTGACGGGCGTGCGCTTCGAGAATCGACTGCGAGAAACACGTGAGCTCAACGTCTTCACGTATCGCAACTTCTACAATGGCGGCGGCGTTGCCCTCGGCGACCTGACGGGTGATAGCCTCCCCGAGATCCTTCTCACGTCGAACACGGAAGGGCCACGTCTCTTCATGACCGAAGGGCAGTTCCGCTTTCGCGACATAACGAGTGCGAGCGGTCTCAAGTCGGCCGCGCGTTCCTGGACTACGGGCGTGACGCTCGCCGACGTGAACGGCGACGGGCGCCTCGACATCTACGTGTCGCGCGCGGGGCACGGCAGCCCCAGGCAACGTGCCAATGCGCTGTGGATTCATCAGGGAGTGACAGACGGTGTGCCGCACTTCGTGGACATGGCGGAAAAGTACGGAATCGACGACGAAGGCTTTACGACACACGCCGCGTTTCTCGATCATGATCGCGACGGCGATTTGGATCTCTTTCTGATCAACAACTCGCCGCGTCCGGTGAGCAGTTTCGGCCCGCGCAATACACGGCAGGTGCGCGATCCGTACGGAGGGCACAAGCTGTATCGCAATGACGGTGACCGCTTCACGGACGTCAGCGCGCGCGCTGGCATCCACGGAAGTGAGATCGGTTTCGGATTGGGCGTCGTCGTCTCGGATGTGAATCGGGATGGTTGGCCGGATATCTACGTCGCCAATGACTTTTTCGAGCGCGACTATCTGTTCATCAACGGGCGCAACGGCACGTTCAGCGAGGCGCTCGATCAGCAAATGCCTTCCGTGACCTACTTCTCCATGGGCGTCGATGTCGCCGATCTGGATAATGATCAGTGGCCTGACATCTATACTACGGACATGCTGCCGGAAGACGAGTACCGGCTCAAGACGATGGCGTCATTCGAAGGGTGGGACGCCTATCAGGCAAAGGTGAGGGATGGGTACCACCATCAGTTCATGCGCAACATGCTGCAGTACAACAATGGCGATGGGACGTTCAGCGACATCGGCCAAATGGCGGGCGTTGCGCAGACGGACTGGACGTGGGGAGCGCTAATCGCGGATCTGGACCTCGATGGCCGCAAGGACATTTACGTCACCAACGGTATTGCCAGGGACATCACCTCGCAGGATTACGTGGCGTTCTTGGCCGATCGGGAGACGATGAAGGAGGTTACCGGCGGAGGACGGAAGCGCGTCGATTTCGAACGCCTAACGCGCGCCATGCCCTCCACGCCGCTCGCCAACTACGCCTTCCGGAATCGCGGAGATTGGCGCTTCACGAACGAGGCGGCGGTTTGGGGGCTCGACACGCCGGCGTTCTCCAGCGGCGCGGCCTACGGCGATCTCGACGGCGACGGCGCGCTGGACCTGGTCGTGAACAACGTCAACGGCGAGGCATTCGTCTACCGCAACAACGCGCGCCGGCTGTTCCCTGACCACCGATTCGTGCGCGTGCGATTGGATGGGAGCGGGCACAATCGTTTTGGCATCGGGGCGCGTGTCACCGTTCATACGGGGACGGTGACGTTGATGCAGGAGCAGGCGCCATCTCGCGGCTTTCAGTCCAGCGTTGACTACGTGCTCAACTTCGGGCTCGGGATGGGGAGGGGGAGGGGGAGGGGGAGTGAAAGGGAGGCGGACCGCTATGATACGATTGATTCCGTGCGCGTCGTGTGGCCCGACGGCCGGATCAGCGTGCAGCTCGGCATAAAGCCTAACGAGCTTCTGGTCATGCGGCACGCGGATGCCACGCTGGCGGCAGCGCCGGCGCCAGTAGTGCCCGCCGCGACGCTGCTTGCGGACGTGACGGAGCAGACGCGCTTCGAGTACCGGCATCAGGAGAACGACTTCGTCGATTTCGAGCGCGAGCGCCTCATCCCGAAGATGCTCTCGCTGGAAGGCCCCGCCATGGCGGTCGCTGACGTCAACGGCGACGGCCTCGACGACGTGTTTGTCGGCGGCGCGAAGGAACAGCCCGGGCGCCTCATGCTGCAGCGACCACACGGAAGCTTCGCCGCCAGTAACGCCGGCGTCTTCGAACAGGATGCGATCTCGGAGGATGTTGGCGCAGCATTCTTTGACGCGGACGGGGACAGCGATCTCGATCTCTATGTCGTGAGCGGCGGGAACGAATTCTCAGAAGGCGCCTCAGGCCTGCAGGACCGCCTGTACTTGAACGACGGCGGCGGCCGATTCCGGAAGGCGGAAGGCCATCTGCCTGCCGACAGCCATAGCGGCTCGCGCGTCGTGGCTGCTGACTACGACCAGGATGGCCACAGCGACCTCTTCGTCGGCGGGCGTGTCGTGCCGTGGAAATACGGCGTTGATCCGGTGAGCATGCTCTTGCGCAATGATGGGCGCGGCCGCTTCACCGACGTGACCGAAAGCGTCGCCCCGGGGCTGTCGCGCATCGGTATGGTCACCGACGCGCTCTGGTACGACGTCGATTCAGACGGACGGCTGGACCTCGTGATTGTGGGCGAATGGATGCCGATCACGATCTACCGCAATGTTGGCGGCGGTCGCCTAACGCGGCTCGAGGCACGTGGTCTTGAAAAGAGCCACGGCTGGTGGAACAGGATTATCGCCGCGGACTTTACGCGCGACGGCCGAGTGGATTTTGTCGTCGGGAACCTCGGTCTCAACTCGCGGCTGCGCGCGTCCGAGGCTGAGCCGGCGACGCTATACGTCAAGGATTTCGACGGGAACGGTTTCTTTGAACAGGTTCTGGCGTGCTACAATGACGGCACGAGTTATCCGATCGCCATGCGCAACGATCTCATCGAAGCGATTCCCGCGCTCCAAGCGCGCTTTCCCAGCTATAAGGCCTATGCGCGACGCAGTGTCAGCGAGGTATTCACAGCCGCGGAGCTGGAAGGCGCTGTCGTGAAGCACGCGTACACTTTTGCGACGTCACTCGCCCGCCAGAACGCAGACGGCTCCTTTACGCTCATACCGCTCCCGCGCGAGGCACAGGTGGCGCCGGTATACGGCATCCTGGCAGACGACCTTGATGGCGATGGAGCGACCGATTTGCTCTTGGCCGGCAATTTCGATGGCTTCAAACCTGAAATTGGACGGATGCGCGCTGGCTACGGATTGCTGTTGCGGGGCGACCGGGGCGGTGCGTTCACACCGGTGCGGAGGACCGAGAGCGGTTTCTTTGTGCCTGGGCAGTCTCGCGACATCCGGCGTCTGCGGACCGCCCGCGGGCCGCGCTACGCGGTCGCGCGCAACAACGATCGCCTGCTGGTCTTTCGGCCGGTGCGGGGGGAAGGGGAGCACAGCGTGGGCGCGCCCCAGGGGCCCGGCGCGGGCGGCGCGCTACACGCTGTGCCGGCGCCTTCTCGTTAGGCGCCGGCTGTCGTATGCTGTGCCGCTGGCGCTGGACACTGTCGCACATGCTTGCGTGGTCGGCGGCGTGGCTCGGCTGCCGCCCCGCGGCGCCCACTGGAGTGGCACCACTCTTTGAACGCCTAACGCCCGAGGCGAGCGGCATCGCGTTCGTCAACGAGCTTCCGGAGGATCCCGAGTTCAACATCCTGAACTACCTGTATTACTACAACGGCGGCGGTGTCGCGGTCGGCGATATCGACAACGACGGCCTGCAGGATCTGTACTTCTCGGCCAACCTCGGCGCGAATCGCCTGTACCGAAACCTGGGGAACTACCGCTTCGAGGATGTGACCGACCGGGCAGGCGTCAAGGGCCCGGAGGGCTGGAAGACCGGCGTGACGATGGCCGACGCCAACGGAGACGGCCACGTCGACATCTATGTGTCGGCTGTGAGTTACCTAACGATGCAGGGACGGAACGTGTTGTACGTGAACAACGGGGACGGCACGTTCACCGACCGCACCAAGGAGTTCGGGTTGGAGCATGTCGGCTTCTCCACGCAGGCGCTGTTCTTCGACTACGACTGCGACGGCGATCTGGACATGTTTCTGCTGAATCACTCGACACACACCGAGCGGGCAGTCGGCTCCCCCACGTTGCGGCAGCTACGTCACGCGAAGGCCGGAGATCGTCTTTTTCGCAACGATGGCAACGTCTTTGTGGACGTGAGCGAGCGCGCCGGCATTTACGGTGGAGTGGACGGGTTCGGCCTTGGTGTTGTCGCCAGCGATTTGAACGTGGATGGCTGCCCCGATCTCTACATCGCGAACGACTTTCAGGAGAACGACTTCCTGTATCTCAACAACTGCGATGGCACGTTCAGCGAGGTGATCGGCACTGCGACTGGACACACGAGCCGCTTCTCGATGGGTGTCGACGCCGCCGACTTCAACAACGACGGCCGCCCTGACCTTGCCGTCGTCGACATGCTTCCCGCGCGGGAGGACGTGCTCAAGACGTCGGCAACCTCGGAGAGTCAGGCGTTGTTCGATCTGCGGCTTCGTGCTGGCTACCACCCGCAGTATGCGCGGAACACGCTGCAACTGAACCGCGGCGCAGCCGCCGCGCCCTCCCCCTCCCCCTCCCCCTCCCCCTCTCCCGCGGCTCCATCAGCGCGGCAGCACGTTAGGGCCGTCCCACGCTTCAGCGATATCGCGTACCTGGCCGGTGTCCATGCTACGGACTGGAGCTGGGCAGCGCTCTTTGCCGACCTGGATAACGATGGGTACAAGGATCTCTTTGTCACGAGCGGCATGTACCGCCGGCCTAACGATCTCGACTATATCGAGTATGTGAGCAACGAAGCTGTGCAGGCGTCACTCGCGGCCGGCATCACGCAAGACAACCTGGCGCTCGTCAGGCACATGCCGCAGGCTCCGCTCCCGAATCACGCGTATCGCAACAACGGCGACCTCACGTTCACGGACATGGCACAACCGTGGGGGCTGGCGGAGCCAGGGTTTTCCAACGGCGCCGTTTATGTGGACCTCAACAACAGCGGGTCACTCGATCTTGTCGTCAACCGGATCAACGCGCCCGCCGCGATCTATCGGAACCGCGCGCGTGAGCACAACAAGTACGCGTTCCTCACCGTCGAGCTTCGCGGAAGCGGCCGCAACAGCGCGGGCATCGGCGCCAGGGTCATCGCGGTACACGGCGCAACGATGCAGTGGCTGGAGCAGATGCCGACCCGCGGCTACCAATCGTCGGTAGATCCGCGGCTGCACTTCGGCGTTGGCGCCGCCAGCCGGATCGATTCGTTGATCGTCGTGTGGCCGGATCGGCGCTATCAGGTGCTGCGCGATCTCGCCGTGAATCGCCGCATCATGGTGTGGCAAGACAGCGCTGGCGGGCGAGTGACGCCTGGCGAGCTGCTGCGTGTGACCAGCGATACCTCGCTTCGGTTCGTCGACGTGACGCGGCAGTTCGGCCTCGACGTTAGGCACGTGGAGAACGCGTTTCTCGACTACCAGCGCGAGCCGTTGATGCCGCACCTGCTGTCGACCGAAGGACCCGCCCTTGCCGTGGGAGACGTGAACGGGGATCAACTGGACGATCTTTTTGTCGGCGGAGCCAAGTGGCAGCCGGGTCGACTTCTCGTCCAGCAAATGGATGGGACATTCCGCGAGGCCAGCGCCCGCACGTTAGGCGCCGACAGTCTCGCCGAAGATGTCGACGCGGCGTTCTTTGACGCGGACGGCGATGGCGACCTCGATCTGTACGTCGTAAGCGGCGGAAACGAATTCTGGGGCGACGCCGATGCGTTGCGTGACCGCCTGTACCTGAACGACGGACGCGGCGAGTTTCACCGCGCAGCGGATGCGCTCCCGGTCTTCTACGAAAACGGTGCGTGTGTAGTACCGGGCGATTTCGACAACGACGGGGATATCGACCTGTTCGTCGGAAGTCGCGTCGTCGCGCGTGCGTATGGTCAGATCCCGCGCAGCTACTTGCTGGAGAACGACGGTCGGGGCCGATTTACGGACGTAACGGCGCAGCGCGCGCCCGATCTCGCCTTCGCTGGAATGGTTACCGGCGCTGCTTGGTTCCATGCTGATGCTGACTCTTCGCTGGATCTCGTTGTCGTCGGAGAATGGATGGCGGTCCGACTGTTCCGGCAATCGAACGGTCGCTTCATCGAACGGAGCGCCGAAGCAGGACTCATGGGCACGCAAGGGTGGTGGAACAGCGTGACCGTCGCGGATGTGAACGGAGACGCGCGCAACGATCTCGTGTTAGGCAACCTCGGCACGAACTCGTACATTCGCGCTAGCGCGTCGCAGCCCGCGCGGCTGTACGTTCACGATTTCGGGAGCACGGGGTCGCTCAAACAGGTGCTGACCTTCTATAAAGGTCGCGTGAGTTATCCCTTGGCGGGGCGCGATGACTTCCTGCGTCTTCTCCCAGCGCTTCGCCCGCGTTACCCCACCTACGCTGCCTTTGGAGCCAGCCGCCTGGAGGACATTTTCCCGGCGCGAGAGGTGGCGCGAGCGACTGTGCGGGAAGCCCGCGTGTTCGCGACATCCGTGGTGCTGAATACGGGGCAGGGGACTTTCCGACTCGAGCCACTGCCTAACGAAGCACAGTTTGCACCGGTCTTCGCAGCGTTGCCGTCGGATCTTGATGGTGACGGGCGGCTGGATCTGCTTGTCGCCGGGAACCACTACGGTGTCCAGCCGCTGCGCGGACGTTACGACGCGAGTTACGGCACGGTCCTGCGCGGTTTACCCGACGGGCGGCTCACGCCGGTCGCGCGGGAGGCGAGTCAGCTCGCGATCGACGGTCAGGTGCGCCGGATCAAACAGCTGCGCCATGCAAGCGGCTCACCGCTGGTTGTTGTCGCTCGGAATAACGCGTCGCTGTTGTTCTTGCGAGTCGAGCGTTGATGGCTGAAGACGTTGGCAGTCCCCAGGTACCCGCGGTCGACACCTAACGAGAGAGGCGCGCCGTGAGTAACACGCTAGTGGCGTTGGACTGGATGGTGATCGCACTGTACTTCGTCATCACGTTCGGGGTAGCGATTTACGCATGGCAGAAAGAGCGGGCGTCCAAGGGCACTTCAGCCGACTACTTCCTCGCCGGTCGTGACGTTGGCTGGTTCTTGATCGGCGGGTCGTTGTTCGCTTCGAACATCGGTTCGGAGCACCTCGTCGGGCTTGCGGGAACCGGCGCTGCGAGCGGCGTCGCCGTCGGCCAATTCGAGGTGCTCGCCTCGCTTATCCTGCTCCTGCTCGGTTGGCTCTTCGTACCGTTTTACCTAACGAGTGGCGTGTTCACGATGCCCGAGTTCCTCGAGCGACGCTATTCGGCCGGGGCGCGCTGGTACCTCGCCGTCATCTCGATCATCGCGTACGTGCTCACCAAGATTTCGGTGACGATCGCGGCCGGCGGCATCGTGTTCGAAGCACTCATGGGAATCGACTTCTGGACCGGCGCGCTCGTCGTGGTGGTCATCACTGGGATCTATACGATCTTCGGTGGGTTACGCGCGGTGCTCTATACAGATCTCATGCAGATGTTCGTCCTGATAGGCGGCGCCATTGCCGTCACGCTCATTGGCCTTGCGTCAATCGGTGGCTGGGACGGGTTGCAAGCGCAGGTTGGTCCTGGCTTTCTCAGTTTGTGGAGGCCGATGTCGGATCCGAACTTTCCATGGACGGGCATTCTCTTCGGCGCACCGATCCTTGGCATATGGTACTGGTGCACGGATCAGTTCATCGTGCAGCGCGTGCTGGCGGCAAAGAGCCAACAGGATGCGCGTCGCGGGACGATCTTCGCTTCATACTTGAAGCTTCTCCCGCTGTTCATATTCGTGCTCCCCGGGCTGGTCGCGTACGCGCTCGTGCAGCAGGGGAGGATGCAACTCTCCAGTCCCGATCAAGCGCTTCCTGCTCTGGTTGCGACACTGCTTCCTGCCGGACTTCGCGGACTCGTGGTCGCCGGATTGCTGGCGGCGTTGATGAGCTCCCTCTCTTCTGTATTCAATTCCACGTCGACGCTCATCACTATCGATGTCTACAAGAAATTGCGGCCGGCGACGACGGAGCGCGGACTCGTGGCGGTGGGGCAGGTGTCCACTACGTTGCTCGTGGGTCTGGGATTACTGTGGATTCCACTCATGAAGCTGGTCTCAGGGCAACTCTATCAGTATCTGCAAAGTGTGCAGGCGTACATTTCGCCGCCGATTGCGGCGGTCTTTCTCGTGGGGATTCTGTGGCAGCGTGTGAACGCGTTTGGGGCGATGGCGTCATTGATCACGGGGTTCGTGTTAGGCATGGGACGACTGGTCGCTGAGCTCAACAAACAAAGCCTGGATGGTGTTCTACGCTCGTACGCCGATATCAACTTCCTTCATTTCGCGATCCTTCTTTTCGTGGTATGCAGTGTCGTGCTTGTTGTGGTGAGCCTGTTCACGCCGGCTCCGCCCGCCGAAAAGATCACGGGGTTGACATTCGCCAAAGCACCTGCCGGCGCTGTGACTCGTCCTGCGGCACAGCGAGGGGGCGATATCGCCCTCAGCTTGCTGCTTATGGCTATTGTGGCAGCCATATGGATCTATTTCTCGTAAGGCAGACTCGCCGCGGCGTTATATGGCTCGCGGCGTTCGCTCTTGCTGCGGCGTGTCGTAGCGCTCCCTCGCGCAGCGCAACGGCGCCAGAGGCGTCGATTGCCGCGGCGCGCTACGATCCGGCGCGTGACCTTGGGCCTCTCTTTCAGGACCTGCAGCTCGCGCGGCTCTTCCCCGACTCCAAGACATTCGTCGATGCGCGTGCGCTTGCGCCGGTGCCCGAAATCGTCTCGCGCTACGCGGCAGGGAAGGGGAGCGCAGGCTTTTCGCTTCGCGCCTTTGTCGAACGGCATTTCCAGCTACCGCAGTCCGCAGCTGTTGCTTTTCGTGCGGACACTACGCGCACGATGGAACAGCACATACGTGCGTTGTGGCCAGCGCTGACGCGGCCAGCCGACACGCCGGACGACCGCTCGTCCTTGATTCCATTGCCTAACGCGTACGTTGTTCCCGGTGGCCGCTTTCGTGAGGTCTACTACTGGGACTCGTACTTCACGATGCTCGGTCTTGTGCAAAGCGGTCGCAGCGACGTGGTGCGCCAGATGCTGGACAACTTCGTATACCTCGTCCGGACGCTGGGGCATATCCCGAACGGCAATCGAACCTACTATCTGAGCCGCAGCCAGCCACCGTACTTCGCGGCCATGGTCGGACTCTACGCGCAGGCGACCGACACCGCACAGGCGCTGCAGTACCTCGACGCGCTGGAACGGGAGCACGCGTTTTGGATGGACGGCGCGGATCGCCTAACGAACGGAACGGCGTATCGGCGCGCCGTGCGGCTACCAGATGGATCGCTGCTCAACCGGTATTGGGACGACCGCCCCGAGCCACGGCCTGAGTCGTTCCGCGAAGATTACCAACTGGCGCAAACGCTCCCCGAAGCACGGCGCGAGGCGTTCTATCGGAACACGCGCGCATCGGCCGAAAGCGGCTGGGACTTCTCCAGCCGGTGGATGCGTGATCCTGCCGATCTGCGCACGCTGGAGACAACCGAGTTAGCGCCTGTAGATCTCAACAGTCTGCTGTATCATGCCGAACGTACGATCGCTGCGCTGCGGCGCTTCCGACGGAGCGACGACGACTCCGCCGTGGCTGTACGCTGGATGCAGATGGCGGACACGCGACGTCGAGTGCTCCTGACACACACGTACGATTCCGCTCAGGGGTTTTTCTTCGATGTTAGGTGGCGCACTGGAGAACGCGTAACCGATCGTCCCACACTCGCTGCCGCGGCACCACTCTACTTCGGCCTTGCCACGCCGGAGCAGGGAAGCGCCGTCGCGGCGCGCCTAGGCCGCGACTTTCTGCGCCCAGGTGGCTTCGTGACCACGCTCATCGCGTCAGGGCAGCAATGGGACGCGCCTAACGGATGGCCACCGCACCAGTGGCTCGCGATCATGGGCATGCAACGCTATGGTCGCGGCGATCTGGCCGACTCGGCACGCGCGCGTTGGCTCGCACTGAATCAGCGCACCTACCGCCTAACGGGGAAGATGATGGAGAAGTACGATGTTGTAGACCTCAGGCGTCCTGCCGGAGGGGGCGAATACCCCACGCAGGATGGATTTGGCTGGACGAACGGCGTGGCGCTTGGCCTCGTCGCACAGCAACCCAAGGTGCTCGTACCGGAATTCGCACGGCGGCGCGCGCAGCCGCGACGCCAACCATGTTCTCGTTGCCGTGAATTTTGGCGACGCGCCGGTGACGTTGACCTACAACGACTGACCGGCCCCTGGTCGGTACAGTGATCAATAGGGGTCAGAGTCGAGTGATGGAGGCCCCACATCTTCAACGACTCAGACCCCATTTTCTCCCTTGGTCTAGTCCACGAACGCCCACCGCAACTCCCGGCTACGCGTGTACATCTGCGATGGATTGGCGCGCTGATAC
>JBQTIF010000119.1:0-22395 GCA_052388395.1 Gemmatimonadaceae bacterium | reverse complement strand
CGTCGCCTTTTGGCCCCGCAGCCAGACCATCGATCGACACGAATTCTTGGAGTATGACGTTGCGCATGAGTGCGTCCGCTTAGAGGGCCCGACAGTTGCCCGCAGTTCTGCGGCAAATGTCATGCGCGCGATGGCTGCAACATCTTCACCACAGAGACACGGCGAGCACAGAGGAAACGCGCCAACAGCGTAGTCTTCAATTGAAAAGCTATCCAGAACCCCATCACGGCCCTCAACTGAACACCAGCAACTCTCTGGGTCTCCTGTGTGCTCTGTGGTTAGATGCGGAACTACCTCGCCAGCAGAATCTCCGAACGCGCGTAGAGGAAGCGGCCGTTGTATCCGAACGGTGACGCTCCGGGATAGATGAACGTGCCGTTATTCGTGTTCGCGTCAACGGTCACCTGATCAGGATACACGTTGAACAGGTTCCGCGCGCCTAACGCGATCTTGATGTTTTCCCAGCGATAGCCGACTTCCGAATCGAAGAGCGTCTTGGCGCCGAATTCCTCGATGCCGTCGAGACTCCCATCCTTGAACTTGCCGTAATGCATAACGCGTCCGACCGCGGACACTCGCCCTTGGTTGTACGTCGTTGCCAGCGTGAAGCGGCTGTCTGGGCGGTTCGCCTCGATGGCGTTGATCGTCACAGGATCGAGCAGGCTCGTGTAGATCGTGTTCGTCCCGCGCAGGATCGGCGGGAGATCATCGATGCGCGTGACCTTGTTCTTCGTGTAGTTGAACTGCGCATTAAAATCGAACGTGCCGGGACCAGTGGCGAGGCGATAGTTGGCCGTGAGATCTACGCCGTCCGTCTTGGTGTCGAGTGCGTTCGTCGGGAACTGCACGCCAGCAATGGTCGTGAGACCCGAGTCGGCTAGAATGCGCGCGACAACGGTGTCCGACGTGCCGTCGAACGTCGCGCCTAACAAGATTCGATCGTTGATCTTGATGTGGTAGTAGTCGAGCGTGACAGTGAAATCTTGCGTCGGTGTCCATGCCAGACCGGTGCTCAAGTTGAGCGTGCTCTCTTCCTTCAGCGGCTTGGCGCCGAACAAGCGCGAGGCGCGATTATTCACGGGGAAGTTACCGATTTCGATCAGCACACCATTCTGAATCGCCGTCGTCGTGTGCGAGTACCAACTCTGCTGGAGACCCGGAGCGCGGAAGCCGGTGCTGATCGCGCCGCGCAGCACGAACGACCTGTTAGGCTGATAACGCAGGGCAGCCTTGGCCGTAAACTTCTGTCCGAAGTCGCTGTAGTTCTCGAAGCGCCCGGCGACGTTCACCAACGTGTTGAGGTTTAAGTTCGTCTCGATGTCAACGTACGCGCCGACGTTATTGCGACTATTGTCGCTGGCGTCGGATGGCGCGAAACCTTGAAACACCGAGGAGCCCGGCTGTGCGACGTCGGCGCTGTCCTGGGTCTTGTGATATCCGTGGATCCATGACGCCCGCTCACCAGCGATGACTTCATACGATTCGCGCCGGAACGCGGCGCCGATCGCCACGTTGACAGGCCGTGGCATTCCCAGATCCAGCATCTTCGAAAGACTCAGCGTCGTGTTGAACTCACCACGCTTCAAGGCACCGGCGTCGAAGCGCGTCTGATTCGGAATCCTTGGATCGTCCGCCGTTCCCAGTATGCCATCCCTCCCTGGCGCGGTAGGCGTCGTTAGGTTGGGCCCCAGCGAAGAGTTGAGCGTGTTCTCCAGGTTGAACTGGAAGCTGTTGTAACCGTACGCTGCGCCGATGTCGGTTGCCCAGCCGCTCAGGATGGTGCGAATGCCACCGGCCGCTGAGTAGTCACGCACCTCGGGGCGGAACTGCGGCAGAAAGCCGGTCGGATAGATCTCCGGCCAGTTGCGACTGTTCTGCGGCTTGCGGAAGAAGCCATTCCCCGTGCCATCGCGATCGGCCCAGCCACCGAAGGCATAGAATTCGGTTGTGCCGCTCTCGCTGATTGGAACGCGCAGATTTGCAAACGTCTGGACGTCGCGTTCGAGTCCATCCCCCCAGTGCACGTTAGGCTGCGGCACGTTGGCGCGCTTGACGACAACGCGGCAATCAGCCACCGAGTCGCTCAGTCCGTTGATATCGGGGAAAGAGCCGTCCGGGCAGGCGCGGTTTGTCGCCTCGCGATTCATGTACTGCGCGAAAAGTCCGAGGGAGCCGCGCCCGACCTTGAAGCCGATGCCGCCGCTCACATCGTCAGTTCTGCCATCGTTAGGGTAGTTCTTCCCAGGGTTGTACTGCCCGACGGAGACATTCAGGAAGGGAGAGAACTGCCCCTCTTTGAGCACGAGGTTCACAACACCGGCGATGGCGTCGGAGCCGTATTGCGTCGATGCACCGTCGCGCAGCACTTCTACACGCTCGATCGCGCTGGACGGGAATGCGTTGAGGTCGACGCCGCTGGAACCGGGCGCCGAGCCATTGGAGAAGACGTTGAGAAGGGCTGTCTGGTGCCGGCGCACGCCATTGACGAGCACAAGCGAATGGTCCGGCGAGAGTCCGCGCAGCGTGAATGGCCTAACGATTTCAGTGGCATCTGTGACAGCCTGTTTCGGGAAGTTCACAGACGGCGACAGGTTGGCCACAATCTGTGTCGTCTCGGTGGTTCCAGTCGCTTTGAGCTCTTCGACGGAGAATACGTCGACAGGCACGGCGAGTTCTTCAGCGGCTGTGTGCCTGGCGCGCGAGCCCGTGACCACGGTGATAGGAGCTAGTTGTTGCGCCGAGCGGGCCAGCACGATGTCGAGCGCTGTTGGGCGACCGGCCGCCACCGTCACGGGGACGGATTCCTGCGCGTAGCCAAGGGCGCGCACACGTATCACCCGTGACCCAGCCGGGACGCCGCCTAACGAATAGCGTCCATTGGCACTGGACGACGCGCGCACGCCCGTCCCTTCAACGATCAGCAGCGCGCCGACGATCGCGGCGCCTGTACTGTCAGACACCTTGCCCTGCACACTGCCACTTTGGGCAGTGGCAGCTTGCCACGGTGCTAGGGCCAGCGCCGTGCCAACCACGAACCAGGCCGAACGTCTCATGCATCCTCCAAGTGCTTGGGTAATTCACCCCTTGCGTGACCTGTAACGATCGGTCGCGGCGCCAAACAAAACCTCGGGGGTGTCAACTGCACCAGAGGATTCCACTCGCCGCTGCAGCTCAGGCTGCTTCAGCGCGCTCGTGGGATTTCGGAACTCGAACTCGATGACGACGGCGGGACCGCTCGCGACCAGGCCTGTACCGACAGCAGTTGGCTGCGTCGGAGCGTCCGTCGGGCCGCGACAGCCGGCGATCACCAAGAAGAGAGCCGCTGAGAACGAACGGCAAAAGCGCCGCGCTCGCTCGTTAGGCAGCACACGCGGCATCACGGCAGAATCTGCAAACGCATAGGCGAGGGCTACAAGCGATAGGGCCCGTGGCACTCTGCCACATACCCACGTTAGGCACATCTTGGCCTATTGTCTTGCGCTCCGCGTCGGGACGAGTCGCAGCAAGTCTCCCTTCTTGTCGTCGACGATCACGAGAATTGCGCCGTCGGCCGCCTGTGCCCCGTCACGGATACGCGTCCCATAAAGACGCGCTCTTCCATAGCGACGCGATCGCCGTCCAGCTGCAGCCGTATCAATGATTGCGATGAAAGGCCACCCACGAGCGCGCTGCCACGCCAGCCATTGAACATGGCCCCGCTGTAGAAGAGCGCGCCGGACGGTGCAATCACTGGAGTCCATACGTCGGCGCGCGCCGTATCGCGTCCCACAATATAAAATTCCAGCGTTGCGAGCCGTTCTATTCTGATCTGACCAGCGCTCTATGTGACGACGTCAGGCGGCGGACTCGAGGGGGGTGGGCGACGAGCGCAGTCGCGACGGTGAGAAGCGCTGCAGAGACTGACGTCGAACGAGAGATAGCGGCGCGCATAGGCGACCTCCGGATATTCCTGGGGGCAGCACGTGCCATACCCGGCGGGTGCTGCAACGGTCAGGTGTTCACCTAGGGTGACGCGTCAGCCGTTCGCGAAGTCCAGTGCGCCGGTCCGTTAGGCGTATCGCGGCCACTTCCTCGTTAGGCAGTAAGCGTCGCCGGCGTGGGATGTCATCGGTCGTCTGTTATGGATCTTCCCGGCGGTTGAGTGCTGTACCTACTGACCGTCGCCGCACGACGCGGCGAACGGCGAAGCCGCCTGCCAATAGAACCGCCACGCCGAGGGCTACGGGCGTCGCGTGGAAAAACGCGTGTTCTTCTAACTGCTGATAGCCGTCCGCCGAATCGCAGTGGCGTTCTGTTGGATCAACTGTGCGACCGCTGGCGACGCACTCGGCCTTGTTAGGCAGACTGAGAATCCAGACCAGGGCAACGATCGCCGCGACACTCAGCAGTGCTACGAGAAACCTCGTCAGATTGAGCATCAGCGCCACGCCTCCTCGGGGTTGTCTCGGGCTGAATACCAGGCCAACACTCGTAAGGCGCGGAGCGTGTTCCACCGGCACCGGCAGCGTCGATCCGTGGTTAGGCGTCACGGGGCCGGAGGCTTGTGGCACACCGCCTCGATATTGTAACCGTCCGGATCGAGCACGAAGGCGCTGTAGTAGTTGGCGTGATACTCCGGGCGCGGGCCCTGCTCCCCGTTGCCAACCCCTCCTGCCGCAATGGCCGCGCGATAGAAGGCATCCACGGCGGCACGATCATCGGCCGCGAATGCGACATGGATCGCCGGCCCGCCACAACCGTCAGCGCCATCGGGAACGTCTGTCGCCTTCGATGCGCCTCTGGGCTCGCCTTGCTTGACCCAGAAGTCGGGGATGAACTCCTTTCGGAAACCAGCGCCTGACGCGGATTCCATGAGAAGCGTGTAGCCGAGAGGCGCTAACGCCGCCAGGTAGAAGGCCTTGCTTCGCGCGTAATCTGCGACGCGCAAGCTGACATGATCGACCATGAATCACCTTTCAATATGTGATGCCTAACGCGCGCTGCTTTCAGCTGCGGCACATGTCAGCATCCGCCAGAGTGTGCGCCGACTGGTAACGCCTTGATATTCCCAACGCGGCCGCCTGAGTATCCGGGCTCCCCACAGCAATATCAATCGGCTCGCGGCTCCACACGGCCCGCCGAACTGAACAGTGGGACCTCTCGTGGCTCGACAGGCTTCAGGCGAAACACAAACCGGTGTTCGACTTGGGAGTGCCGGCGCCCGCTGGAGGGTCACGATTCCCTCACCGGGAAGCCAGCCACGAGAAACATCTTCATCGAATCGCGGGCCGGTGCGTCGGACGTCGAGCGCCAAGCGGCGGTTCGTGCGTTGCAGTCTCGCGGCACGATCTTTTTGGCAGTGCAACAACCGCTCAACAGAGTGGTGGACGAGTTGTCGCGAGAGACGAAGCAGCCGTTCGACGCCGTGCGCGCGGAGCTGGTCGCCGGACCCCTTCGCGTCAAGCTCATCCCGGCGCACACAATGCTCCTTGGCCTGGCGCAGGAGCATGAGTGCACTTACGAGAAGCTGTAGCAGCGCCTAACGGGAGCGGCCAAACTGCGTGCGGTCGCCGTCAGCTACGACTTACCGTTAGGCAGCGCTGTATCGGCGATGGCGCATCAGCTACCTCGCTTTGGGCGCGCGCTGTCGCGCCCCATTCTGTACGAGCACTAGACCCGTGACGATGCCCGCGGCATCGATCTCGAACTCGATCACCGCGCCCACCACCTTGACTGAGAAGGTCGTCGGCGTCTCTTGGGACAAGGCGAAGGCGTTTTGCCCCGTGAGCTGAAGCAGAAGTTTGTCGTCCTGGCGCGTGATCGCGATGGTGACAGCGGGCGCAAGTCGATTATTGCGCGACGAAGCGCTCGAGCTCAGGATGAGGCGTCGCCGAGAATATCACGCGACGAATCGCCCACACAGCGAGCTCCGGCTCCGTCACGTGGATGTATCGTTCGCACGGAATCGGCAATCGTCAGATGAATGCCGTTCCAGGCCGCGAGCGGCGAGCCGAGTCCGCTCTCAAAGACCACCGTGGGAATACCGGGTTTCGAGGTTTCCGTCACCTGTACGTTCAACCTGTGTCCACCGACGTCGACCAGACTCGGCCGCGGCTGGGCGGTCAGGGAGTGAGCGGCCATCCCGAGCACCGCAAGCATGCCGGATAACACCCGGGCGATCGTCATTTCGTCACCATGCTGTGAAAGATTTGCTGCCTAACGACGATTCTCGCCAATGCGTTGTTAGGCAGCGTTGTCCTGCAGCTACTCCGCCAGGTCATAGTTCAGTGAGAAAGGGTGCTCCATACCGTGGCCTACGGCAGAGATGCCATCGCCACGGAGGCCCTGGAGCTCTCCGGTTGCGGAACCAGGGATGACGGAATAGGACTCCTTTGCCTGACCGTTTTCGAATACCCCGATGCGCTGGAGTACAAAGGTTCCCGTCTTGCCACCGAGTCGTGCAACGACGCGCTCGAGGCCAACGAACGTAGCCGAGCCGTCGCTCCGATACATCATCACGTACTCGACGTGCCCTTCACCCTCGATATCGCCGGTGAAAGTCTTCGTGACGGTGGCCCGAGTAAGTCTTGGCAGGTTCTGACCTTCACCGTAGGGCTTTTCATCCCAAGACTTGATGGCGAACCGAGCCTGCGCGCTCTTCATGGGGCTCATCCTTGTAATCGCGAACGGGATGCTTCAAGCGCTGCAAGAGTGTTAGCGTGCCCCGAGCGCTGCCTAACGGCTTGATATTCGCAACGAAGCCTAACGCCGAGATCATCAGCCAACTCGGTTCGCCTCGGAGGAGGTATTCTGCGCGGCGAAAATCTAATCGAGCCGTTGGCAGCAGCAACCCCTGTTGGACAGCACCCGATGTGGACCGCGGCGCCGCAGGCACTGAAACTAGCCCAGTGGGCCTTCGTATGGGTTGGCCATATGAGACGCAAAATGAAGAACTGGCGGCCGCGCGCAACGTCCACTCTCGGTTGTCGCGCCAACTGATCAGCGGCCTCATCGCGAGGCACGCGCAGACCTGACCCGGAGAGTATCAAATGAACCACATGAGGGGCACGGGCGTCGGCGGCGCGTTCGCCCAGTCCAGCGGAGCCTTCTTGTTCATCTGGACACTCCGCGCGCTCGGCGTGACCGGGATCTTCTGTCGTCCTCGCGGTTCGCGGACTATGGAGCCCGCAATCGGGCAAGCCCCGATAGGCCAACAACGCGAGCACGTTGCTGCCTAACGGCGTGTAATTCGTCTACAGCAATTTGCGGGTTAGCATCCGAGTGCTCAGGCCCGCGTGGCAGCAGCCGGTAACGATTTCGCCCAGATCAGCTGCACCTCATCGGGAAAGTCGGGATAGGCATTGCGAACGAGGCGCGCAAGGTGGCATCCCCGGCTGGCGTAGAAGCGACAGGCCACGGGATTAATGTCCTGGGTTTCGGCCGTGAGCTGGCGGCATCCTCGCCGCTGCGCCCACTGCTCGGCTGCGGTGAACAACGCAGAACCGATCCCTTGGCCGCGAGCTTCCGGTGCGACACGAATGTCCCAGAGGAGGGCTTGCTCGGGACCTGCAATGAGCGCTTCCAGTCCAGTGCTGTCACGCGCGATAACGGCGCCCCCCACTCGTTGCTCGCCGAGGAAGGCAGCGATCAGACCCCACTTGGATACATCAAACCGCTGGGGCCAACACGTCGGATGGTTCCCGGACACAGCGTCATAGTCTTTCCGATACGGCCCCGGGATCTCAACATCGATGAGATTAGGCTTGCGATCTCCGACTCTCAGGGACGCAAGATCGAGAACACGGTCGACGGAGAAGACGATCGGGATGAGCGCGTGCTCTCCGAGAAGAGTGGGGGCTTGCTCTCGAAGCACGGGGTCCATTTGGATCACCTCGGATGCCTAACGCCCAAGTTGAGCTGAGCTGCGGTGCATTCAACCGGCCCCTGGCTTGCGCCGGAACGTCTCGCGGATCCGCGAAAGGAAGCGAGTCGGTGCAGTGCCGGACTTTCCTGCTTCCTGCGCACGGAGCTCGGCGTGGAGGTGCTCCTGCGCGAGCGCATCCCCCTTCTCTGCCTGCTCGCGAAGCCACACGTCGTGCAAGATCACTTTGATTGTCGCCGCGACCGGCAGCGCGAGCAGAGCTCCCGCGAAACCAAAAAGGCTGCCGCCGATTAGCGTAGAAATGATCACTGTCGCGGGCGACAGGTTCACGGCGTTCTGCATGACCTTCGGTACCACGAAGTAGTTCTCGAATTGTTGGTACACGATGAAATACGCGAACACTAGCACGGCCTTGAGCGGCGACTGGAAGAGAGCCACGAGGACTGATGGGATCGCGCCGAGGTAGGACCCGACAGCCGGAATCAACGCCGCGATGCCCGCCCACAGCGCGAGCGGGACCGCATAAGGAAGCCCGAAGAGAACGAGCGCAACGAGCGCAAGGAGTCCGCAGATGAGCGAGGTAGTCAGGTTTCCCGAGACGTAGCCGCCGATCTTCGCGACTGCTTGATTCGCGATGCGCTTGGCTCGCTCTCTATGCTCCTGCGAGAACAACACTGGCGACGTCTCCCGTAAGCTGGGCAGCGAAAGCATGAAGTAGATCATCAGGATCGCGACGGTGCTGACGTTGAACAGCACAGAGGTGACTTTCCCCGCGACGCCGAGAATCGTGGAGAAGGAGCGCACGATTCTCGCTGGGAGGTCAGCGACGAAGGCCTGCACGCTCTGTGTCACGTCGTTCTCTCTGAAATAGCGGCCGATCGCATCGTCGCGGAGCTGGAGGCGCTGCGCATAGGCAGGGATGTCATTGGCGAGGGCCGTCAGCTGCCTAACGAGCGGCGGCAGCACGAGCCATGCGAAAAGCACGATGAGCGAAACGAAGCCGGCGAAGATGATCATGACGGCGTAGGCACGCCGCATGTTCATCTGTTGCAGACGTCGCACAGCGGGGTCGAGCCCGATAGCGAGCACCGCTGCCATCAGGACGAGGATCAGAATATGGAGGACCGAGCGTGCGAGGCCGAGCACGTACAGTGTCAGCGCTACGGTGACCGTGGCCTTCGCTATGTAGGCCATTGATGGCCAGCGACGGCTATCGTGGGCCCAGCGCTCAGGTTCCATCTTAGGCTTTGATATTCCCAACGAGGCCTAACCACGAAATCATCAGCAGGCTCGGTTTCGTCTCGGAGGAATAAGCTGCCTTCCAGCATCGATTTGCACAAACGAACGAACGCAATTCAGACGGTGGGTGGCAAGGTGAGCGTGGTTCGGGAAGCGCAGCTCTCGGTGCTGCTTGGTGGTATCGCGGGGGCTGCCTTCGGCGTACTGGCAGGCGGACTCGTCGCGTTAGGCATCTCCAACCGCATCGAGCCGGTGCTCTTCGATACGTCGGCGCGCGAGCCGCTGGCCTATGCCGTAGCCGGCGGCTCCATCCTGCTCCTGACGCTTATTGCGAGCCCGTTGCCAGGGATACGGGCAACAAAAGTCGATCCGCCTGTTGCCTTACGCGCGAGTGACTCAGTCTGGGGTTAGCTGGACGCCGATACCGAAGAAGGCGAGGAACACCGCGATCTCCTGCGCCGTGGCAGGACGCAGCTGATCCTTGTTGCCGTCGCGCGTTATGAAATAGCCGCCGGCGCCGTGCGAGATCTCGATAAAGCCAAAGCGACCGACGACCACTGAACCGCGACGCAGCTCGGCGAAGAGCGGATTCCCCGGCAAGGTCGCGTCAGCTTGTTCCCAATTGTTGCGCCGAGTATTGATAAAATCGACGACGATGGCCACGGAATCCTGACGCGTAACGGCGAGCGGTGGGAGTCCCACGCGCGTGTCCTCCCACGCACGCAAGAC
Source organism: Gemmatimonadaceae bacterium (assembly GCA_052388395.1). Taxonomy (GTDB): domain Bacteria; phylum Gemmatimonadota; class Gemmatimonadetes; order Gemmatimonadales; family Gemmatimonadaceae; genus DASYRX01. The sequence continues at coordinate 12,566 of JBQTIF010000119.1, read as the reverse complement.
GACACTCGTTATGCCCTGGAACGCATCAGGTGCGGCGATCGACGAGCTGTAGCACGACGAGCCCACCACACAGGCGCCTAACACTACAAACGTCCGCGCAATACGACGCACATACATCACTGCTGACTCCTACTCAACGGTTGATCGTTCACCCGGCACAACCTCCCTCGCGCAGTACGAGTAACAGCGTTTTGCGCATCAGGGTCCTGCAGAAGGGTCTGTGCCACTACTAATGACAGCGCCGGCGCGATTATCCCCTTAACCGGCTGAGAATCAATCGCTGACGCGAGCCACTATCGCTGGAATGACATTGCACGTGAGCAGGTTACACCGATGCTGGATCGGTGACTGCTTACCGGCGAACGCGTGATGCCGGCGCACGTGCATCTCGACAACGGATGCATCGTACCGCGGCACCTCTCCGCCGCGTGAGGACTGGATCGCCAAGACCGACGATCACGTGAGAAGTTGAGGGCTGCCTAACGCGCCCTGCTGCGGCGTCCCAACGCCACTCCTGCGCGAAGCGCGAACCAACGCGGCTTCAGTTGGGTGCCGACCGTTCTTCCCCCAAATGACGCCGCCACCAGCCTTCGCGCTCGTCTGCCAAAGCGAAGGGCCAAACTCTAGCACCGCGCGCAACGTGGACACCGCAAAGGGAACCCGCGGAGTGCTCTCGGTGAACTGCCAACCTGGGCGACGCTCATACAGGTTCTCGCCGACTTGTACTATCACGTCGTCTAGCGGGCAACCGCCCGGTTCACTCTCCACGATCGCGCGCGTGTCCGCCTGTAGACCGATTGAGCCACGTCGCGCAGCGAGTGCGACGTACGCCCCCAGCCAGGAATTCCACCTGGTCCACGACCGCAACGCGTCGTGAACGCGTCGGGAAGCGAACTGGCATCGAGAGCAATGACAGAAGGAATCTGCCAGTCGATTTGAGAGGACTGTGCAGCGGCCGCGTTTCGTGAGCCCAGCGCGACGACAGCGATCAGCGTGAGTTTGACATGGTTGTACTTCATACATAGACAGACCCTACCAGCGGCGCGGCCGTGACTTCACCTTGCTGCGATGCGTGCTCTCACGCTGCCGGTCGCACTTGCCATAACACTCAGTGCATTCGCACTGGTGAGCCGACAGAACCGTGTCCTCGTTCGCACGTTCGTGGGGACGGGCGCGATGCTGCTGCTGTGGGCTGTCGTGCTGTGCGTGAAAGCAAAGAACGCGAACCGCACGCTCAGCATCGTATTCGACGTACGACGGCAGCACTGGCTGCAAGCATGTGCGCAAACGACGGTGCTGCTGTACTGGGTGTGGCATGCGCGGATCGTCTTCGTCTTCCTCCCATTCATTGTCGCGCAGCTGATCTTCGCGTATGCGTGCCGATCGGCAGACTGACGACGCCAACCTGCGCATTCGGCAGCGGGCGACAGGGGTACGGCTAGCCTACGATATGTATACAAATCATGCAATGCTCACCTTGGCTGGGCGACGCGAGTCGTCATCCTGCCGTCTGTGGGTGTCTTGACGACGACGCCAACGGCGGCCCTTAGTTAGCGTGTCCCACCCGCTCCAACCCCTGCTCCCCTGGCCGCGTATCGCGTGAAGCCCCCATCTCTGACAATCGGCGTCGAGGAAGAGTACCAGATCATCGATCCGGAGACGCGTGAGCTGCAGTCGTACATCACGCAGATATTGGAAGCCGACCACATCATTATGGGGCAGGTCAAACCTGAACTGCACCAGTCGATCGTCGAAGTCGGCACGACGGTCTGTCACACGCCAGCCGAAGTACGCGATCAGCTCATCGCCCTTAGGCGCGGCGTCATGGAGCTTGCTGGTCGTAAGGGACTCAAGATCGCCGCCGCCGGCACGCATCCGTTTTCGCATTGGGCGAATCAGGAGATCACGCCGCTCGAGCGCTACATCGGTACTCGTCAGGCAATGGCGCAGCTCGCGCAGCAACTATTGATCTTCGGCACGCATGTGCACATCGGCATCGAAGATCGCGAGTTTCTTGTCGACGCGTGCAATGTCGCTCGTTATGTGCTACCGCACATTCTCTGCCTGTCGACAAGCTCACCGTTCTGGATCGGACGCGATACGGGCCTGAAGTCGTACCGCAGCGCTGTCTTTCGCGCGTTCCCGCGCACGGGTGTCCCACCGTACATCCACTCGTGGTCGGCGTTCGAGCACTACATCCAGACGCTGATAGACACGGGCTGCATCGTCGACGGCTCCAAAGTCTGGTGGGATGCTCGGCCGCACATGAAATATCCCACGCTCGAGTTCCGCATCTGCGACGTGTGCACCCGTGTCGACGAAGCGGTATGTATCGCGGCGATCTTGCAGGCGCTCGTGTTCAAGCTGTGGAAGATGCGGCGCGACAACATCACGTTCCGCATTTATCCCGCTGAGTTGATCGAGGAGAACAAGTGGCGCGCCGTGCGCTACGGCCTCGATGGGAAGTTGATCGACTTCGGCAAAGAGGTTGAACTTCCCGCACCGGACCTGATCCGCGAGTTCATCGAGTGGTTCATCGGCGACGTGCTGGACGAGTTAGGCAGCCGCAAAGAAGTGGAGTACGCGGTCAAGATTCTCGAAGGCGGGACGAGCGCCGATCGGCAGCTGGCGACATATCGAGCGACGGGAGACCTAACGAGAGTAGTCGATCAGCTGGTGCGCGAAACGGAGGAAGGAGTATTTCCGCATGTTGAGACAACCGAAATGTCGACACAGCAGCGGATGCCGGTGTCTCACTACCGAGCTCCCGTAGAGGAACAGGCCGCGATTTGAAACAAGGAGCTTTGAGTTCCGAGCTGCCAGTGCCGAGTCTCGGGGACGGCTGGGGTGCCACGGCCACGATCTTCAGCGCACGCATCTCAGATTCTTCGATGAAGGCGTGAAGAGCCAAGCCTTGGCACCCCACTTGTCCTGCAGACTCGGCGCTGGAAGCTAGCGACTCAACGCTCCTTGTTTTCGACCGCACACCGGACTCTGCCTCGCTTTACTTTTCTCAGTGTACTCAGTCTAAGGATTATGCGCCCAGTTATTGGGGTTACGACCCAAACCTTGCAGGCCATAGACGGCATCCCACCACTGTTGCCGCCCTCGGTCGTCATGAACGAGCGCTACTACGTAGCGGTCGCTCAGGCCGGAGGCGTGCCGGTACTCGTGCCACTGCTTGACGACGACCTGGATACGCTGCGCGCCGTCTACGAGATGTTGGACGGTGTGCTCATCCCAGGTGGCGTCGATGTGGACCCGGCGCGGTTCGGCGAAGCGCCGCACCCCAAACTCGGCCGCGTTGACGCAGCGCGCGACAAGGTCGAGATGCAGCTCACCCGTTGGGCGATCGACGAGGGGAAACCCTTGCTCGGGCTGTGTCGTGGCTTGCAAGTCATCAACGTCACGTTAGGCGGGACGCTGTATCAAGACCTCGAAGCGCAGTACCCTGACGCGATCAAGCACGACTATTTCCCGACGTACGGCTTCACACGCGACCATCTGGCGCACGAGGTAGCCGTCGCCGAGGGGTCGCGCCTGCGTGATGTCCTCGCGCGCGATCGCATCACCGTCAACTCGATGCACCATCAGGGGATCAAGACGCTCGCCCCGTCGCTCGTCGCGAGCGCCGTCGCTCCTGACGGTCTCGTGGAAGCGGCGGAGCTTCCCGGCGTGCCTTTCTGCGTCGGCGTGCAGTGGCACCCGGAAGTCTTCGAGATGGCGAACCCCGACACGCGCCACGTCTTCCGCGAGTTTATCGAGGCCGCCGCGCGCTACCGCGGCGCCTAACACGTGCGCTTGCGCGGCCTAACGAGTTTGGCTGCGCTGATGCTGGCGGTCGCTTGTACGCGCGGCATCGAACACTTGCAGGATCCCCCGCGCGCCGTGGCCGTGACGACGAGTGGCGCGTGGGCCAGCATGATCTACCTTGCCCGCACTGACAGTGGTCTCATCGCCATCGACCTCGGCTGGACCGCTGCCGAAGCGGCGATCGAACGTGGAACGCGGCGTCTCGACGCCAAGCCGAGCGACATCCGGTTCGCGTTCATCACGCACGCGCATCGCGACCACATCGGCGGCTGGCGCGTTGTAAAGGGCGCACGCTTCGTGCTCGGCGTGGAGGAGATGCCGTATTTCACTGGTGCCGCCCAGTACCGCGGCCTGGTGCCGAGCAGCGCCGAGCGGGTGACTGTCACCGAGCGGCCCAAAGCAGATAGCGTGACAGTGACTCCAGTCGCGCGCGATACGGCGTTCGCGTTAGGCGGCGATACGCTGTGGGCCTTTCCGATCCCGGGGCATACGCCGGGGAGTGTGGCGTATCTTTTTCGCGGTATCCTATTCGGCGGCGATGCGGTGAACTACCGCCCGCTCGCTGGTTTTCAGGGGGCGCGTGCGGAGATGTCGGCAGATCCGGCGCGGAGCCGAGCCAGCGTTGATTCGCTTTGGCTGCGCGTAGACAGCACGCGGGCACGTTTCATTTGCAGCGCACACGCGAAGTGCGGCGCGAATACCGCTGAGCTGCGCCGAAGTCTGCGGCAATAGTCCGTCACAGAACCGCGGGGTCGACTGTTCCTTCTGTGCCACGCTCAGCTCACGAGGAACACATGGTTCGTCGCGAACATGTTTTTGCCGTCTGTCTGATTCTGTCTGCGACACTCGTTGGTCTCCCGGACGACCTGACAGCGCAGGCGCAGGAGCAGCCATATGTGCGCGACCGAGGAACCGGCGTGGCGACTTCGATGTTCGGAACATACGTCAGCAGGGGTGAGCTGTTGTTCTACCCCTTCTTCGAGTGGTACCTCGACAGAAATTTCGAATATAAGCCTAACGCGTTCGGCCACGTCGGCGAGAGTGACTTTCGCGGGCGCTATACGGCGTCCGAGGGACTGATCTTCCTCGCGTATGGATTGGGGGAGAATCTGGCAATCGAGGTAGAGGCTGGCATGATCAGCGCCGAACTACGCAAATCACCGAAGGACCGGTCCGGGATGCCGGCTGTGTTCAAGGAGTCCGGTCTCGGAGATGTGGAGGGGCAGATCCGTTGGCGCTTCCGCCAGGAGACTGCACGCCGCGCGGAAATGTTCACGTACTTCGAGACAGTGCTACCGCTGCAGAAGAACAAACGCTTGATCGGCACGCCGGCCTGGGAGTACAAGCTCGGATTCGGAATGACGCGCGGCCGGTCGAACGGCACGTGGAGTTTCCGAACAGGGATCGAGTGGGACGATGAGGATAAGAAGTTCGAGGTGGGGGAGTACGCGTTCGAATATCTGCGTCGCTTGTCAGCGAAGTGGAAAATCTTCGCGATGATCGAAGGGAATCAGATCGACGAGGTGGCGCTTGTGAGTGAAGTGCAGTGGCATGTGCATCCGCGGGCGTACGTCAAGATCGGGACGGGGATCGGGCTCACGCCTAACGCGACAGATTTCGCGCCCGAGATCGGTGGAATGTTTAGGTTCTAGATCAAAAGCGACAGCACGGACCAACGCGGACGGAGCGAGGACTAACGCGGAGACTGCTTGTAGCTCACAAGTATCAGGTCCGTGTTGTCTTGCTGTTGTCTGCGTTAGTCCGCGCTGCCGCTTTGTCCCTGCAAACCAGGCTACGGCACTCGAACGTCGCGCGCGACGAGGTCTCCCTCATTCAGCCTAACGCTGTCCGCGCGCACCGCCCGCTTCTCGGCACCGCGTAGGACGAAAATCGGCAGCATGCGGTGCGCTGGGACTCCGCAAAACGTTGTCGTGCCATGCTGATCGGTTTCACGCTCCGCATAATGCGACCGCGACCGCACCTGCTGCGCGCTCATTGAAGTGATCTCATTCCAGGTAACCCGCACCCACGTGAAGGGCACGGACTTCCCGGCCGCGTCAATCAAATGAACCCTGAGGTCAGCGCGATCATACTCTGCGTCGCTGTTCGGACAGAGACGCGCGCGGATCTCGCGCATGCGTGGAGCCGTTAGGCTGAGTTGCGACACCAGGCCCTCCGGCAGCGTCACCTCGGATTCCCCCGCCCACACGCCGAGCGCGAGATACGCCGGATGCTCGACGAGGACGTTGAATGTCCCGGGAACGATGCCGTCCATGCGAAATGTGCCGGTCGCATCGGCCACAGCCTTGTACGGCGTCCCCGATAGAACGACGACAGCTCCGGTCAGCGGGTTGCCGACCGAGTCGTGCACGGTCCCTGTTAGGCCCGCGCGACGTTCGCGCGCGACCATCGTCTGGGCGGTGACGTTGCCGCCTTCTTCACGGAGCGTATACCCCACTCGCCGTACGAAAACGTTCGGCGTCCCGCCCGAGACAGTCACCGGAGTACTCGACCGTGCACCGTGCGGGAGCCGAACGAACCACTTGTGCACGACCCAGGCGCCGTTCGCCAACTTCTCGAAGTGAACTTCACCATCCGCGACAGCGTCATCGGGAATATCGCCGATGTTCACATAGTGGAACTCCACCAAGCGCAGTTCGAACGTGCGCGCATCGAGCCACATCGTTCCGGCGATGTCGCTCAAGCGACGTCCAGCGGCTGGCGCGAATGACAGCCCCATCATCCCGCGCCGCTCACGCGACGACGCGGCAAGCCGGAAACAGTGATCGCGCACAAAGGCATCCGAGAGCAGCACGTCGGCATCCGGTGCGTGGTACACGCGATCGTTGTTCTCGTCAGTGATCACGTAACCGCGCGTTGACAGCGAGTCGGCATCGACTGCACGAAATGGCTTGTCCATGACACCCGAGATCTCACGCCCTTCCTCTTTGATCACCCTGCGCGTGCGCGGATCGAGCTCGCGGATGTAGCGCGACACGGTGCCGCGAAAGCGCCGTTCACGAAGCGAGATGCGTGTGGCAGTAAGCGCGGCGCGCGCCTCTTCCCAGAGCGCTCCAATACGTGGAGCGTCGGCGTTGACGCCAGTACACGGCGTTAGGCCGCTCACGATGACTTCCGGAAGGGTGTAGACGAGCCCTTCCACCACGATGTCGAGGCGCTGCGTTTCTCCAGCGGCGAGCGTTAGCGGGGCGCTCAGGTACCGGCGGACGCCGATGCGTTTGGCCTCGACGTGATACGACCCTGATTGTGGCGCTCGCAGTGCGTAGTTTCCCTGCGGATCGCTGAGCGTGCTCGCGCTCTGAGCTCGCGTCGTTGCATGAATGAGCGACACGAGCACGCCACCGACAGCGCTTCGCGATCCGCGCTCGCTCACACGCCCGCGCACAATCTGCGCGCGCGCTACCAGCGGCGTTAGGCATAACGCCGCGGCAAGCCAGGCGCGGACTCGATATCGCGAAACCACCTAAAACAACCGCCTTCGCCGCCGCCGCGTGCGCATCCCCACGGTACCAAGCAGGGCTCCCATGAGCCCGCGGGCGATGGCTGTCGCCACGCTGCGGGTGACCGGCGACTTGAGGATCTGCTCAAATGTACCCGGCGGCTGCCGCGCAGTTCGTGGGGCGCCGGAGGTCCGGCCGGCAGGAACACGCTCCGGCGCTGCTTCGGACTCTACCGGCGCGGCTATTCGTTCCGCGAGCATCTCTCGCGCGCTCTCGCGATCAACTGCTTGGGCGTATTCGCGCACCTGCGCGGAACTGGCCAGCCGCTGCTGCATTTCGGACTCGCTGAGCGGGCCCATGCGCGCCGCCGGTGGAACCATGCGCGTCGCAAATGGCGGCGTCGGCACGCCGGTTGCTCCGAGTACAGTGATTAGCGCCTCACCAATACCTAACGACGTGAGTGTCGGCTCGATCTCGTAGAATGGCGTCTTGGGATATGTGCGCGCAGCGGCGCGTAGCGCTTTCTCGTCGTCGGGTGTGAAGGCGCGAAGCGCATGCTGGATCCGGTGACCGAGCTGGCCGAGCACGCTGGCCGGCACATCTTTCGGATTCTGCGTGACAAAGAAGACACCGACGCCTTTGGACCGGATCAGCCTAACGACCTGCTCGATCTGGTCCAGCAGCGCGTCGCTGGCGTTGTCAAAGAGCAGGTGCGCTTCGTCGAAAAAGAAGACAAGCTTCGGCTTGTCCACGTCGCCCACTTCGGGAAGATCGTTGTACAGCGACGCCAGCATCCACAGCATGAACGTGCTAAAGAGCGCCGGACGCTGTTGTACGTCCTGCAGCTCGAGCACTGTCACGCGGCCGCGGCCGTCGCGTTCGGTCTGCAGCAGATCGTCGAGATCGAATTCCGGTTCGCCAAAGAACGATTCCGCGCCTTGCTGCTCCAGCTCGACCATCTCGCGCAGCAGCACACCGACCGTTGCCTTGGACATGCCGCCATACCCCTTGAGCTCGTCGGCGCCATCTTCGGTGAGATACTGAAGAACGGCGCGGAGATCCGCGAAATCGAGCAGCAGCAGTCCCTTGTCGTCGCAGTACTTGAACACCATGCTCAGCACGCTCGCCTGCGTGGCGTTGAGACCGAGTACTTTGGCGAGCAAGAGCGGACCGAAGGATGAGACGGTGGCGCGGAGCTGGGCACCGCGCGCACCCGTTAGGCTCAGGAACTCGGCTGGAACACCGCTTGGGTGCCAATTGTAGCCAGTGTCCTGGGCACGGGCGCTGATCTTCTCGTTAGGTTCGCCTGGTTCGGCGATGCCGGATACGTCTCCCTTGATATCCGCGAGAAATACAGGAATGCCCGCGGCGGACAACTGCTCCGCGATGAGCTGCAGCGTCTTTGTTTTACCGGTTCCTGTGGCTCCCGCGATCAGGCCATGGCGGTTGAGCATGGCCAGCGGCACCCGGACTATAGGATCGGGATAACAGATACCACCATGAACGATGGCGCCGAGCGTGATGCTTTCCTGATCGCCAGAAAATGCGGTCTTTGCCGCGTCGAAGACAGGGAGGTGGACCATGCAGCTGTTAACTCGTGGCGCTTATGAGGTTGATATAGTTGCGTGAACGCGGCCTCACTAGTGTGCCACAACTGAACGTTCACGTTCCCTTCACGTCCCGTTAATCGAGCAGTCACGGCAGTGACGTCCGTCCCTGCTAGCGTCGGTGAGCACGCACACGACGGAGGTATTGCTCGATGCTTCGCACCCTGGTGGAATCGAAAGGACGCTCACCGCGGCAGCGTGTTGCGATGACCGCGAGTGTGAGCGCCCACGCAATGTTGCTCTTCGCGCTTGTTTGGACGCGTGCAGTCGGGACCGCAGTGGAGACGGAACTGCCGCTTTCGCCCATTGTGTACTTCCCGCCAAAGCAGCCGGAGCCAACGCTCGAGCGGCCTGATCACACGCATCCGGCGACGGCTGATCGCGATCGGTTGTTGCAGCCGCCCATCGTGCCGCTGCCGGAGCGAGTTGTCGGCGACATCCCCGATCTAATCGGACCGATCGTTCCTGCGCATTTCACGCCAGGGCGAATCTCCGTGCGCGACTCGGTATCCGATGTGGACCGGGGACGAACGAGGGTGCTCACGGAGCGCACTGTCGATCAGCCGGTTGAGCTGTTGCCTAACCAGCGGGCGCCGCGCTATCCGCTTGCCCTCGAGCGCGCCGGTGTGAATGGGGACGTGATCGTGCAATTCGTCGTCGACACCACAGGACACGTCGAGCGGGCCAGCATCGTCATCCAGCACACGAGCCATGCGGAGTTCGCACGCACAGTGCAGGAGCGGCTCTTAGCGCTGCGATTTGTGCCGGCGCGAGCCCGCGCGCGTGTTGTGCGGCAGCTGGTGGAGCAGCGCTTTACGTTTGAAGTCGTTAGGCGATGACTGACATGATATAAGGTCAAGAGCATTAACCGCATAGGACACAAGGGACGCAGAGGACTGGTAAAGGTCTTTACTCTCGCGCTTCCACTGCAACGGTGAACTTGTTAAACGTGTCGACCTTGAGCTGGTAGTTCCCGCGCCGCGGTGTCCAGACGAAATCCCATGTCTCGCCGGCGCCGAGTTGCACGCGCGCGGGGCGTGTGGTCGCCTGAGACCGGGGGAGGTCGGCCCCATCCTTCGCAATCGGGCGCCACCTAACGAGCCCGTCCGCGTCGTGCAGCTCCAGCGCAAGCAGATCTCCCGGCGTGATGTTAATGATGCGGATGCGATGCTCGACGCCCGCGCGCAGTGGGCTTAGAGGTCGGGTCGCGTTAACAACAACCGGCACCGAATCTCGCACACCCACAATGGAGAAAAGCCAGATGTGGTCGCGCGTCGTATCGCGTTTGGCCCCGGGCTCGAGTACCACGAGAGGTCCGGCAAGCCCCAATGCGATTTGCCGCTCATCGTCGGCATGCGCGTGGTAAATAAACGTCCCCGCTCGCGGCGGCGTCATGACCACAACGAACGAATCGCGTGGCATAATGAGGGGCGCCAGCCGCGCCGCGCTACCGCTCCATCCGGCGACGCCGTCGTAGTAGCTCTCCAGCTCGATGCCGTGCCAATGCACGGCGGTCGGTTCCGGCAGGCCGTTCACAACTGTGATCGCCGTCCGTTCACCGCGTCGCAGCTCGAGTAGCGGACCGGGTACGGCGCCACGCGCGTCGGCGTTAGGCACAGCGAGGGCATACGCATACGTTGTGGAATCACGCCCGAAGCGATGCACGGTGGTCTGTACTTGCAGTTGCACCTTGCGATCCGTAGCCGACGGCGCGCTGAAGCTCGGCTCACCGCGCACGACGATCCCGAGCACGAGCCCAGCCATGTCGCGCTGCGCGTGATGCGCCGCATCGTGCGTGCTAGGCGGAGGTGCCGAATCGAGACCCGCGATGTAGCTGTGTTGGTCCCCATCTATGTGAAAAGCGTCGTGGCAGTGAAAGAGCCAGTTGCCCGGACGTGTAGGCGCCCACCGCATAGACATCGTTTGAGTCTCCTGCAGCGTTTCAGTTACCACGAAGCGCTGATCGGCTGGAGCCAAGACTGTATCCGAGTGCCAGGTGCCACGCGCGGTTACGTCGTAGTAGAAACCATGCAGGTGCATCGGGTGGTTGCTCTCGGAACCGTTGATGACGCGCGCGCGCATTATGTCACCAACGTCCAGCGTTATGCGCTCGGTGAACGGCCAGGACTTGCCGTTGACGGCGATCACGAAGCGTGTTCCGGACGGCGGCTCGTTCCACGATTTCAGTACGAGAACGCGATCTGGCACCGAACCGGCGGAATCGACAATGAGAGCTCCGAACAGCTGCTCGCCAGGTCCGTGTCGCTGAATCTTTCCGCCCTTTAATGTGTGGGCATAATACGCGAAGCTACCGGGCGTCCTAACGAGAGAACTCGTCGAGTTGATCGCCGCGGGAGCGACGCGCAACGTGTCGGACGTACCGTTCAGACCGACAACGAGCAGCGTGTCGTTCAGCGTATTACGCACCGTCGTGCGAATTGTCGTGCCCATCGTAACACGGATCAGCGGACCAGGGACCTGCGGCGCGCTGCCCTCTTCAGCGAAGGCGGCTACGTCGAGAAACGGCCCGGAGTCCGCTTCCGGTGCCCAGCGCGCCATCATCGCGACGAGGTTAATGCGCAGCGTGTCGCCGACTCGTGTCCCCGCGCTGACGGTGTTGTCGTTCGCTCGCGCGGTCACAACGGCGTTATTCCGGCCGCAGGCGAAGCCCGCCAGCGCCAGCAGGCCGCAGAGACTACAGCTTGATATTCCCAACGAGGCCTAACGACGAGATCATTAGCCAACTCGTTTCCTCTGGGAGTGTCTATGCTGTTCTCTGGGATCGATCTGCACAAGCGGACCATCGCCATTCAGACCGTCGACGCGCACGGCGCTGTGGTTCGCGAAGCCCAGCTGGCCGCGCGCCACGATGCCCTGCGCGCGTACTTCGCGACCCTGCCCGGACCCCCATCGCGCCGTCGTCGAGTGCACCGGGATGTGGTACTGGGTGCGCGATCTCCTCAGCGCGCAGGGGATTGATCTTCGGCTGGGCCACGCGAAGTATCTCAAAGGGATCGGCTATGCCAAGGTGAAGACCGACGCCGTGGATGCGGCCACGTTGGCGCAGCTGCTGCGCGTCGATCTCATTCCGGAGGCGCACATGATCAGTCCGGCGCGGCGCGAGACGCGCGATTTCTTGCGCGCCCGACTGGTGCTCGTGGGCCGCGTGCTCCGGTGCCGGCGCCGTGTCGGTGCGTTGCTCAGAAGTACAACGTGGCCGCGCCGTCGGCGCTGCCCGAGCTCCCGCGCCTCGAGGCCGCGCTGCAGACCAAGCAGTAGACGTTGCTCCTCGCGCAGATTCGTCGACTCGAGCACGTGCTGCGGGATCAGCTGTTAGCGACGCCTAACGCGCAGCGGTTAGTCTGGGTACCAGGGATCGGCACGCTCGTGGCGTACACGCTATTGCTCGAGATCGATGACATCCGGCGCTTCCCGACCGTGCGTCATTTCCACTCGTACTGTCGTTTGGTGCCCGGCGCGGATGACTCGGGCGGGAAGGTGCGGCACAAACGGTCGCGCGACGGCAACCGGTACCTCAAAATCGCGTTCCATCACGCGGCGGTGCGCGCCGCGCAGTACTTCCCGGAGATTCGCGCCGAGTATCATCGGCTGGTCCGTCGCAAAGGGAAGCCGATCGCCCGGGCCCGGATCGCGAAGGAACTCGCGACGATCGTGTATGCAATGC
>JBQTIF010000118.1:0-13322 GCA_052388395.1 Gemmatimonadaceae bacterium | reverse complement strand
TGACACGCCCACATCAGACAAGGGCATTGCAGCAGAAGCAAGAGTGGACGACACGGCGACATCCTCGATCACCCTCGTACACTAAACCACGGGGAGATCGGCGTCTCACTCATATTGGCAGAGAGGGGCTGCGCGGCCTTCGGGCCTGAGGAGCGCGACCTATCTCTGTGTCCACAGACGAGTGAGTTCGGTAACCACGGCTGCGCTCGTTTCGCAGCTATCCTGACGACGGCCGCGGGAGCGCCAGCCGCCGGAGTCATGCTGCGCGCTGCCGTCTTTGATTCCGCAAGCGCTGGGCAACCTAGTGGATTGGTGAGCGACATTAGCGACGCCGCAGGTCGCGTCGGGCTGCAATTGACGTGGTTCGTCGGTCCCCCGACGACAGACACCATACACCTGCGTCTTGGGGCCGTTCGCGTTGCTCCGCCAAACGGACCGCCGCAGCAGATCGACAGTCTCGATGTCCGCGTTCTATTTACGCGCGTTGGACAGCGGCCGCCGTTCGATACAACACGGTGGCGACTGCGCGGATAGCCTTTCGTCTCCAGTGTACAACCCCGCGTGGTTATTCTTCTCTGACGCGTCTGAAGCTCAAGCTCCAGACGCGGTCCCCCGTTAGGCGAGTAGAGGTTGTACGAGTAACTACGTACACTGTTGTCGTTAGGCAGCGTACCAACGTACCTTCATTCATGCACGTAGTCGCCCGCGTCACCAATTCAGCAGGGACTCACGCCGCGTACGTCGCCACCGATAACACGCCCCACTCATTAACCATTGCCCCGAAGGCTAGCGGCCGTGGCTCGAGCGTGAATGGTGGTGAACTGCTGTTCCTCGCTCTGGCGACTTACTGCAACGACCTCTATCGCGAGGCGTATGCCCGGAGTATCACGGTGCATGCCGTCGAGGTCGAAGTGAATGGCGAGTTTGGCGGCCGCGGCGAGCCGGCGTCAGGGATCGCTTATCGAGCAACCGTGCGCGCAGATGCTACTGATGCGCAGATCAAGGCGCTGCTGGAAGAGACCGATCGTGTAGCTGAAATTCAGAACACGGTGCGCCGAGGTTGTTCCGTACGGTTCGAGGGACAGGCATAATGTTGCTGGGCTGCCTAACACTTGTGCAGTAGAGGAGTCTCATGCAGGAATCTAAACTCGACGTGATCCTCAAACGCTTTGATGAACCTGACGAGATTCGCCGGTTCACCAAGGGCCGCTTCGAGCTCGTTTCCATTGCCGGGCAAACCTTTGGCCGCGCCACGTACGAGCCAGGGTGGCGCTGGTCGCTGCACGTCGGCCCGACGGTTGGCGCCGAGCGATGTCCAGTGGAGCATCTGGGACTCGTGCTCAGCGGCTGCGCCACCGCAGCTTTCGAGGATGGTCGGGTTATCGAACTCCGTGTGGGGCAGCTCTTCTACATCCCGCCCACGCCGCACGACAGTTGGGTCGTGGGTGACGAGTTGTATGTTTCGCTGCACTTTCTCGCTGCCGATCGCTACGCGCGGTGAGAGCTGCGCCTAACAACGTATGCAACCAGTGGTGCGGAATGGCGACTCAGGCTGATGTCCGTCGAATTGCGTTGTCATTACCAGGAGCCGAAGAGGAGGCCGATCGGTTCGCGTTCTCAGTTGCGAACAAAGGGAAGCTCAAAGGGTTCGTCTGGGTGTGGTTGGAGCGCATCGCTCCGAAAAAGCCACGCGTACCTAACGCTAGTGTGATCGCGGTAAATCCACCTAACGAGCTGGTAAGCGCTACGACACGCTATCTCGTTATCGTTCTGACGCTCAGCGTGCTCTCTGTCGCTGTGTTTGGGCAGACTGCCTTACCAGCAGGCATCCATAGCGCAGGAAGATCGCGCAATGACGCTGTGTCACACTTCGTTCCGAGTGACGGTGGCCGCGCGGCGCAGGACTCCGTGCTGCGCCCGATGTAGCGATAAATGGTCGGAGACGACAGATGAACCTGCAGCGTGCTCTTAGCGCCTTGTTTTCGATGATTCCGCTCGGCGTCGCTGAGTTGCCGGGCATGTTCGGACCGCAAGCCCGGATCGTACGCCAATTTCAAGATGCTGGCGCTCTCAGTCCTCACAGCGCGCGTCGTTTCTACCCGCGCTCTTCAGCCGAGGCAACAGCGTTTGCAGCACTCTTGGAAGCATTCGTCATCTGTCAGTCGGCACCGGGGCACTACTTCCTCAATCGCGAAGAGTTGCAGGAGCGTGCGAATCGCTTGCTGACATGGCGTCAATGAGTGATCGAACCTTAAAGACCGCCGCGCGCCGGAAGTAGCTCGTTTGGCTGGCGTGGGCTCAGCGCGGGACTAAGCACTAGAGGTCAGCCCGTGATGACTTTGACGGCGACGATGCGGCCGTGCCTAACGTCGCGGGCGAGATACACGGCGCCCATACCTCCCTGCCCCAGCTCCGTGTCAATGATGTAGCGCCAAATCTCGCGACTGAACGGCTTACTTCTGCCTAACGCACGCCTTAGCGGTTCCCAGGAGCGTTGCCCTGGGCGTCGCAGTCGCCATTTGAGACAACCGCACGAAGACAGCCCCACAGTTGTTCGATTCGTCCGCTTCGAGAATCGTGTCGTCCGGGTCGACGAGTGTCTCGAGCAGATACAACCCGTCGGGGAGACCACTCACTTCAATGTACTGATCCGGCAGGAACCAGTCGTATACGTCCGACCAACCCGCCGACATTCCCTGAACCAATGCCCCAGCTGCCGAAGGCGTTATGCACGTTGGAAAGCTGTATGTACGCGCTGCGTCCCCCTTCTTCGCCCACGCATCGATCTCGATGTCAACGATGCAGAAACTCACTTTGCGACCGGTACGAATTGGTCCGTTCCCTGAGCTCATCCAGTGCTTGTGCGACCGCGCCGGCGCAGCGCCGTGTCCGCCATTCGCATCGATCGCCCATAGTCGCGAGAGCGCGAAGCCGGTGTAGTGATAGTGATCATGGATCTGGTGGTACATCCACGTTCCACCGGGGCGCTCTGTCACGCTGCCGTCACTGCGATAAATGCGCTGGATCAATGAGCCTGTCGGAGTGACCGACGGATCGGCTGGCAGTGGAAACTCGATCTCGAGCGCCCCTTCGCCGACGTTCGCGAGCACCTGGTCGAAGCGGAGACAGAGCTGCGCTCCTTCTTCTTGTTGCTCGCTCGGGAAACAGCTTGTCGTTGGCGTGCCTGCTTCGAAGAAGATCGGCGGCGGCACGTCAAAGGTCACGTTGCGTTGCGGCCGCGACGCCAGATCAGGAAGCAATGGCCGCAGAGGTTGGACCTTTGGGAGATACTCGACCTCCGCAAGTGCTTCGTATGGGATGTCTACGAGAGGAACGCCGAGGAGCGCAGGAAGGTCGAAGTCATAGGCGATGTAGATCTTGTAGTCGCCATTCGCGGGCGTCGGGATGAGCACCGACTGCGCCGTAGCGATAATGCCGTCGGACGTAGCGATCTTGGTGCCGCCACGGTACACGAACAGCTTGAGGTTGTTGCCGAAGACGAACCAACGCAGCGCAACCTGGACTCCACCTGGCTTGTTATGCCACACGCCACCCGGAAGCGCGATCGTTAGGTTCAGTTCGTGACACGGGACGGCCGCGCACTCCGGCACTTGTCCACCAGGAGAAGCGGTGTGCTGTACGGTCCCCGACCAAAGCAGGGGGCGCGAGTTCTTTAACGTAGGCGCAGACGGTCCCGATACGGAAAGCAGTGCGCCAGTCGCCGCTGGCGGCTGTACCGGCTTGTCCATCTGGCACGCGGCAACAGAAATGAGAAGCAGGACTCGGCGCATGGAAGTTGTTAGGCGCATCTGTTTTTCCTTTGACCTTTGACCGTTGCCTCAGACCTCAATCGCAGAAGTACTTGCTCCAGCGGACAGCTCGTGAGAAGCCGTCGCTACTCCTGATCACCCTCCCCGCGATCGAGCGACACGTGTTCACTCCGCGCGCCTGGCCTGACTTGTGATCGCTCAGGAGGGGGAGAATCGGAAAGCATCGGCAGCTCGCTGATTTGGTAGCCGAAGTTTGAAACTGATTGAGTGCTGTCGATTCTGTGGCGCGCTCTGTCGTCTCGGTTGGCGCGTCGAGGCACGCCGCGGCGATTGTAGTGAGCATTGGGGCAGCCGCGCGCGTCTTAGCGCGAAACGGTCGTGCTGATGACATGTGTCTCTGCATGCCAGGTTATGGCGCAAAACGCAGTCGTCAGCTGCCACACCGCGCGGCCATCAGTTGCACTTTCTCGTCTTTCCCTGGATTTTCGCGCTGTGACGTCGTCGGAGCGCCCCCCTTCCCCGAAGTCTGAGAATTCGGGGGATACGCGTAAGGAGATCACCGATCTGCTCATCGCCTGGCGAGCCGGCGATACGGAACGTCGGGACAAACTGGTCGCGCTCGTCTACGACGATCTACGACGGATTGCCCACGGGCAGCGGCTGCGTGAGCGTGACGAGCACACGCTCACTACAACGGCGATCGTACATGAGACCTTCCTTCGTCTCGTGGATATTTCACGTATCGAGTGGCAGGATCGCGCGCACTTTTTCGCCGTTGTAGCTACGCTCATGCGCAATGTTCTGGTGGACTACGCGCGCCGGCATCGCTCGGCGAAACGTGGCGCGGGATTCAAGTCGGTCGATTTAGAGAACGCAGCGGCAGCTATCGATGCGCCGACGGATGTGCTCATCGAGATCGATAACGCACTCACGAAGTTGAGTGATGTTGACCCACGATTAGCGCGCGTCGTCGAGTGCCGCTTTTTCGGCGGCTTGCAGGATGAGGAGACTGCCGCTGCGCTCGGCGTCTCCGTGCGAACTGTGCGGCGCGACTGGACGAAGGCGAAAGGGTGGCTGTACCAGGAGCTCTCGCCATGACTGACATGTCGTCGGGAACTCGTGTCGGCGCACCGACTGGGGAGCGCTGGCGCCGCATGGAGCGCATCGTCGACGCGGCATTGGACCTCGCGCTCGAGGAACGTGTGTCCTACATCGCGACCGAGTGTGCCGGAGACACAGTGCTCACGCAGGATGTAGAACGCTTCCTCGATGCCTGTGATCGTGGCGACCAGTGGTTCGATCACTCGGCCCCACAGGTGGTGAGCCGCATACTCGACAGTCTCAGCACGGCGCGCGACGATGAGTTTGTTAGGGAGGTTGGCAGTACATTCGGGCCGTACAGGCTGGTGCGCGAGATCGGTCGTGGCGGCATGGGGACAGTGTTTCTCGCCGAGCGCAATGATGCGCAATTCGAGAAGCGCGTCGCTGTCAAGATCGCCGCCAGCGGCGTCTGGTTAGGAGGTGATCATCATGTCGCGCAGCGTCTCGTCGAGGAGCGCCAGATCCTGGCGTCGCTGGAACATCCCAACATCGCGCGCCTGTTGGATGGCGGCATTACGGAGACTGGCGTCCCATGGTTCGCGATGGAGTACGTCGAAGGGACGCCGACCACGCGCTACTGCGATGCGAACGCACTGGGGATCGATGAGCGCTTGAAGTTGTTCTGCAAGGTGTGCGATGCGGTGGCCTTCGCGCACCGGAACCTGGTGGTGCATCGCGATCTCAAGCCATCGAACATCCTCGTGACAGGCGACGGCGATGTAAAGCTGTTGGACTTCGGCATCGCGAAGTTGCTGGGCCGCGCTGGGAGCGGCGCGTCCGGCGAAGGGCCAACGACTCGTACCGGTCTCCACGCCTTGACCCCGGAGTACGCGAGTCCCGAGCAACTGCGCGGCGATCGCGTCGTCACGGCCAGCGACGTATACTCGTTAGGCGTCCTCCTCTACGAGCTACTCACAGGACTGCGGCCTTACACCGCCGATCGATCGCTGCCGCACGAGTTGGCACGGGCGATCCTGGAGGACGATCCGGTGCGACCTTCGGCGGCGGTCACGCGCGCGCGCCAGCGGCGACGGCTGCGGGGGGATCTCGACACGATCGTACTCACCGCCATGCGGAAGGATCCGGAACGTCGTTACGCCAGCGCCGATCAGCTGGCCGCGGACGTTAGGCGCCACTTGAGTGGCCTTCCGGTGAGTGCTCGAGCGGACACTCGCTCCTATCGCGCCATCAAGTTCGTAAGGCGCCACCGCGCGGGGGTCGCGCTTGCTGCACTTGGCGTGTTGGTCTTGATCGGATTCTCGACTGTCGGCATGCAGTCTTCACTGATCCGTGTTCAGTCGCGTCAGATCGCGCGCGAGCGTGACAAAGCGCAGCGCGTTTCGGATTTCCTCATCGGATTGTTCGAGGCTGGGGATCCGTTTGTGCGCGGCGAGCGCGAAATCACCGTACGCGACGTGCTGGCCCGCGGCGTGGAGCAAGCGAATGCGTTAGGTAACGAACCCGAGGTGCGTACCGAGTTACTCCACGTCATCGGGAGCACGTACCATAACCTCGGCATGTACGAGCATGCCCAGCGCGCGCTGCAGGCGTCGCTGACTTCAGTGAGTGGCGAGTCGTCTGGCGGTGAGCCGCACTGGCACTCCATTGCACTGAACCTTGCGCAAACCGTACAGGCGCTCGGCGACTACGTGCGTGCGGAGTCGCTGTATCGTCGCGTGCTGGACGAGCGGCGCCGCCTCCTCGGTCCGCGGCATCCCATGGTAGCGCGCTCGCTCGCCGCGCTTGCTAAATTGCTGCATGAGGCTGACAGAGACGCGGAAGCCGAACCGCTGGCGCGAGAAAGCCTAACGATCGATCGGGCCGGAGATACGCTGGCTGCTGACCACGCGGGACGCGAGTTGTACTCACGGCGGGTCTCCCAAAGCCTGAACAATCTCGGGAATATCCTCACGTCGCGCGGTGCGTATGCCGAAGCCGAGCAGATGCACCGTGAGGCGTTCGCGCTGCGCCGCGCCGCAATCGGCGAGATGCAGGCAGAAACGGGGAATAGTCTCCTGCGCCTGGCAGTGACCCTGCGGTATCAAAACCGTTTCGCCGAGGCCGAGTCGTTGGCGACGCGAGCGTTGGCGATCAAGAGGTCCGTCCTCGGTATCCAGCATCCGGAGATTGCCGAGGATGAGTTGACACTCGCCGCGATTCGCCAAGCACCGCAGCGACGTCTCGCGCGCCCGTAGTCCAAGCGACCTGCCCGATTCCGTGCCAGAGTTGCGCATCTAAATAGATGTCGGAACGGATGAGCCCATAGAGGGATTCGTTCGGTTAGCTCAAGCTGACCCAGTGGCTCGGCGCTGCTGTCACCGGAGTTCGTAGAAAGACCTGAGGAAATCATGTCGCTCGCGCTTTCGTCGGTCCCACGCCGTGGGTTCCTGTTTCGTCTGTCGCAAGTCGTTGCCGCCGGCAGCGCCCTGCTCGCTGATACCGCTTCCGCCCGCGCTCTTGGACCGTCAGAAGACGCCGCGGCCAACCCGGACGCGTGGATGAGCCGCCTAACGGGCGAACATAAGGTGATGATCCACGCTCACCAGCATTTTATGACGGCGCTCGTGGACGCGCGAACGATGCTGGCAAATGCACGTGATATGTACGGCGTGCCGGAGGAGGAGCACAGTATCGCGGTCATCACGCATGGCCGCGCGGTCCAGGGGCTCTTTCGCGACGAGGTGTGGCAGCGACTCGCGTTAGGCGCGTTTTACAAGGTTGATGATCCCAAGACAGGTGCTGCCGCGACGCGCAACATCTATCTCACGCCCCAGGATGGCGATTTTGCCGACGCGACAGTGACCGACCTCATGAAGCGCGGCGTGACCTTCGTCGTCTGTAACGTGGCGCTGATCAACTTATCCAAGCGCCTCGCGCGCGAGGGGACGAGTGCCGAGGCCGTGCACGCAGAGCTGGCAGCAGGACTGGTACCGGGCGTGTTCCTCGTTCCCGATGCTTTCGTGACGATACAACGAGCGCAGAAACGCGGAATCGCGTACATCTTCACGGACCGACCGCGCTAATGCAGCATCACAAGTAGTTGGAGTAGTTCAGAGTCTTCCGCGGTGCTAGACTCGTGGCGGCCATGCACCTGCCTGCCTCGGAGGAAACGTTGTGCTAAAACGAACGGCGTATGTCCCGCTCGCGCTTAGCGTCGCCCTGTGCGCCACTGAATTACGCGCGCAATCAATAAGCGACCCGCGTTTTGACGCGCTCGCCGTACTTGCCCGACGCAAAGATGAAGGAGTACGGCGTCCCTGGCGTTGCACTCGGCGTCGTGCATAACGGCAGTGTGAATATTCGGGGCCTCGGCATCACGAATATGGAAGACCCACTCCCCATCACCGCGCATACTGTTTTTCCCATCGCCTCCATCTCAAAGACATTTGCGGCGACAGCGATGCTGCGACTGGTGGAGCAAGGTAAAGTCGACCTCCGCGCGCCAGTTCGTACGTACGTGCCCGACTTTCGTGTGCGCGACGAAGCAGTCAGCCGCGACGTTACAGTGTGGCACCTCCTCACACATCTCGGCGGCTGGGAAGGTCAGGTCTCCGGACCTGATCGCGGCAGCGAGACGCTCAAAAACTTCGTTGGGAGCATCACCGATCTGATGCAGGTCGCTCCACCGGGAGCGGCGTGGAGCTATAACAACGCCGGATTCAGTATCGCTGGCCGCGTTATTGAATCCGTAGCTGGAACGTCAATCAATCGCGCCGTGCGGGACTTGGTTTTTCAGCCGCTCGCACTCGAACACGCAGGAACGACCGCCGGCGACTTCATTGTTCAACGATTCGCTGCGGGCCACGCGACACGCGACGGCAAGACGACACTCAACCGGCCGTTCACTGCGTCGGTGTCGGTGACAGCGGGCGGAGTCGGTCTCTGTATGACAGATTTGCTTGCCTACGCGCGCTTTCATATGGGCGACGGCACTGCGGCCAACGGCGAGCGTGTGTTGACGCGTGGGTCACTGGAGCTCCTGCGCCAAGTGCAGGTGCGCAAACAGAGCACAGACGACGATATGGGCGTTGGTTGGCACCTGCGCCAAATGGGTCAGGTGCGTACGGCGTCACACGGCGGCACGTTAGGCGGACACATTCTGCTGCTGGAGATCGTTCCCGAGCGAAACTTCGCCATCGCGATCCTAACGAACTCGAACACTGGTTGGCGCGTGATCCAGGACGTTGAGCGTGAAGCACTCAAATCGTGTCTCGGTGCGACATACGCGCCTAACCAGGCCATCGCGCACCGCGGGCTCGTGGAGACGCTCCCATCGGCGGAGCCGCTCGCCCAGCAACCCGATCCGGCGCCTTACGTCGGTACGTACTCGCGGCCGAGTAATTCCGTGGTTGTGCGCGCCGCAGGAAGCAAACTTGTCGTGCAGGAGCGGCCTAACGCCGGAGAGCCATCCGCCGAGATGCCGGTGGTGTTCTTCGGACCGGACCGCGCCGTCGTAACCGACGGGCCGCAGCGCGGACAGTCGATCGAGTTCGTACGCGATTCGACCGGCCGCGTCACCTGGATCCGCGTTGTTGGCCGAGTCGCTATGCGAGTGCCATAAGCGAAGACCTGCAGGGAGTGCCCCTGAAACGGGCCCAGGCGTGAGCCGTAGAGCGGACCTGCGCCGCCGCGACAGCCTTCCAACACGTAACTAGCAACCGGTGTGATGAAAAGCATACTAGCGATCTGCGTTGCCGGCGTTCTGGCCGGCTGTGCCTCCTCGCCACGCGGCGGACCTGTCATCGACGCCGACCTCGTGATCACGCACGTCGCTGTCGTCGACGTCGAGCGAGGGCGACTTCTCCCCGACCATGCCGCGGTGATCAAGGGCGATCGCATCGTCGCTGTGGCACCGGCGACGCGGGTCCGCTTCACGAGCAACGCGCGCGTCATCGACGGCACTGGCAAATACCTCATGCCAGGTCTTTGGGATATGCACGCGCACATCGGCGGCAGCGGGAATCCAATGCTACTCGAGTTGCCGCTTTTCACTGCGCATGGAGTTACTGGCGTTCGCGTTATGGGTGCTCCACGCGACTTGCCAACTCTCGCGCGCCTTCGTCAAGTGCAAACCGCTACTTCCGCAGGGACGCTCACTGGTCCGCGCGTATTAGCACTCGCGAGCTGGTCCGTGAATGGCGAGGCCGGTATCGCCGATACAATGCCGGCCTTCTTCAAAGCGCGCACGCGTGACGAAGGACGGGCGCTGGCACAGTACTTCAAGCAAAGCGGCTACGATTTCGTGAAGATCTACAACAACGTCTCGCGTGACGGCTACCTCGGTCTCGCTGAGGAGGCTCGTCGGATCAACTTGCCATTCGCGGGACACGAGCCTGCCTCGCTCTCTGCGATCGAGCTCTCCAACGCCGGGCAGAAGAGCATCGAACATTCGCGCATTTTTCTCTTCAACTGTTTCGCAGGCGCCGACTCGCTGCAGAAAGGTCTGCTGCGCATTTCAGGGACGGCGCTGCGCCGGCGCATGGTCGATGAGTACAACGCGCGGCTTTGCAGCGAAGTATTCCGAACGTTCGTGCGCAACGACACCTACATCACACCAACACACGTCACGCGACGAATGGACGCATTTGCCGACGACGCTGCGTATCGCACCGACGCGCGCATGAAATTCATCCCGGGGCGACAGCGCATGGCGTGGCTAGCCGATGCCGGGGGAATGGTAGCGTCGGATCCATCGCCGGCCGGGCGTCGCAGCTTCATGGACTTCTATCGCAAGGGACTGAGCCTAACGAATGACGCCTATCGCGCAGGCGTTCCGGTCATCCTGGGTACGGATGCCGGTGACTCGTTCGTCTTCCCAGGCGCGAGTGTGCACGACGAGCTCGGCGAGCTTGTCAAAGCAGGCCTCTCGCCAGCAGAAGCGCTGCGCGCAGCCACGCTAACGTCGGCGACGTATTTTGGACGCACAGCGGACTTCGGAACTGTGCAGGCGGGGCGTTTCGCCGACATTGTTTTGCTGGAGGCGAATCCGCTGGACGACATCGCAAACACTCGGCGTATCCGCACAGTGTTCCAGGGCGGGCGATCGTTCGATCGCGCGGCGCTCGACTCGATGCTCGCACGTGTCCAAGCGGCCGCGACGCCGAACACGCAGACGAGCTTGTGGCTCGCGGCGGTGGCTGGCGATACCGCCGCACTCATGGCCGCGCTCGACGCGGGTGCCAAGATCGACTCCATGGATACGCAGGGGAACCGGCGCGCACTGAACTATGCGGCGATCGGCAACCACGTTGCGGCGATCAGTGTGCTCGTTAGGCGCGGCGCGACGATCAACCTCGCCAACAGAACTGGCTTCACGCCGCTACATCATGCAGCGGAGGCAGGCGCTGTCGCTGCGCTTAGTGCCCTCCTCGCCAGCGGCGCTGATGCAACCATCGCGAGTGCTCAGGGAGCACTTCCGATCGACACGGCCCGCAGGCGTGGCGATCAGGCCGCAGTCAAGGTGTTGGAATCTGCAGTAAAAAAACCCTGAGAAGCGAGCTACTCGTCGATCTCAACCCTGAGTGGTTTGCTGCCGTGTGACTGCGCCACGGCGGCCAATCGTTGATATGCGCTGCAGCTGAACGCCATGGCCGTTAGGCTGCCGGTCGGACCATCGCGGTAAGGATGGAAACCGCCGCTCGTGAGACCGCCCGGCGGTTATTCCTTCTTCGACAATTCCTGATCCTGAAACGCCATCCACGGCGTGAACAGCTTCGGGCCGCCCTTTCCGACCTTTCCGAGCTGCTCTTTCATCTTCGCGCTCGGCGTTCCCAGCACTTCGCCCGTGACGGAGGCGGTGGCCAAGATCGGCTCCATCAAATGGCTGATGTTGGAAAAGTGCTCGATCGCGGCGTCGGCGTCGCGGTAGCGCTCGAACACCACCGCCTCGCTCTCATCCGCGTTGAGGAAGATTTCATACTGGAGCGTGCCGCTGTCCCTGGTCCGCACGATCTCCATGGCCTCTTGCGACAGGCGCTTCCATTCCTCGACCTTGCCGGGATGAAATTTCACCCGTGCGATTCCTTTGATCTCGTCCATTGTTGCTCCCTTCGAAGTTCCCGGCTCAACAGTTTGCGAGCCGCTTGGTTCCAGCCCCAACTTCGCCAGGGCAGCAATACTGGTGCCCAACGTTGCAAGTCGCCGCCGCAAGGATGAGTAGGCCTCAAAGTCCGTTAAAGCGGCGGCGGCAGCAGCCGGCTCGGAGGTGGCGATGCGTAACGGCTCGTGACCTGCTGCCTAACAAGCCGTTGCTGCAGTCGCCGTTAGGCGCACCGGCACTAGGAGAACACTATGCTCGATCCGCTATCGCTCGCTCTGGTTCCCGCCATCGTCGGTGCCGTAACCGTCATGGCCACGCTGCCACTTGCAGCGGCTGGGCGTTTCCTGCTACGTCGCGCTAGACGCGGGAATCGCGAAGGACGATGCGGTGCGTGCGGCTCCTACTTGCCCTTTACCTCTGATCCAAATCAACTCTTCACCTTCGCCGGCACGTTTCTCTGCCGCCGCTGCGCACAACGCGGGCGTCGATTCCTCAGGATTGCTGCGATCACCACGCCGCCCGTGCTTCTCACGTTCGCCGCCTTCACCATCGTGGCAATCCTCAACTCCGGCATGCCATTGTCGTGGTGGGTGGGCAGTCGGCTCATTTTTGCCCTGCTCCCATCGGTGGGGGTCGGCATTACACTCGGTGCCACAATCCGTGCTCTCAAGCGTGCCAATCAGGATCCAGCCGTCCCAGCTTATGACAGCGTCACTCAAGCGCTGGATGTCGAGCGGGCTCGTCGCGAGACCTGGGCGTTGCCGCGCGCCTAACAACCGTTGCTGCAGACGCCGCACACTCTGCTCGATTGCGCACATGTGCTACGCCATGTACGCGTCTATTGAAATGCGGCGCAGCAGAATTGCACGCCGGTTAGGCTGCCTGGCCATTGAGTAGCCGCGCCAGTTACTCGTCGATCTCCACGTCGACGAATGGGTCACCTGTCAGTGCTTCCTCGCAATCAGTCCGCCACGGCTGTGGTGAATTGAGCCACTTTTTTTCGAACGTTTTGTATTTCGGAAGGCTCGAAGCGTTCGTGCCCAGCTCCTGCTGATAGTTCCGAACGTTCTGAACTCGCCGGCCGATTTCCTTAAGCAGCGCCGATCGCGGGATCGTCTCGTAGTTCTTGCGCTTCGTCGAGACAACAGCTTTGGCCGTCGGCTTCGCATTGCCTGCAGGGAGCGGCAAGATCGCGTCGAGGATTTGCCCTGGTTCGCTGTCGTCGTCCTCGGCTTCGTTCCACGGCGTGGCATTCTCACTGCCGTGGTGACCGATCTTCAGAAACTGGATGCTCTTGTTCAGTAAGGCCTTCCGTTCGTGCCACATAACGTTCCACGCACCGTTCGATTTTCCTTCCTTGAACTTGGTATCCCATTCCGCATCGCCGACGAACAGAAGGCGCTTCCCTTTCC
>JBQTIF010000117.1:0-16364 GCA_052388395.1 Gemmatimonadaceae bacterium | reverse complement strand
CGCCGCAGCGACGGTGGTTGGGCAACGACCTCGATCGGTCCTAACTCCCGCTGCCGTGCGGAGTTCCCCAAGACCTTCCAGCGCAGATTCTCGCAGAAGTGAACTGCGATTTAGGCAAATTTTTTCTTGGGTGCCCTTCCCTGCACCAAGTGGGTGGTTGGTGGGGCGCTCAAGAAGTTGCAGTAGCGGCGAAACTCGCAATACGAATCTGCGAACATTGGTGGCGAAGTCTTTGATCTTTCCGCAAGGTGGCGTGAGGCCGGAACCTAACGACGCGACTGATCGCTTGACTCCCGCGGCCGCACGAAACGCATCAGCCACGCGATTGCGATGCACGCAATCCCGGCGTAGCGCCAGCGGGCGTCGTCCATTCGCATGCCCAGCGCAAATAGGGCGAGTCCGGCCGCGACGAACCCCATTTTTACTTTCGTAATCGTTGTCATGGCTTCTCGGTAAATCTCAATACTCCCCCGCGCGCTCCACGACGGCAACTCTTTCCGAGTCATCGCGCCTGACCCCCGGTTGACACGTTCTTGACGTAGCCTGGTGGCTGCGTCACTCCGTCGCCGCCGGAACTTGCCGGATTCTCGCGTATCTCATAGCGTGCGCCCATGCAGCAACGACGAGCAGTCGCGACGCGAACGGTGACTTTGGTGACGGTGCTCATGCTGACCGTCGTCCTCGTCGGGATCCTGGCATTCGAAGCATGGCGCGCGCAGCGCTCACACCGCGGGATGTCGATCGCGGTGCTACGCGAGTACGCCGAGTTCGCCGCCTGGGAGTACAACGCGTCGTTCAAAGAAGGGCTCTACTCGACGCTCATGTGGATGCTGAGTCCCATCGTGCACGAACAAGCGCTGGCGAGTACGGACGAGCTAAAGAGTCCCGAGGTACTGCTGCAGCATATCCGCAAGAAAGAGTCGTGCAAGGCGCCGAGTACTCGTTATGCATTTCGCGTCAACGCGGCGACTGGCGCGATCGTAGTCGCGGGGACACACCTGGCGCCCGATTTCCGCCGCTGGCTGGCCGACACGATCATGCGCGATATGCAGTACTACAAGCGCGACTACGCGTATTCCGCGATCACAGGACAGATGCACGGCGAGCCCGTCGCAATTGCGTATCAGGTGAAATGGCGACGCGATGACAAGCCCGCCGCCGCATATGGTTTCGCCTTTTGCATGCAAGCGCTGGCGACGCCGAATCTCGAGAAAGTGATGCAGCATGCGCAGATCCTGCCGCCGTCGGTCACGCACGGGGCGCCTAACGATTCTATCTTTTCTGTCAGCGTGCGCGACGGCCACGGTCGGGTGCTCTACCGCTCGCCGCGGCAATACCCGCAGCTGTACACCGGTGAAAACAAGTTGGACTACTTTGGCGGCGTGGTGACCACCGTCGCTCTCAATCCGCCGATGGTGGAATCGCTCATGATCGGCGGCTTGCCGCGCTCACGTTTGCCGCTCGTGCTTGGCGTCCTGTTCCTGGCTGTTGCGATGGTTGCCATCGCGCTGTTGCAGCTACGCCGTGAATGGGAGCTCGCGCGCCTGCGCTCTGCGTTCATCGCGAGTGTTTCGCACGAGCTGCGCACGCCGCTGGCGCAGATCCGCATGTTCGCCGAAACGCTGCGACTGGGTCGCGTGCGCTCCGTTCCGGAGCGTGAGCGATCGCTCCGCATCATCGATCAAGAATCACGGCGCCTCACGCATCTCGTCGAAAACATCCTCCAGTTCTCGCGCGCTGAACGGAATGCGATGCAGCTCGCTCTGCACCGAACGACGCTTGCGCCGGTTGTGCGCGAAGCGCTGGACGCCTTCGCGCCCATTGCCCGTTCGCGCGGTGTGACGATCGACACGGCACTCGACGAATCCCTCCAGGGAATGGTAGATGCCGACGCGCTGCGCCAAATCCTCCTCAATTTGGTGGACAACGCCGTCAAGTACGGTCCGCCAGGTCAGACGATATGCGTCACGTTAGGCGCTGTTGGTGATGGCGTCGTACTCGTGGTACAGGACGAAGGTCCTGGGATCCCGGAGGACGAGCGCGCGCGCATCTGGTCGCCGTTCTATCGTCTTCCGGCCGATGCCGAAGGCTCGGTTGGAGGCTCTGGGATCGGTCTTTCAGTCGTGCGCGACTTAGCAGAGCGCATGGGCGGCAATGCGTATGTGAGCGCACGTCGCGACGGGGCCGTCACTGGCGCGCGCTTTGTTGTCGAGCTGCAAGGTGACGCAGAGGGAGAAGGAGCGCGCGCGCAGCAGGCGAAGACACTGGCTCCGGCCAATACATAATCGTTATGTCGGCGCGCATCCTCGTCGTAGAAGACAACCCTGATCTTGCCTACGGACTGCGGAACAACCTGGAGATCGAGGGCTACGAGGTCGACGTCGCCGCCGATGGTCCGTCTGGGATAGCGCGCACGCGCGAATGGCGACCGGACTTGATGATTCTCGATCTCATGCTGCCAGGGCTCGACGGGTATCGCGTGTTGCGCACGATCCGCGCCGAAGGCTTCGATCACCCGACGCTCATTCTTACAGCGCGCGGTGAAGAGAGCGACAAGGTGATGGGCTTTCGTCACGGCGCCGATGATTACGTCACAAAGCCCTTTGGGGTGCTGGAGCTGATGGCGCGAGTGGAAGCACTGCTGCGGCGCGCAGCCAAACAGGGAGCGCGTAACTCGGAAGGCAGCGTTAGGTTCGGTGAGATCGAAGTCGAGCGCGGATCTCGGACGGTGCGCCGTCGCGGCACCTGTGTGTACCTCGCGCCCTTGGAGTACGATCTTTTGCTGGCTCTGTACGAGCGCAACGGCGACGTCGCGTCGCGGCACGATCTCATGCGTCAGGTGTGGGGACATCAGGCAGATGTCGTGAGCCGCACAGTTGACACGCACATCCTCGAGTTGCGCAAGAAGCTGGAGACTGACCCAGCACGTCCGCTCCACATTCTCACTGTCCGCAAGGCCGGATACAGGCTCGCACGATGACGCGCGTCGTTGCCTGACGAGTCGCACACAGTACCTGCACTGAGGGTCCACGCCGCGGGCACCTGCACCGCGCGAGTTCCGTCTACGTTCTGCGCTCAACGTCACGAGTGCGGAGAGTTCATATGCGGACTGGACCGAGATGTGTGCGATGCGTCGTAGTCGCTGTGGTCACTTTGGATGCGCTGCGCATGACAGCGGCGGCACAGGGCATTTCCGCCGCAACGTCGGCCGCGACAGCTGCACCGCGCAGCGTGCGTGCACGACCCGACTCGGTAGGCGTTAGGCACTCTGCCATTGTCGTCGATGGGCGGCTAGATGACATGGCGTGGACGAGCGCCGCGCGTGCCACGGACTTCGTCCAGCAACGCCCTGCGCCCGGGAAACCGTCCCTGCGCCCGAGTGAGGCGCGCATCTGGCTCGATGGCTCGGCGCTGTATGTCGCCATGCGACTGTACGATGCGAGTGACTCGATTGAGGCACCGATCGCGCGGCGCGATGCGGACGTCTATTCCGACTGGGCGTTCGTTTTCATCGATAGCTATGACGATCGCCGCAGCGCCTTCCACTTTGCGGTGAACCCGCGCGGCGTCCAGCGTGATGCGCAGGTGACCAACGACGAGGAGTGGCAACAGGACTATGGATGGAACGCGGTGTGGCAATCGGAGACTGCGCGAGATTCGTTAGGATGGACGGCGGAGTTTCGCATTCCCCTCTCGCAGCTACGCTTTGCGACAAACAGCGGTAGCGCGTCAACGTGGGGGATCGAGTTTGGGCGTCACATTGCGCGTCATAACGAGCGATCTTATTGGGCGCCGGTCCTTCCAGATCGCCCCGGCTTTGTCTCGCAGTTCGGCCGGCTGACCGAGGTGACGCTGAATGCCACCCCGCGTCGCTTCGAGCTCACGCCCTATACGCTCGCGCAGGTGACGAGCCGCGACATGGAGACCGCCAATCCTCGCGCGCGTTCGCGCATTCCGCTCGCCACCGTAGGCGCCGATGCCAAGTGGGGCCTCACACCCGATTTTACGCTGACCGCAACGCTCAACCCGGATTTCGGCCAAGTCGAGTCAGACCCTTCGGAAGTGAACCTAACGGCGAACGAATCGTTCTTCCGCGAACAGCGGCCGTTCTTTCTCGAAGGCGCAGAGCTTTTCAACTTCCCGCTATCAACGACCGGATGGATATTTGGACCGTCGCAGCTGTTTTACTCTCGGCGTATCAGTCGAGCGCCGCAAGGCGATGATCCGGCGAGCGCTCGGTTTGTCGATCGGCCCGCCGCAACCGATCTGTTAGGCGCCGTGAAAGTCACCGGCAAGACACAGTCCGGGTGGTCGTTAGGTGTACTGACAGCTCTGACCGATCAAATGCGCGCAAATGTCGAGTTCGAGGACGGATCGCGCGATCGAGTCATTGTCGAGCCGCTGACGCAATATTCGATGGCGCGGCTGCAAAAGGACTTTGTCGGCGGCGACAGCTACGTCGGCGCGACGGCCACGTCAGTCCTGCGCGACAACAGCGGCCTGCAGCTGCGCAATTCTGCACTCGTCGGCGGGATGGACTTCCGGCACAACTTCGCAAACCGCCGCTATCGGCTGGCTGGATATCTGTTGGGCAGCACGGTGCGTGGCAGCGAGGCTGCCATCGCGGCAACGCAACGCAGCAGCGTGCACTACTATCAACGTCCAGACGCCGACCACCTCGCGGTCGATTCCACCCGAACGTCACTCAATGGGGTGGCCGCCGAGCTACGCCTCACCAAGATCTCTGGCACATTACGCTGGGGCAGCTCTGCTCACGTTCTCTCCTCCGGTTTTGAGGCGAACGACCTCGGCTTTCATGGTCGCAGCGACATGTTTCAAACGGCGGGGTGGATCGGCCGCAACTGGTTCGATGGGCCGCGCGGCGTGCGCAATTGGGAGGCGTGGTTCAACTGGTGGGGCGGCTGGACGTTAGGCGGTCAGCGCGAGAAGGTTGGACACAGCATATTTACAAGCGCTGAGCTGGAGAGCTTCTGGAACATTGACGCGGCCATTGAGCATCACCTGCCCGGCCTTGCTGTGACGGCGCTGCGCGGTGGCCCCGCGCTATACACGCCGCGGCGCATCTCCGGTTTCGCGAGTATCACGACTGATTCACGACGAAGCACCGTTGCGCGGTTGGCGTTCAATGGAGGGAGGGACATCGGTGATGTGGGCTCGTCATTGAACGTGTTGGCTCAGGTGACGCAGCGAATCGCCGATCGCGCACAGGTGCTGCTGTCGCCAGGCGTCATGTGGTGGCGCAGTCCACAACAGTTTGTTGAGCACGTTGACGCGCACTACGTCGTCGGTGATGTGCGGCAAACGACAGCATCGCTGACGGCTCGAGTCGATTACTCCTTCACGCCGAGGCTCTCGTTGCAGCTCTATGCGCAACCATTCCTCAGTGCGGGGGCTTACAACCGATTAGGTGAAGTTGTCAACGCGCATTCGCGCAGTGCGGCGAACCGAGTGCACCGGTTTACTCCAGGCGAGCGCTCCTCACTCGACTTTGCGAATCCCGATTTCGCGTTCAACGAGTTGCGAACCAATTCAGTGGTGCGATGGGAGTATCGGCCTGGTTCAACGATATTCCTCGTCTGGAGTCATGGACGGAGCGCCGACGGGGAGGGGGAGCCGCAAGCGTTCGATTGGCGGCGGCAGGCGCGCGAGCTACGTCAGACGCGCGGCGATCATGTCTTCTTGCTCAAGCTGAGTCACTGGCTCGGGAGATAGTTAATAGGGGATAGGGGATAGGGGATAGGAGGATAGGGGATAGACCTAACGACACCGCATTTCCTATCCCCTATCCCCTATCCCCTATCCTCTATCTTGAGTTCCATCGCTTCGACGTCTGGAATGGTGAGGATCATGCGTAGCATCGCGGTGGAATACACTTTCCCTTGAGCGTCGGTCTTGAGCGAGAGCGTGCCGCCCCCGTCCAACGCGCCGTGCAACAAGAAATTGAGAGCGTTCAAATTCGGAAGCTCGAAGCGCTCCACACTGCCGGTAATCATCCCTGCGAAGTGTCGCGTCACACGTTCGACGCTGAGCTCGCGAGCGAGCAGAGGATACCATTCGGGGCGCAACGCGATGACACCGACGTTGGCCGTGTCGCCTTTATCGCCCGATCGGGCGTGCGCTAGTCGTAGCAGCTGCACCTTCATGCGACAATCTCGACATTGGGCCGTACGACTGTCTCATCGATAAGTGCGGGCCAGTATGCCACGATCTCCTCGACTTTGGGGCGCCCGCCGGCGAATCCTGTGACGCTTGGCGGGCCGTTGAGTACCAGCGGCGCGAGTTCGCGCGTAAAGCGCTCCACCGACTGTTCGTGCTCCGATCGTACGCCGATGCGGAGTTGAACCTCCGGATGGTCGTTGCGCGGCTCGACGAGCGGTCCGTGCGTCGCGGACGCCCCAACATACTCGGTAACGACAGCGTCGAGCGTTAGGCCAAGCCGATCCATCCGGTCGCGCAGGACGCGATCGGCGCGCTGTGCCTTTGCGAGCGCGTCGGGCCACGCGTAGACCAACGTTCCCACGGCTTTAAAGCCCGCTCGATAGGCAATCGACACCTTGAGTTTGTCGGTCGGCGGACGTCCTTGGATGCCACTTACGCGCACGCGGTCGCTACCCGCTTGCTCCAAGCGAATGGTTGTGAAATCGGCGACGACATCCGGCGTGATATACGAGCGCGGGTCCCCCATCTCGTACACGAGTTGTTCCGCGATCGATTGCACGGAGATGCGGCCGCCGGTCCCCGGATGCTTCACAACATCGAAGCTGCCGTCGTTGCGACCTTCAACAATCGGGTAGCCGACGTTGGCGAGATCTGGGATCGACTCCCAATCGTACAGGCAGTTGCCGCCGCTGCACTGCGCGCCACATTCGATGATGTGTCCGGCGACGATACCGGCGGCGAGGCGATTCCAGTCGTTCGCGCGCCACCCGAACTCGAAGCGTAGCGGCGCCATTGTGAGTGCCGTGTCGGTTGATCGTCCAGTGATGACGATGTGAGCACCTTTGCCTAACGCTTCGACGATCGGCTCTGATCCGAGATAGGCGTTCGCCGAGAGGACACGATCGCGCACCGTGCTGAGCGGATCCCCAGTATCCATGTTGCTCAGCTCATGGCCCGTTTCGAGCAACGCATCGATCCGCTGTAGCAAATCATCACCCGTGACGACGCCGAGCGTGAGCTTGCCGCGGGCGCCGCGCTGGTCGGCGAGCTTGAGGACGGCCTGTGCGCAGGCACCGGGGTTCACGCCGCCGGCATTGGCAACGACGCGCACGCCGCGCTGTGTGACAGCCGGCAGAACGGAGTCGACGGCCCCGATAAAGTCGCGGGCGTAGCCTAACGCGGGGTCGCGCTCCTTCTGCTTTTGCAAAATGGACATCGTGACTTCGGCGAGGTAGTCGAGCATTAAATAGTCGACCGGCCCCCCTTCGACCTGGCGGCGCGGCGCGTCGAGCCAGTCGCCCCAAAAACCCTGGCCTGCTGCCACGCGCACGACGTCTTTCATCGCACGGGCTCAGGCTGGGGCGGCAGCACAAAAGCTCCGATGTGCGGTCCTGCGTTGTGCAATGCGGTGCGCAGCGCGATGGCAAGCACTTCCCGCGTGTCTTCGGGGTACAATATGGCGTCGACATAGCCACGCGCGGCAGCAAAGCGAGCGTCGAGGTGGTGCTCGTAGTCTTCACGCATCTCGTCGATCGACTGTTTCACTTCGTTAGGCGGCTCGCTGCCGGCGCGCTTGGCGGCCTCCAGCGCAGTACCGTGCACCGCCTGGATCGCAGAATCTCCTTCCATCACGCCCATGCGACCGGTGGGCCATGTGAAGATGAAATCGGGGTCGAAGCCCTGCCCCGCCATCGCATAATACCCGGCACCTGACGCGTGATTGACAGTGAGCACGATCTTTGGCACGCGTGCACACGACATCGCCTCCACAAAGTGCGCGCCGGCACGAATGATCCCCGAGTGCTCGGCCTCCGGCCCGACCATGAAACCGGAGACGTCCTGCACGAAGAGGATCGGCAATCCCTCGCGCTCGCAGCGTTCAATGTAGAAGGCGACCTTCTCGGCGCTCTCTGTATAGATAATGCCGCCAAAGCGAGGTTTCTCGCCTGGGCGTCCTTTGATGAGCCCGCGCTGGTTGGCAATGATGCCTAACGGGGTCCCTTCGATCGTCGCGTCGCCGCAGATCATCTCGCGCGCGAGGTCTTGCTGGAACTCGTCCAAGCCGGCGCCGTCGATGATTGCCGCGAGCACCTGCCGCATGTCGTATGACATGCGATGATCGCTCGGGAGGACATCGTAAAGCGACGCGGCTTCTTTGGCCGGCGCGTCCACATGATGCACATCGTGGCGCTGCACGGCGGGAAGGCGCGCGACAAGATCGCGGATCTTCGCGAGACACGCGTGATCGTCAGGCACCGCGTAGTGAGCGACACCGCTGACCGCTGTGTGAGCTGAAGCGCCGCCTAACGACTCTCCATCGACCGACTGACCCGTTGCTCCCTTCACGAGGTTGGGCCCGCCGAGTCCCATGAACGACGTCCCTTCCACCATGAGGATCACGTCGGAGAGGGCCGGCAAATACGCGCCGCCAGCAACGCACGGTCCCATGACGGCGGCGATCTGCGGAATGCGCAGATAACGCCGCATGATCGAGTTGTAATAGAAGATCCGCGCGGCGCCGTACTGGCCGGGAAAGACGCCTTCCTGATACGGCAGGTTCACACCAGCGGAGTCGACGAGATAGATGATGGGTATGCGGCAGCGCATGGCTACCTCCTGCGCGCGCAGAATCTTCTTGATCGTCTCCGGCCACCAGGATCCGGCTTTCACAGTCGCATCATTCGCGACGATCACAACCTCGCGCCGATGGATATGTCCGATGCCCGTTACGACACCGACGCCCGGCGCCTGCCCGTCGTACTGGTCATAGGCGACGAGCAGGCCGATCTCGAGGAAGCGTGAGCCGGGATCACAGAGTCTCGTTATGCGCTCGCGGGCGGTGAGTTTCCCTTTCTTGTGCTCGCGGCCGATTCGTTCCTGACCGCCGCCTAACCGCAGTTGATTTTCGAGGTCGCGGACGGCGTCGGCCAGCGTGTGGAGGCGCGATGTCACGTCGTCTGACGTTCGCGTTCGGCGAACCAGTCCTTGATGTATTCGATTAGGTCCCCGGTCGACGTCCCTGGACCGAATAGCCTCCCCATTCCCTGCGCCTGGAGCGCGTCCATGTCTTCTCGTGGGATAATGCCCCCACCAGTCACAAGGACGTCTTCGCGCCCCGCCTCATTTAATAGGTTCCTGACGCGCGGGAAGAGGGTCATATGCGCGCCGCTCAGGATCGAGAGTCCGACGACGTCGACGTCTTCCTGCACGGCGGCGTTGGCGATCATCTCCGGCGTTTGGTGCAGCCCGGTGTAGATGACCTCCATGCCGGCGTCGCGCAGCGCGGCGGCGACGACTTTGGCTCCCCGGTCATGGCCGTCGAGACCGGGCTTGGCAACGAGGATGCGGATAGGGCGTGACATGCCGTGCCAAAGCTAGCGGGGCGGCGAGCGTGGCGGGAAGCGAATAAGGAGGAGCCGTGCAGGCCCCTCGTTGATGACGCGGAGCTCGACGCGGCGGTCGACGCTGCGCAGGAGTCGGATGAGTTTTTCGAGTGAGAATCGATCCAGCTTGTCGTGCAGCAAGTCCGACATGCGAGGCTGATCGACTCCGAGGCGGCGTGCGGCGACGTGCTGATTGGTGTCGCCCAGTAGGGCACGGATTTCTTGGGCGAGTTGACGTTTGAGCGCCGGAATGGGGTCGTCGGGTTGAAGCGGCACCACTCTATGGTATCGGCGCGCTGCCTGGCTGCATCATCGTTTCGCTGCCGTCGGACGCGTTTGGCTTCCGGGGCGACACACGCCTGTTCATCAGTCGCTCATGGCAGTATTGCCATGAGCCTCCTGTGACACCCTCCTCTACCTCGCCTGAGAGCCGGTGCCTAACCAGAGCCCTGAACACTCATGCGGCCACGGCCGTCGCCCGCACTGCGTCGAGCGCCCGAATTAACTCGTCGAGCTCAGCTTGCTTGAAAAGTCCATCCGGCCCCCGTGGTGTGAGATCTGTGAACGGTGATTCGTAGAGCAGCGCAGCATCCATCACTCCGTGCTCAGTAAGATGGTCCACAATGAGGTTGATGAACTCGAGCTGATTCGCTGTGAGTGTTTTGCCGGTGACGAACACCGCCAGCGCATCCTTGGCCGCTCCCCGGTCCATTCCCACTAGCGACCTAACGAATAGACCCAAGCCTCGCGCAGCGTCGGCAGCCCGGCGAACGTCATCACCAGCCCCTGCCCCGCTTTCGCCGAGCAGCCGCTCAAGCTCCGCAAGATCGCTGGTGGTGAGCGGCTTGTTCATCCTCAGCTTCGCGATTACCACGTGGTCCAGATGCTCGCGCAGGAATGCGCGCGCTTTCGCCACGAATTTTGCTTGGTCTGTACCAACACCAGAACCGAGCAGCGTGAAGCCAGTCTCGCCACCCATCACGTCTTCAAAGTCTGTGTAGACGGGTTTGCGCTGCCGCTTGTCGATGAACTGCACCAACCCGCGCAGTCGTCTCCGCATCGATTCGAGCATTGGCACGGTGACGTCCTGCCACCACTCATCGCTCTGCACGTCCTGAATCAGCACCATCTGTTCGCGAACCATCGGGATGGCGGATTTCTCCTCGAGTAGCCCCGCGATCTCTTTCACGCGATCGCGTAGCCGCTCGAAGCCGGGCTGTGGA
The DNA here is from genome assembly GCA_052388395.1 of Gemmatimonadaceae bacterium. Taxonomy (GTDB): domain Bacteria; phylum Gemmatimonadota; class Gemmatimonadetes; order Gemmatimonadales; family Gemmatimonadaceae; genus DASYRX01. The sequence continues at coordinate 5,578 of JBQTIF010000117.1, read as the reverse complement.
CGCAACCGCCCAAGCTGCAGGTTGAGCGCAAGTAGATCGAAGCGCTTCGCTTCTTCATTCTCCGGGTCGAGTTCCGCAGGAAGACCGGCCACTTCGTGGGACAGGTCGGCGAGCGCATCCTTTGCGATAGCGAGCCACGCCTCCGGCTTGGCGTACTTCTCTACGAGACGACGGTGCGGCCTAACGACGAAGTTCTCCAGATTCATTGCTGCCACTTCGCGCTGCAACAGCTCGGCGACCGCGCGTCGCACCTCACTGTCGGTTTTGGGTTCGCCGTACAACGTAGCCGGCTCCTTTACAGCATCGGCTAGCGCGTGGGGAGCGTGGCCATCCAGCGCCGCCAACAGTTCAAGGCGCGTATCGAATAGGCGCTTGCCTAACGACTCCGCAGCATAGCCTTCGGTGCTGGCTATGTTCTGGCTGAAGTACTCCAAATTCTGGCAGTAATCGAATAGATAGAAGCTCTCTTTGTCCTGTCCCGGACCGAAGAGATCAGGGCACAATCGCGTGCCCCGCCCCAGCATCTGCCAGAACTTAGTTTTGGAGCGCACCAGCTTGAAGAACACGAGGTTAACGACCTCGGGGACATCGATCCCGGTGTCAAGCATATCCACCGAGATGGCGATATGCGGCGCTCGCTCTTTAATCGAGAAGCTGTCGATCAGGTTCTGCGCGTATTCGGTTCTAAAGGTGATGACTCGCGCGAACTCACCCTTGTAGTGCGGATAGTTGACGTTGAAGCGCTCGGCGATAAAGTCGGCATGTTGTTGATTCTTGGCGAAGATGATGGTTTCGCCTAACCGGTCTCCGCCGGCGACTTTGATACCACGCGTCATCAAATGCTTGAGCACCTTGTCTACGGTATCGGCATTGAATAGCCATTTGTTCACCGCTTGAGCTTCAACGCTATCTGGGACTGTGCCATCGTCATCCCAATCCTTCGCGTCCCACTCGTCCTTGTCCTCCCTCCGACAGCTCGTCGTACTTGATCCCTTCGCGCTGGAACTTGAGCGGCACTGACACTGCCTGCGGAGGTACCAAAAACCTGTCCTGCACAGCCTCGTCCAGCGAGTAAGCGTCGGTGGGCACGCCGTTCTCAAGATCGAACAAGCCGTAAGTGTTGCGGTCAATTTCGTCTTTCGGCGTTGCCGTTAGGCCCACGAGCAGCGAATCGAAGTAATCGAAGATCGCGCGGTATTTCTGGAACACCGATCGGTGCGCTTCATCTATAATGACAAGGTCAAAATGGCCGGGGCCGAAGCGTCGTTGTCCATCCGCCGACTCGTCGATGAGTCCCATCATTGTCGGATACGTGCTGACATAGACTCGCCCTTCGGCTTCATTCTCAGTCACGAGGTTCACTGGGGACGAATCGGGCAGATGCCGTTTGAACGCGTTCACCGCCTGATTCACCAGCGCGACGCGATCGGCCAGAAACAGTACCCGCTTCGCCCAATTGCAGCGCATCAGGAGATCGCATAACGCGATGACAGTGCGCGTCTTGCCGGCGCCTGTCGCCATAACGAGTAGGGCCTTGCGATCGTGATCGCGCTCGAATGCTTCCGCTATCCGGCGAATGGCACGATGCTGATATGGTCGTTCGACGATCGCTGAATTGATGGACGCGTCGGCAAGCGAGCGTCGTGCCTCGCGCCGCTGAATCAGCAGTTCCAGCTCGGCCTTCTTGTAGAAACCCTGGACCCGCCGATCCGGATAGAACGCATCGTCCCAGATCCAGTGCTCGTAGCCATTCGAGAAAAAGATCACCGGACGCTGCCCGAACTGACGCTCGAGGCAATCGGCATAAAGCTTGGCCTGCTGCTTTCCTTCAAGGGGGCTGCGCCGAGTGCGTTTGGCTTCGACGAGACCTAACGGTTTGCCGTCGTCGCCCCACAGCACGTAATCCACGAAGCCCTTGCCGTGCTTGTTAGGCATTCCGCTGATCTCGAGCTCGCGGTCACGCGGCTGGTCGAGCGCCCAGCCGGCTTCCTTGAGCAGCAGGTCGATGAAGTAGTCGCGCGTTTCCGACTCGGAATAGTCGTGCGTGTCGGGCTGCGCCGCGGCTTGCTGCTTCGCCAGCGCGACCTCGGCGCGCAGCCGCTTGAGTTCTTCATCGAGCGCGGTTTTGTCGGCGAGGAGCGCGGCGAGGTTCTCGTCACGCTCATTCAGCCGTTCCTGCAACTTCTGCAACTGCTCCGCGGTTTGCTTGACGGCTTGCGCAGGATGCGGCAATGCAGCGGGATCGAACGCGAGCCCTGGCGCAGGCCTCGCGATGCGTGCATACGTCCGTGCGAACCAATAGGAGACGTGGAACAGCTCGCGCACGGCAACGAGCGCGTCGGACTCGGGCACGGGGCGATGGCTGTGCACCGCGCGATTGCCTAACGTGTTGATGACGCGCGCCTTACTGAAGACGGCTTCGCCTGCGCCCTGTTTGAAGCTCGGCTCGTGGATTAGCGCCGAGAGATTGTCTTGATACGGGAGTCTGAGCGCAGCGTCGTGCTTGTAGGCCCATCCGACTGCCAGTTCCAGCGCTCGGCGCGCGTAGAAGCACGCAGTTCGCGCATCGGCATGCACCGCCCCTTCCGCCTTCGATGCGGCCTCAAATACCTCGACCCACTCTCTCCGCAGGAAGGCGAACTGGCTCATTGCCGGGAGAGTTCATCGCAAAGGTGGATTAGCGAGACTGTCTCGACATCTGCGGCGAGCGGGAAACGCTCGTCTCCGCCATAGACAATTAGGCGCCGTTCGGGCCTAACGTCGTCGTAGGCGAGCTTTAAACCCCGATCGATCTTCGGCGCGAGACCGCGCTTGATCTCTATCGCCCACGGATTGCGATGCCCGGGGAGCTTGAGCAGGAGGTCTATTTCGGCGCCGGCGGCGGTTCGGAAGAAGTACGCCTGCGAATCGTTAGGCGCCGCGGCGATGAGGGACTCGAGTACCAAGCCCTCCCAGCTTCCACCAGCCACTGGGTGCGCCAACAGTGCCTCGCGGTCGTCGATACCAAGCAACGCGTGCACTAGGCCGCTGTCGCGGACATATATCTTGGGCGACTTCACCAACCGCTTGCGCACGTTCCCATGCCATGGCGGGAGTCGGCGCACAAGGAGAAGGTCGACGAGCAAGTCCAGGTACGAAGCAACCGTTTTGCCATCAACCGAGAGCGCGCGGGCAAGAGCGGCAGCATTCAGGAGTCCTCCCTGCTGGTGCGCGAGCATCGTCCACAAGCGGCGTAGGGTTTCTGCCGGAATCCGCGGACCGAGTTGCGGGATGTCGCGCTCGAGGTACGTGCGAATGAAATCTGTTCGCCAGCGCAAGCTTGCAGCGTCCGAGGTCGAGAGGAGACTCTCGGGGAATCCGCCGCGCAACCAGAGTGGGTCGAGGTGTTTGCGGCCGATTTCACCAGCGTCGAACGGAGCGAGCTCCAGGTAGCGGATGCGACCCGCGAGCGACTCGCTCGATTGCTTTAGGAGGTCTATTGAGGCCGAACCCAGGACGAGGAAGCGTCCTGTACGCCGTCCACGTCGCCTTCCGCTGTCGATGAGGCCGCGGAGGGTCTGGAAGAGCTGTGGCGTACGCTGGATCTCGTCGAGGATGATGAGTTTGTCCTCGTGTTCGCGTAGGTAGAGCTCCGGCTCTGAGAGCTTAGCTCGATCGCCTTCTGATTCGAGGTCGAGGTAGACTGCAGGCGTGGTCTTCGCGACTTCGAGCGCGAGCGTAGTCTTCCCCACCTGACGGGGCCCAAGGAGCGCTACGGCCGGTGCTTCGGCGATAGCTCGGGTTAAAGTGTGTTGCAGCCTACGCTGGATCATCCGTGCAATTATGGAGTGGCGCTCCATAAATGCAAGGTAGCTTCCGCGGCGCTAAGAAACCAATCCCACTATTGCTCTGGATCGCGCGCAACGGCCCGCAAAGTCTCAGCGATCCACGCCGGCGCAAAATGCGCGTCGCGCTTGATCTGAGCGCGATCACGTTTGCGCAACGTGCGACGCAGATGGATAACGGTCGCGTCGTCAACGTTGTCCTTGCCAAGGTGACGTAGCGCCTGGATAACGAGACCGCTCATTCGGCCGGCTGTGGCCATGTTTCGCGGCGTCGTGCGGCGTAGCACCACCTGTTGCTTTCCCAGTCGGATCGTTCTTGGCGTACCGTCGGTCAGGTAGACGATTTTGAGCGGCACTTGAGTAGAGAGTCCAAGCAGATTGGCAGCGTAGGCGCCCGCGGCTTGTAGTTTGAGCTGGTCCCTGCCGCCTAAAGCTTGCGCTAAGTCGTTAGGCGATGGTTTCAGTGCACCAAGCACGGGCTGAGTTTTGGGAACCTGGTAAAGCCCACGCGCCGGACGCGTAATTGTTCCTGCCCTTACGTGCCGAGTGAGAGCCGAGGCCACGGCCGTGCGCGTGCCGAGATGCGCGAGATCCCGGGGCGTGAAGATGCTCCCCGGCTTAGCCTTGCGGATGTGCCGGTAGAGGCTGGTGTCGGTGGAGTCCCTGTGTCGTGCCATATTATTGCCACAAAAATAGCTCGTTTTTGTGGCAAAAACAACGGACTACCAACAGCGGCCACACGGTTCGCTAACGGTACTTCGCTGCCGCGACTGCATCGTCCACCCAACCGGACAAGTTTTCTGATATACCGCCGTACGCGTAGATGCCGGGATCATGACAAGGGACCACGGATGACAAGCTCCGCGACCCGTTGCCGATCGTAAAGTTGTCGAACGGGTTCGGACCCCTGCCGCACGTGCCGGCCCGAGGGCATTTGAGGTTGTGGATATAAATCCCGAACAGCGCCTTTCCGGTGTCGTACGCGTGCTTGATCTCGTACCTAACCCATTTTCGATTGGCTGTTTGCGAACCGACCAGAACAATGACACACCGCTTGTACTTCATGTTCTCGTCGATCCAACGTTCGACCGCGCGGTCGCCACTTCGCTTCAGCTGTTCCCAATCGTTAGGCGAAACCGGCTCATCTCCCTCAACTACTCCCATATTGCGAACCTGTTGAACACGAAATACGTCGTTGTCGTAATGAAAGCTGTAGAAAACCGGTATTCGCGGCACCGAGCCCTCCTCACCTCAGAATCCACATCACGAGAGACATCGCGACCGTGAGCACACCGTAGTAGACCACCAGAGTCAAAGAAAACAGTGCGCGCCGCCATCGGTTTCGAGGCGGCGTGTTCTTGAACGGCTGCGTGTCCATGGAAAAGTCGATTTCGCTTTCCTCCTGCTTCCTCACGTAATCATAGAGCGATCGAAACCGCCGCTCTTGCGAGAGAAAGTAGCCGTCAAGCAGCCAGAACATGAAGGTTGGAAGGTACGCGAGAACAAAGTAGAAGTTGTTTGATTCCTTCGCGGCAAGCGCGAACAGCGCCGCGATCAGGGTGACCGTCCAGCCTTTCAGCAGAAAGAGATTTGAGGCCATGCGGTTGATGGCCTGCTGAATGAACTCCAGATGCTTCAACTTCTTATCCATCGCGATTCCATCGGTGAACTCTGCCGCGAGTGCCGGAAACAAAGACGTCTCGCGCGGCATCACCGGCGCTCCCTGATAAAGTCGTTAGGAGTCAAAGCTGCGC
>JBQTIF010000116.1:0-3490 GCA_052388395.1 Gemmatimonadaceae bacterium | reverse complement strand
CACCGCGCCGATCGGGAACCTCGGGATGCGCACACAAGCGACGCGCCAGCGGGGTTGCATAAGCGATCTCCACGACATGGGGCGTTCCAGCGGCCCCACCTTTTTCGACAGTGATCCGGAATGCCGCCGCTGCGGCGGACTCAGGCCTAACGAGATGGACCAGGTGCGAGGCACTCTCGGCGAGATGCGAGAGAGGAGCGAGCTGCGAGCGGCGAGCGGCGAGATGCGAGCGGCGAGCGGAAATGCGTTCACAGCGCAACCTCAGCGCTGCCCCAAGAAGCCGGCTGCTCCCCTCCCTCCCCTCCCTCCCCTCCCTTCCCTCTCCTTCGCTCAATGCCAGGAGCGCGGCGTGGCGGTCCCGGGCGAGGCGCGTTAGGCGTATGCCGACAGCGCGTGTAAGCGGCGGAGCAGCGTCCAGAATGACGAGCGCAAAGGCACCGCTCCGCAGCAAAACGTCCGCGCACCACGCCGCCTTCTCAGGCGCCGGCGGACGGATCACCCAGAAGCGGCCGCTGTTGCCTAACGCGGCCCAGTCGCGCGCGGCCAACGTTCGTGCGGCATCGATATAGGCGACCCAGAGCTTGCCGCGGATCGCCTGCGTTACCACAGCACGAGCGAGAGTCGTGCTCCCGCCACCCAACGGCCCATGCACCTCCGTGAGCCGCCCACGCGGAATCCCTCCGGTCGCCAAAGCTCGGTCCAGCCCGGTCGAGCCCGTCGTGATGCGCTCGCTCCCCGTGCCGCTTTCCCGGGAGCCTTTCCCGGGTGCCATAACCGTACCCGCCTTATCAGCAAGGCGTTGTCGTAGGTCAGCTAAAGCTGAACAGCGAGTCGCCAGAGCAGTCGCGGCAGCCATATAAAAGGTTGCGAGTCTTGCGTCATTTCTTCTGCAACCGATATACCGAAGAAAAACCGAAAGTCAACAGCGCGGGTACTTATCCCCTTACGGTAGGTAAGTATGGGGGATAGAATGTCGCTATGGCGAAGACGGCAAATCGCGCCATAGGAGAACCCATGCCGCTTGAGCACGGGATGATGCGCTGCGTCGTGTTTGTCACGATGCACAGCGGGGCGTCGTACCAGCCCATAGGAACGGCCTTTCTCGTCAGCTATTTGGATAAACCTCTGAGTGACATGGAAAAGCCAGGCATGTTCTGTTATTTCGTGACAGCCGCGCATGTGGTGCGCAGTCGCGAGCACGACACGTTTGTACGTCTCCGCACCAAGCCTAACGGGATAGAAGAGGTGCCCGTTCCCGAGTGGGTCTGTCACCCCGACCCTGCCTTTGATGTCGCCGTTAGTCTTTATCTCGGGCCCGCGTCGTATGACATCGCGCGCATGCCAATGCAGGACTCAGTCGATCAGTATCAAGGCCCGGGGAAGTGGCAAGTCGAACTCGGCGACCGCGTGTACTTCATTGGACTATTGTCGCAGGTCCAAGCCATGACCGACGCAGGGCGTCCGATGGTCCGCTCCGGCACGGTCGGCGCGCTATATCAAGAAGGCCTGCCAATACAACTCGGGACCACTGTTCTGCGCATGCGCGGGCATCTGATGGACTGCCGAGCGCATGTAGGTTTCAGTGGTTCGCCAGTATTCGTGCAGCGCGATACCTACTGGCCAATCAATCGCCTCGTGCTTGATGGCCAAGCGCAGCAGGGGGCGGGTGTCGCGATGGGGCCAGTTACTCTGCTGTTCGGGCTTCACTCTGGCCATTTCAGTATGTGGGAGTCAACGACCAGTGGCCTAAAGGTACCAGTTAACTCGGGCGTCGGCATTGTCACGCCTGTGGAGACGATTCGTGCAACACTACAGCTGGAGGATCTTGTGAATCAAAGAAAACGGGTCGTTGAAGAGCATCTGAAAAAGCAACAGCAAACCGAACAGGAAGCCGCTGCGGTGGCTGATAGCATAACGCCTAACGCGCCGGAGTTTTCCAAAGCTGATTTTGTTGAAGCGCTCAAGAAGGCTTCGCGACGGCAATCCGATCAAGGAACGAAAGGAACGTAGGCCGTTCATCGTTCCGCGTGTTCTGCCGGAAGCAGTACTCGTTCAAGTAGTGCTGTAAGTACTTCTTGCTAACGTGCCGATACGACCCATTAATGCCGCGCTTAATGAGGCTCCACAGACCTTCAACGTTGTTTGTGTGCTTGTCGCCGTGGACCCAAGTGTCGCCGTCGTGCCTGATGATGCGATGATCGAAAGCCATTACTGTGTAGCGCAGTCCGTGATAGCTAGGGTGCTGGTCTGTGTATACAATGGCGTTAGGCTCAATATGCCGCATTGCGTGACCGATGAGCGTCGCACCGTCGCACCGCTCAATCGCGAACGCCTTGGCCTTACCGCGCCGCTGCACGATTCCGACCACCGGCGTATGGTCTTTGTCGCAGCGCATCGGACGGCCCTTCACACCTTTGCGCCGTCCACCCATATTAGGTCTCGTCCATTTCGACAGGTCCAGCGAGCGGCGCGCCATCGGCAAAGAGCATGCTGCGAATCTGCGTCGCCATGCGCCAAGCGGTTTTGTACGTGACCCCAGTCGCGGCTTCAATGCGCTTCGCGGAAACGCCGCTCTTAGTGGAAGCCATCAGATAGATCGCGTGAAACCACGTCTTGAGCGACGTGCTGGATTTGTGGAAGATCGTTCCTGCCGTCGGGTGAACGTGATTACCGCACACGTCGCAGCTGTAGGACCGGCGACTCACTACACGATGATGCTTGGTAGTTTTCCCGCAGCGCTTGCAGTGAATGCCTTCGGGGTACAGAAAGTCCCGCAACCAATCCAGACAGGCATCGTCGGAGGGAAACGTCTTGTCTAAGTCTTTCAGGGTGAAGCGTTTCACGGCTCGCCTCTGCGGTCAGTACCTACTGTGCGGGAATAAATCTAGCACTGTCTGTACCTACCGTCAAGGGATAATTACGACAGCGCGGCCAGAGGTCAGAAGGACTTGCCGGATCAGACCCTAAGTCCTTACCATTCAGTAAGGAACTTCATAAAGAGTAAGGAATGGCTTTTGCCAAGCTCACCTCTAAAGGGCAGATCACACTTCCCAAAGACATTCGGAACGCGCTCGGCGTACAGCCCGGGGATCGGATTGCGTTCACGATCCGACGCGACGGGACAGTCACGGTGGCTGCTGACACCATCGATATCCGGTCGTTACGCGGCACTCTGAAATCCGCTGTGCGTGGCGTAACCGTGGAAGCGATGGACGAAGCTATCCGGCGTGCGGTGACGCGACGGTGATCGCAGTCGACACAAACGTCCTCGTCCGTTTTCTCGTTGAAGACGACGCTCGGCAATCCGCTGCCGCCGCGGCGCTCATCGAGCGGACTGTCAAATCGGAAGATGCGCTCTACGTGTCGGGGATTGTGTTGTGCGAAACCGTATGGGTGCTCACCGTGAGCTACCGCGTGCCGCGGCTCGATATCGTGAAGACCCTGCAAGACGTCCTGCGAGCGAAGCACCTAACGTTTGACAATCCTGATC
>JBQTIF010000115.1:0-11510 GCA_052388395.1 Gemmatimonadaceae bacterium | reverse complement strand
GCGCGATCTCGTCTCGCATCGGACGGGAAGACGGACGCCACCAGCGCCGCCTCGAAAGCCCGCTGCCGGGCATCGGGCTCACGCGGAGATCCGATCGCCCAGGGGTCGGTCGGTACGCGCGGAGTTGCAAGTGCCGCTTCCGGGCTGGCTATCGAGTCGCCCAACGGCGGCGACTGGAACTCCTTCAAATTCAAGAACTTCGAGAGAGCGGGCGACCGGACTCGAACCGGCGACGTCCAGCTTGGGAAGCTGGCATTCTACCAACTGAATTACGCCCGCAAAGGCGATTCAGAGCCAGCGGTCAGGATTGAACTGACGACCGCCCGATTACGAATCGGGTGCTCTACCACTGAGCTACGCTGGCAGAACGGCAGGTCAGAGGTCAGAGCCTCGAGGTCAGAGCGTGCAGGTCAGAGTTTCCGTCTCCTCTGACCTCTAACCTCTGACCTCTGACCTAACGAGTGCCCTGGCTCGGATTCGAACCGAGACGCCTTTCGGCACCACCCCCTCAAGATGGCGTGTCTACCAGTTTCACCACCAGGGCCTAACGACTACGGGGCTGACGGGGATCGAACCCGCGACCTCCGGTGTGACAGACCGGCACTCTAACCAGCTGAGCTACAGCCCCAACAATCGCCTAACGAGTTTCTATCCCCTATCCCCTATGCTCCTATCCCCTATGCTCCTATCCGCCAATTGTTATGACCCCAAGGGGAATCGAACCCCTGTCTGCACCGTGAAAGGGTGCCGTCCTAACCGCTAGACGATGGGGCCGATGCCTCACCAATAGCGGTAACGGGATTCGAACCCGTGTTCCAGCCTTGAGAGGGCTGTGTCCTAGTCCCCTAGACGATACCGCCGCGAAAGCCAACGCCGTCACTTTTCAAACATCAAAACACGGAGCTTTGAGTACTCAGCGCTGAGTCTCCTGAACTCAGGACGAGAAGCTCGCCTGCGCGCGCTCCGACATAACACAGGCCCGGAGGGAATCGAACCCCCAACCCCCGGTTTTGGAGACCGGTGCTCTACCAATTGAGCTACGGACCTAGACTCTGACCTCTGACCTCAGGCCTCTGACCTGAAGTTAGGGGTGACTGAGGGGACTTGAACCCCCAACCCCCGGAGCCACAGTCCGGTGCTCTAACCGGTTGAGCTACAGTCACCATGCGCGGCTTCGGTTTCCTCCGCCGCTATCAAACCGAATCGAAGATTGTAATCGAGCCAGAACTGCGTCGCCACCGCTAAGGGCGCGACTAGTCCTTCGCGCGATCCAAATATTCACCCGTGTTCGGATTCACCCGCACTCGGGTTCCCGTTGGGAGAAACTCCGGCACGTTGATCGTCACACCGTTCTCGAGCTTTGCCGGCTTGAAGGACGCCGTTTTGGTGGCGGTCTTCATGACCGGCGCCGTCTCGACAACCTCGAACGTGAGATACTGCGGCAGCTGGATCGCGATCGGACGCCCGTCATAATACTCAGCCACAATGTGCATGTTGGGTACCATCCATTGCGCGTTGTCGCCTAACGCCTCCTCATCCATCTCCAGCTGGTCGTAGTTCTCGGTGTTCATGAAGTGATACGTGTCGCCGCCCTGATAGAGAAACTCGAGCTCGTGCGTCTCCATCGACGCCTTTTCGATCGAGTCGTCGGCGCGGAAACGGTGGTCGAAATTACTTCCCGTCCGAAGGTTCTTGAGCTTGGTCTGAACCATCGCACGCAGGTTGCCGGGCGTGTGATGCCGGAAATCGATAACGCGACACGGCTGCCCCTCGAAAACGAGCACCATGCCTTTGCGAATCTGAGTAGCTGGAATTGCCATCGTTCTGCGGACCTCGAAATTACGTGCAAGTCAATAGAGCCTTGCAACTTAGCGGCTCAGAGCGAGGCATTCAACGGGCCGCCAAAGGTCGATGTTTACGGCTGACGACGCCGGGAGTAATCCCTGAGTATTGGCTCTAGCGCTCTCCAGACATTCGCAGCCACAACGACCGATCCCCTTTCATTCGGGTGAATACCGTCCGACTGGTTCATCTCAACGACGCCCGCCACGCTATCCAGCAGGAAGGGGACGAGGCTCGCGCCCGCCTCGCGGGCGGCAACAGGAAACATCGCCCGAAAGTCAGACGTATACCGCGGACCGAGGTTGGGCGGAGCTTCCATCTGAACCAAGAACAGCCGCGCGCCGGGTCTGGCCGCCGCAGATCGCCGCAGGATTTCTCGCAAGTTCGCTCGCGTCGAGTCGACATCGAGACCTCGCAGGCCATCGTTGGCGCCGGTCTCGATCACTATCACATCGGCCCGCCGCTGCAACAGCCAATCAACGCGCCGAAGCGCCCCGGCCGATGTTTCCCCGCTAACCCCAGCAGCGACGACGTTCACGCGATATCCTGCAGAGTCGGCCATGCGCTGCAAAACGGCAGGATACGCGTCCTGCGGATCAAGACCGAGCCCTGCCGTGAGCGACGTACCGACGATCAGGACCGAAGGGCGCGCATCCGCGGAGTCCGGCACGGCGCTAAGCTCAGGGGCTTGGGACGCAGCCGTACTATTCGCGGCCGAAGGATCGTCGTTAGGTAATGGTCGCGCTTCGGGCTCGCCGCACGCGAACGCCGCCGCGACAAGACTCCATGTCAAAATACGCATGCTGATTGCTCGAAACCTAACGAAAGAGTTCGACAGTGGCACGCAGCACCTCACCGTGCTGCGCGACGTCAACTTCGAAATCGCGCAAGGCGAGTTCATCGCAGTAGTGGGTCCGTCCGGCAGCGGCAAGACCACACTCCTCGGCTTGCTCGCCGGTCTCGATACCCCGACGCGCGGCCAGGTGATCCTGGACGGTACTGACATCACCGGCCTAACGGAGGACGCGCGCGCGCAGTTACGTGGTGAAAAGGTGGGCTTCGTTTTTCAGACGTTCCAGCTCATCCCAACGCTGACGGCGCTGGAGAACGTGCAGGTTCCCCTGGAGTTACGCGGTGAACGCAATGCCGCGGCGCGCGCCAATGACCTGCTTGGACGTGTCGGCCTCGCAGATCGCGTCGATCATCTACCAACGCAGCTTTCCGGCGGGGAACAACAGCGCGTCGCCTTAGCAAGGGCCTTCGCCAATCGTCCGCGAATCCTCTTCGCCGATGAGCCGACTGGAAACCTCGACGGCACCACTGGTGCGCGGATTGTAGGCCTGCTGGACGAGCTGAATCACGAGGCTGGATCGACAATCGTGCTTGTCACGCATGACCTCGCACTCGCCGAGCGGGCGCGACGACTGATCCGGTTGCGTGACGGCGTCGTTGTCGAAGATCGCAAGACAAGCGGCAACGGAGCGACGCCATGAACGGGCGCCGTGCGCCGTGGCTGCGCTTGGCGCGCGTTTCCTGGTGGGAGAGCCGCTCCACGCGGCGTCGGCTGGCGCTGTACATGTCCGCCATTTCGTTAGGTGTGATGGCGCTCGTCGCCATCGATTCATACGCAGCAAACGTCCAGCGCACGGTTCGAACTCAATCACGTGCGTTGTTAGGCGGTGATCTCGCCTTCTCGACCGGGCGCCCTTTCCCAGCGGCTGTCGACACACTCATTGACTCACTCGGCGCGGCGGGTTACGGCGTTGCGCGCATCACATCATTTGGATCGATGGCGCTCGCCCCGATCTCGGGCGGAACACGCTTCTCGCAGGTGCGCGCCGTCACACCAAGTTGGCCGTTGTACGGCGAGGTCTCCACGCAGCCACCGGTGTCGCTGGATACGCTGCACAAAGGACGCGTGGCGTTGGTCGACACCACCCTGCTCATCGCGATCAATGCGTCAATCGGCGACAGTATCCAACTTGGCTTCACCAAGTTCCTCGTCGCCGGGACGTTAGGCAAAGTGCCCGGAGAGCCTGATATCGCCGCGGCGATCGGCCCGCGGATTCTGATCGGCAGCGAGTCGGCACAGGCAACGGGCCTGCTCGTGTTTGGCGCCAGGGTCGAGCGCGAGGTGTTCGTTCGCGCACGCAGCCCCGGTGACGCCGCCGATCTGCTGCGCATTCAGCAGCGACTGCGCGGTCAGCGTTTGCGAGCGCGCACCGTCGCGCAGAGCGAGTCGCGCATGAGCGAGTCGATCAACGAGCTGTCGAGCTTCCTCGGCATCGTCGGGATTGTGGCGCTCTTGCTGGGCGGCATCGGCGTGGCCAGCGGCGTGCACGCCTGGGTCGTTCGCAAGATTGATACGGTAGCTGTGCTGCGCTGCCTCGGAGCGACGGGTCCGCAGGTCTTGTTGATGTACAGCGCGCAGGCGGCGCTCATGGGCCTGGTGGGCGCTGCGGTAGGCGCTGCGTTAGGTGTACTCGTCCAGTTCCTGTTGCCGTCGGCGATCGGCGGCTTCATGCCGGTCGACGTCACCCCGCAATTGGAGTGGCTGGCGATCGCCAAAGGAATGGCGTTAGGCTTATGGATAGCGCTGGCGTTCGCTTTGCATCCGTTGATCACGCTGCGCCGCGTGTCACCGCTGCAGGCGATCCGCCGCGACGCCGATCCCGTACCGATCCGGCGTGGCTGGAGCGATCCTTATCGCCTCGCTGTCAATGTTTTGTTGGTGGCCACAGTGGTGGCGGTCGCCGGGACTCGCTCGGATTCGTGGCAAGACACCTTTGGCGTGAGTGCAGGCATCGCGGTGGTGCTTGGCGTCCTGCTCGCGAGCGCAGCTGGTCTGTCGTGGCTTGCGCGCCGAGTGTTGCGCGCCGGGTGGCCTTACGTCGTGCGCCAGGGCGTGGCGAATCTGTATCGCCCTGCCAATCAAACGCGCGCTGTCGTGCTGAGCCTCGGATTCGGTGCGTTTCTCCTCAGCACGCTGTACCTCGTGCAGTCGAACTTGTTAGGCAACCTCCAGCGTCTGAACGCCGAGTCGCGCGGCAACCTGATCCTCTTCGATGTGCAGGCGGATCAAGCCGCCGGAGTCGATTCGATCATCCGCGCGAGTGGCATGCCGCTCGTAGAGCGCACGCCGATCGTCACGATGCGCATCAACGGCATCAACGGGCGCGACGTCACACAGCGGCCGCCGGACCCTAACGAGGAAGCACTGCGCCCCGACACGACGCGCCGCGACAACACATGGGCGCTGCGTCGCGAGTATCGCTCGACCTATCGCGATTCGCTCTTCCCGGCCGAGAGCCTCGTGGCTGGCAAGTGGTTCACGTCGGATGACGCACGCAACGAGGTCTCGCTCGAGGTGGAGATCGCCGAGGAGCTGGAAGTATCGGTCGGCGATCGCCTGCGTTGGGATGTGCAGGGCGTGAACATCGAAACGGTCGTGACGAGCATCCGCGGTGTGAACTGGAATCGCTTCGAGCCGAATTTCTTCGCGGTGTTCGAGTCGTCGGCCCTTGCGAACGCACCGCAGACGTTCGTCATGCTCGCCAACTCGGCCGACGATCGTCTGAGCGCCGCGTTGCAACGCGACGTCGTGCGTCGCTATCCCAACGTCGCGATCATCGATCTCACGCTGATAAGACAGACGATCGGAGAGATCACGCGACGCGCCACCGTGGCGATCCGTTTTCTTGCGATCTTCAGTCTGGCGATGGGAATTCCGGTGCTCTTCAGCGCGGTGGCCGCGACACGACGCGAGCGCTTGCGCGAAGGCGTCTTGCTCAAGACGCTCGGCGCGACACGCCGGCAAATCGGGCGCATCATGTTCTCAGAGTATGCGCTCCTCGGCTTGTTAGGCAGCCTGACAGGGATGGTGCTGTCGTTCGCTGGCGCGTGGGGAGTGATGCGCTTTGTCTTCGAGCGGCCGATGACACCGGCATACGGGCCGGCGCTGGCGCTGGCTGGCGTGACGCTGCTGCTGACAGTCTCGATTGGGTTCTTAAGTGGACGAGAAGTCTTTCGCGAGACGGCAATGGCAGCGTTGCGGGAGGCATGAGCTTGAAGAACAGCAATAGCGGGACACGTTACTGCCCAGAGCGTTCAGAAGTCTCCTCCGCGAGTGCGTTAAATAGTCAACGGCGGTAAACGGTCACAAGACCGCCTAACGCCGTTACTGTTTTACGCAGTTGACCGTTTAACGCCTGCGCGAAACGGACCGTTTAACGCAGTTGTGCTTAACGTGTCCCGCTCTGCCGTTGATCTATTGAGTGCGCACCAGCGTCAGTCTCGCCCCCGTGAAGTCCACCGGGATCCCTCCCGGCGCCTGCATCGCCACCGTGGATGCCGCGCCTCCCGCCGCCTTGCTCAGTCGGAAGTACGCTCCCGAGCCAGAGATCACTAGCGTCGATACCGATCCAGCGAGCGGGTTGATGAAGAGCGGGAAGGTGTTGTTGTTGTACGAGGTCATCGCCCCGCGCATGTTCCAGCCCACGTAGTTGAGCGTCGCAGGGACGCCTGGGAAGTTCTGGTGGTCCGAAAAGTTGGTGACCATCCAGTTCCCCAGGAACTGCGCGAAGCTCAAACCGGAACCGACGCGCGCCATCAAATTCGCAACGTTGTTCTGCGGCCCGCGCACCAACGCGCGTGTAAATGCACGTGCGTTGTTGTTAGAGTGCCGATCGATCGCGTAGCGCAGGAGCGCCCAGCCGGCCCCGCGCGGGGCAAGCTCCGACGCCGCGCGATTGCTCGTTGGCGATGACGTATCAGGACGGAACATCCAGAGACGATAGCGTCCGAAGTTCTGTCGGAAGTACGCGTTGTAATCGTCCGCGTTGGCACTCGCATTCGCGAAGGTCAACTCTTGGAAATCGCTGAAACCTCGGGTGACGCGACCGACCGCCTCTTCCGCGAAGTGTGCCATCGCCTCATCGAGCCAAACGTGCTCGAGCGCCGCACCCTGGATGAACATGCGTACGCCCTGATTCAGCATGTGCTCCAGCTCATGCGCGATCGTGCCGCGCGTTGTCTGCCTAACGGTTGCTGTGGAGCGCACGTTCCCGTTGATCGTTCCCTGCGGATCGGGCGTGAGCACGTAAAAGAGCTCCTGCTCATTCGTCGTGTCGCAACGCTGATTCGCCGCCAGAAACTCCGCTTTGGTGAACATGTCCGCGCGGAAGAAGAATCCCGCTGTGAAGCCAGCCGAACCTTGCGGCGTCAGTTTGTTCACCTCAGGCGTGTACAGGATCACGATCACGCCGTCGTTGTTGCGATCCGTCGGTGTTCCAAAGTATGAGGTGTCGGTCGCGAGAATCGTTTGATCGAATTCGCGCACAATGTCATTGAAGTCTTGCGTACTGAAGCCACCAGTCGGGGTGGCTACATCCTGCACGATCATCGCCTTCCCCCCAACTGCCTTGACGACAGCCGAAATCTGGAAGAAATCGAGGCAGGGGGACTTGCCGGGGCGTAAGTCCGGCACGCGATAGATGAGCGTGTCGCCCACGTTAGGCGGTAGCGCGGCGACGTTTGCGGCGACCGCGCCCGAGCGCAGGGCGTTTGCCGACGGTCGTGCGCGGCGCAACACCGGCTCGACGACCGAGCGCGACACCGAATCGATGCGTCTGTGCATCGCGTCGCTCGCCTCGATCGCCTGTAGCTCCAGCATCGCCAACGCGTCACGCAGTGTGTTCACCTGCCCGAGCCCCTGGTTCGCGGCGCTTTCCACGCTACCGGCAACCTCTACGTTGCGACGCTCGTCCTGTGATTCCGAGCCGTTGTATGCAACCACAAGGAACTCACTCGGCGCGGTCGCGGACGCGAGCCGAACGCAACGCACCTGATCCGGCCCTGCGAACGTGCGAACTTCGCCCGGATTTAGGCTGATCGGCGCGGCACACGGATCGCCGCTCACGGTAACTGTCAGGTTACCTGTCACGCCCTGCACGAGCGCGGTGATAGTCGCCGTGCCAGGAGCCACACCTGTGATAAGCCCCGTGCTGGAGGCGGTCGCCACATTAGGCGATGTGCTGTTCCATGTGACGCTCGGGTTCGCCAGTGTCGACCCATCCTTCCGGATGGCTGTCGCCGACGCTTGAACAGCGCTACCTGCAACAATATTTGTGATCGGCGCCGTAACTGTGACTGTCACCACGCGATTTGGATCTGGATCTGAAGGACCACTGCACGCGCCCACAACACCTAAGGCTGCGAGCGCGAATAAGGCCTTTCGCACGAGGACTCCCGGATTGGCTAAGAGACGATTTAACGACGGCGCGGCGGACGATCTACATCAATAGATATGACGCGGACCGGCGAGGATTACCCCGACGGCCCTGACGCGTTCCGGTGCGGCGCATCCGGGTCACTGCCCGCCCGGCGGCACCATCTTGAAGAAGTCCAGCCCTGCGGCCTGCTGACCTAAGTCTACTGTTGCGACCGTCTTGAGCGCTGTGAGATCGATCACTTCGAGCGTCCCCGGTTCGGATCCCTGCCCCTCGACCGTGATAAATGCATAACGATTGTCCGGCGAAACGATGGCTCCGTGCACGACGCGTCGCTGCGTCGCGATCTTGGCCACCTCTTTGGCAGACACCGCGTCAAAGATCGACACCGACTGAGCTCTCTTGTTGGTCGCTATCAAGAACTTTCCATCAGAGGTGACGGCAAGGTTGTAGACGCCGTTTCCAGCCGGGAATCGTCTGTTCAACTTCCAGGTCTTGAAGTCGACCTCGACGATCTCGTTGGACTTATTGCAGGCGACGAATACGCGTTGTCCATCAGCTGACGGCTGCGCCCACGTCGGTGAGCACTGCACCTGAGACATCTTCATCGTCGCCGAGTCGCGCGCAGCCGCCGAGTGCGAGGCGTGACCATCACCTTTCATCGCTGCGGGAGGCCCATTCATGCCATGCTCCTTGCCGGCGGCTAGCATGAAGTGGCGCGCGACGTCGAAGGTCTGCGTGTTCACCTCAATGAGCATGTCGTCCATCATGCAGGCGGAATACTGATGCGTCCCCTGCGGGTTGATCCGTGAGCCGTGCGGCATGGTGCACGTGGTCGGGCGCGCAATCTCCAGCATCTCGTCCGTCGAGACGACTGAGATGGACGACGGCACCATGTCACCGTGCAGATTGAAGTTGACGACGAACGCGAGCGCGCCATCGGGCGTGACAGCAACGGTCGCCGGGAACTGGCCTAACGTGACGCGACCCTTCAGCGAATCGCCGGCTGTCGTGAACTTCCACAGAGTCCCGTACGGCGTGCCGTGAGCGATGCTCACGTAATAATGCTTTTTGTCGGGAGAGACTGAGATGCCGTGAGGGCCGTTGATCTCCGTCGGCATCATCCCAACACGTTGCGACTTTTCGAGCTTGGCGCCGCTCGGACCAAAACGCACGAGATGCACCTGATCCGCCGACTCGGCGACAACGTACACGAGATAGTCTTGGGTGGGCGGCGCCGGCGTTGACGGCGTCGGGCCAACAGGTGGCGGATTCAGCAGCGGTTGGCTGGATGCCGGCGCCTGCTGGCTCGAGGCGCAACCCCAGAGGAGTGCGCAGCTCGCAATGGCAGCTGAGAGATGCATGGAAGAGATCATAAGGCTTGAGACAGTACACCGCGCCTGGTGCTCAGTTGCCGCCGATCGCTAGCGCCAGCGATAGCTCGCTCCGATGCGGAACGTTGTCACGTCCTCCGGCACCGAATACAGCTCTGCCGTAAGGCCAATCATTGGCGACGCTTGGTAAAGAAAACCGCCGAAGAGCGAAACACGGTTCAGGTCGACGATGATGAGACGATCGTCATAAACCACGCCGGGCCGTGCGTCCTGAAAACCGACACGAAATCGCGGCCGCAGCCACGTGTAACCAGCTCCGGCGTAGCCGTTGGTTCGGGCGCCGAGAACAAATGTGATGGCAGCCTCGCCTCCGAACATGTTCGGCTTGTACGTGTCTTCGGATTTTTCATCGCTATAACATGGTTCACCAGGGTCCACCAGCTGGATCGCATCTTCGGAGCACGTGATGGCCCCTTCGACCTGGCCGAATGTCGCGTGCGCGCGTAATAGGAGCCCGGCCGGCCCGACACTCGTTAGGCGTGAAAGCGCGAAGCTCGCCAGATTTGGCGCGGCGTCGAACAGGGTTACTGGAGGCAAGTACGATCCCTCCACAACCCAGCCGCCTCCGAGCCCTAACGCGATGCGCGGCCGCGGGAATACGGGTGAGAGGCGCGTATCTTCGGACTTATTGCTGGCATAACAACGTTCGGGGCGCGAGATCTCTGCACTCGGCTCCGGTATGTACGTTGCTTCGAACCCAAGCCTCAGCTGGCCTCGGTTGAGTGGGCCGATGTTACCACTCGTCGAGAACGTGAGCGGCCCGGCGTAGAACGCGAGAAGTTGAGACTCGCGTTCGTCGTCGTCGGGGCGACAGACGCCCTGAGCGAGCAAATGGGTGACTGGTAAAGCAACTAAGGCAGCTAGACCAAGAAGGCGCATAGTAGTTGATAGTTGATAGTGGATAGTTGATAGTGCCTAACGAAGAGCGAACGTCACATGGACGACAGCAGTGACATCCTTTTCAATCGCGCTGACGTCGTTCATGCCATAGTCGGAGATCTCAGTGGAGAAGCGCGGCGTTATCTGGAATACGCCGACGCGAGCCTGGCGCACGGTTCCCACCGCCGATCCTGTGCTCTTGGCTATGGCCTGGGCGCGCGCTTTCGCATCGCGCGTTGCTTCTTCGATGAGTGTAACGCGTAAGTCGGCGAGCCGCGTATAGAGGTACTCGGGAGGCTGGCTCGAGAGCGCGACCCCTTCGGACATGAGGTCGCCGGCCTTTTGCGAGAGGGCGGTAAGCGCATCGACGCTCGCGGAGCGGATCTCGAACTGCTGCGTTAGACGATAGGCGATGATGCGGCCAGTCTCACGTCCGCTCTCGACGACCTCGGGGACCGCGTACGTTTCGATCGGTTTGATCGTGAGCATGGAATCGGCCACGCCATTCGCGCGCAGAAATTGGCGCACACGATTGGCTTCGGTGCGTAGCTCATTGGACGCCGTCGTAATTGACGCCGATTGGATTCCAACCGCTGCGCGCCAGACGACGAAATCAGCGCGAATCGGACGTTTCGCAGAGCCGGTGACCGTGATGGCTTCTTCCGGACGCCGAATCTGGCCGAGTCCACGGCCGACGACGCAGGAACCGAAGCCTAACGCTATTGCGAGTGCGGTTAGTCCGTATAGGAGTTGGCGATTGTCCACAAAGGTCTAAGGTCGAAGGTCGAAGGTCTAAGGAAGGCAAAGGCTCGTCCTTGGACCTTTGCCCTTTAGACCTGAGGTTTCACATAGCCACTTTCGTCGCCCTTGCGAGGAACGCCGATACAGCACGCAACGCCGCTTCGTACTCCGTTCGCAGTTCGCCTAACAAACTGAACGACCCTCGCCTATAAGGCGAGGGGTTCTGTGCGGCTGAAGCCGCCTACCTACTGTCGATGGGACATCGACTGTCGGCCACGATCGCTTCACCCGCCTGCTCCGCTATGTACTCCCGA
This sequence comes from Gemmatimonadaceae bacterium, assembly GCA_052388395.1. Lineage (GTDB taxonomy): Bacteria > Gemmatimonadota > Gemmatimonadetes > Gemmatimonadales > Gemmatimonadaceae > DASYRX01. The sequence continues at coordinate 113 of JBQTIF010000115.1, read as the reverse complement.
ATCATCTCATCCGTGATCGTCCCGCTCGACACCGCCAGATAGCCACGAGCCCACACGTGCCGTCCCCAGAACTGCTTCCGGAGCCGCGGAAACTCCTGCAACAAGACCCGCGA
>JBQTIF010000114.1:0-22386 GCA_052388395.1 Gemmatimonadaceae bacterium | reverse complement strand
TCGGCGGGCCGCATCGCGTGCTCTACTACTGGCACTCGGTCGGGAATAGCATCCTAACGACGGTGAGCAATATGTTCACGAACCTGAACCTCACCGACATGGAGACGTGTTATAAGGCCGTTCGCGGGGAGATCGCGCGTAAGCTCGTGCTGACAGCCGACCGCTTCGGTTTCGAACCGGAGATCACCGCGCGTCTGGCGCAGGCCGGCGCTCGTGTGTACGAAGTGCCCATCTCCTACGCCGGCCGCACGTACGCAGAGGGGAAGAAAATCAACTGGAAAGACGGCGTTGCCGCGTTCTGGCATATCGTGCGCTTCAATGTCTTTCCGCCGTCCGACGGGCGCAGAAAAACCGCCTAACACGCGCGCGTTTGGTACGCGCGTTGTGACGCGCCGCCTAACTTGAGTTGTGGTCTGCGCGACCCGCGGCGTGTGACCGTAGTCACAGTGGTCACAACTGTCACACGACTCGCAAACCGCATGCGTGACGCAGAGTTGCGACGAGTCGTCACCTAGCAGACTCGAACGACTTTGTTAGGCGTGCCTAGCGACGGCGCTCGCGTCCAGCAACAGGTTCGGATGCCGCTTGGCATATGGCAGGTTGCAAGGGAGGGCGCAAAACACTCTGTGTCAGCCGCCTGCCGACCGCGCAACAGCATCCGTAAGTATCGATACGTCAATGCGATGCCGAATGCCTGTGCCGCTGGTCCGCACGTTGCCTTGGTTCACACCGACACGACTCGCCTCGAGTTAACTGTTTCACCTTCACGGCACCTACCCCGGAGACCGCACCATGCAGAACCGCAAGGGCTTTACGCTGATCGAACTTCTGATCGTCGTCGTGATCATCGGCATCTTGGCCGCGATCGCGATTCCGAAGTTCGCCAACACGAAAGAGAAGGCGTACCTCGCTTCGATGAAGTCCGACCTTCGTAACATGGCCACGACGCAGGAGTCGTACTTCGCCGACTTCCAGGTTTACACGTCGGGCACCGCGAGCAACATCGGTGGTACGACTGCTTCGCTCGCAGGCTTCGTTCCGTCGGCTGGTGTGACGGCCACGGCGGCTGCGTCGGGCGGTACAGGCTGGAGCTCCACAGCTCAGCACACTGCGACCACGAAGAGGTGCGCGATCTTCGTCGGTGTCACCGCGGTTGCGCCGGCCAACGTCGAAGGCGAGCCGAAGTGCCAATAGTTCTCGCCTAACGCGACACTGTAGGACGAGGGGCGACTACGGTCGCCCCTCGTTGTTTTTACGACTGCCGGTCCACAGGCGGCAAGTGCGCGGAAGACAGTCGCGCGCCTGAACCCGTTGCTGCCGACGTTCCCGCGCGTCGTGCAGTCGCGGCCCGCGTCTACCGTCGCGCCGCGTTGCAGCACGCTAATCGCCAGCCATGAGCGCTCCAACTTCCAATAGACCGACCATACTGCAGTGGGTCTGCGCCGCAGCGCTGGCCGTCCTCGGATTCCTGCCGTTCGTCGAGTGGGCCCCCAAAGGGCACAGTGCGCCTTGGTACAGCGTCGTCGCGTCAGAGTGGCTGAGTGGCAGCATGATTGGACTGGGGGTCGCCGTTATCCTGATGCTGCTTGTTAGGCGCACCGGGATCTGGCCAGTCGGCTTAGCGCATAGAATCGGAGCCTCTGCCAGTCTTCGTCCTTGGCGGACCGCGATCGCCGTCGCACTGCTAGCGTTCTGCGGCTACGCGGCGATCGCCCTGCTAACCTTCAGCGGCCGCCCGCTGCTGATCGACGAGGTCGTGCAGCTAATGCAGGCGCAGATTTTCGCGGGTGGCGACGTCGTACGTACGGCGTCGCCTTACCCGGAATTCTTCAGCGCCATGCACGTCGTCGACGTGGACGGTCGCGTCTATTCGCAGTTCCCGCCGGGTGGCCCGCTCATGTTGCTCCCCGGTGTTCTGCTCGGCGCAGCGTGGCTCGTCGGCCCGTTTTTCGGCGCATGCTCCGCGGTCCTGTTCTGGCTCCTCGCGCGTGAGAACGAGGCACGACCGTCAGTTGCGTTAGGTGCTACCGTACTCTTCGTCGCGGCGCCGTTCACAGCATTCATGGCTGGGTCGCACATGAACCACGTGCCGACGCTCACATGGCTGCTGCTCGCGATGTACGCCTTGCGGCGTGTAGCCGCTGGCGCCGTTCCCGCGCCGAGCATGGCTGCCCTTTGTGGTTTCGCGTTAGGTATGGCCGCAGCGATCCGCCCCGTCGACGCCGCCGCGTTCGCCTTACCGGCCGCCGTATGGCTGGTCGTGCGTGCAATCCGGCGCCGTGAGCTGCGCGATCTGCTAGCAGCCGGTGCGGGCCTCACGCTGCCTGCGATCGGCGTCCTCGCCTACAACGCGGCCACCACAGGCGATCCCTTGTTATTTGGATACGAATTGCTCTGGGGCAAGGACCACGGCCTCGGATTCCATGCGGCGCCATGGGGCGAGCCGCACACGCCGCTGCGCGGACTGGAGCTCATCAACCTCTTCTTCCTCCGACTGCAAACGTACTTGTTCGAATGGCCGGTTCCGTCGCTCGTCCCTGTTATTTCGGCGCTGTTGCTTACTCGGAGAGTGAGCGGCTTTGATCGCTACTTGCTCTGGAGCTGTGCACTACTCGTTGGTCTTTACTTCGCCTATTGGCACGATGGCTTCTTCCTCGGCCCGCGTTTTTTCTACGCGTTAGTTCCAGCGCTGGCGCTGTGGACCGCACGCTTGCCGGGTTTGGTGCGCGAGCGTTGCACTCGTCTGCCTAACGCCGACAGGATGGTAATGCTCACGTATGCAACGTGTGTGGTCGTCGCGTTGGTTACGTCGGTTCCTATTCGAGCCCGGCAGTACGCTGGTGGATTTTCGTCCATGCGACAGGACTACCGGCAGCCGGCACGCGAACGCGGCGTCGAAAACGCCATCATTCTCGTGCGCGAGAGTTGGGGCGCGCAGCTCATGGCACGTCAGTGGGCGCTCGGCGTGCCACGCAGCGCGTCCGAGACATTCTATCGTGGCGTTGATGCATGTGTGCTCGAGCTCATGCTCTCGAAACTGGAGCGCAACGCTATTCGCGATGTCGCTGCGGTCGATTCACTAAAGCCACTCTTGCGTGATTCCGCGCGCGTGGTGAAGAGCGAATTCTCCCCCGACGTGTCGCAACGCGTGCTGCCTGGCCTGCCCTACGCCGACATCTGCAAGCAGCGGATCGTGGAGGACCGCAGCGGGTTCACGCTCTTTGCGCCGCTGCTCGTGCAAAACCCCGGCAGCAACATCTACGCACGCGAGCTCCACGCCAGGGACACGCTGCTCTTCGCGATGTATCCCTCGCGCCCCGTGTTTGTGTTGCGGACCGCATCGAGCAGCGTGGGCGCACCTCTCGAATTGCACCCACTCTCTGCGGATTCCGCACGGCGAGACTGGAAAGCGCGCGAAACCCAATGGGACGCGTGGCCCTAACGACGCTGCGCGCTGTAGTGAACACCCTCGCAAAGAAATGATCACGTGCTTCGTGGCCGTGAGCATATCCTGCGACCATGCGCAGGTCCCCTCGCATCGGCTTTTCGCTTGTCGAAACCGTCGTCGCGCTCACGCTCTTCGCCGGCGTGCTCCTGAGCCTCATCGCCACCGGCCAGCTTGTTCTGGCCCGGATGTATGACAACGACTTGCGCCTACGCACGACCGTGTATGCCCAAAGTCTCCTCGATTCGCTGCGCGGCACGGCCTGCGCGCGACTGACGAGCGGACAGGCGACTAATGGGCGCTTAGCCGCCACATGGACGGTCACAGACATACGCGACATCGCGCGCATCGACGTCGCGATCTCCGTTCCGCAGCGCGCCGGAGCGCCCGCCGTCTCCAAGACAATCATGACGCTCGTGTCCTGCCCGGAGCCATGACGCCTAACGCGCGATCCCTGCGTCGGGCCGGGCGTACGCTCGCTGAGCTCATGGTGGCTCTTATGGTGAGCGGTGTTCTCTTCGTGTTGCTCGCCACGGCGTTTATCGGACACGAGCGGCTCGTTTCCGGATCCACGGCCATTGGCGAAGCGCGCGCACAGGCCCGACAAGCGCACCAAATCGTCCCGGCGCTGCTGCGATCCGTCGTCCCAGCGGACGTCTACGCCATGCACGACACGCTGGCCGATTTCGCCTATCCCATTAGCAGCTCCCTCGTGTGTCTGCTGTCGACGTCCAACCAACTCATGCTCGCGCCAGATAGCAGTGCCAGGGGCCAGATCTTCGTTTCGCGTACGCACACGCCCACGCCCGGCGACTTGGCTCACATCTTTGATTCAGGCGTCCTGCCGTCCACCACTGACGATCGCTGGTGGCTCGCCTCAGTCAGCGGCCTGGCCACTCTGCCTAACGGCTGCTCCGGATCGCCGCTGCTCGACCCTGTGGCTGACGCTGTTCACAGTGCTCGAGTGCTCAGCGTCGCGTGGTTAGGCGGGGCGCCAGTCTCCATTCCTCCCGGCGCGGTGGTCCATTTCACGCGTCGAACTCGCGCCCTACTCTACGCATCGTCTGGGAACGACTACCTGGGCATCAGTAACTTCGACCCTGTGAGAGGGTGGTCTGTCGTGCAGCCGGTCAGCGGTCCATACGCCCGTCTCTCGTCGGCACCGGGCGTGCGTTTTCAGCTGCTCGACTCGCTAGGCGGCGCGTTGCCATCCGGTGCTCCGGCGCTGGGTGCTTCCACGCTCGCGCTGCACGTCCGCACGCAGACCGCCGTTCAGGTTCGCGTAGCCGGTATGCAACGCGGCGCTCGCAGCGAATCTCTGTCTGCGCACGTCGCTCTACGAAATCGATGAACCGCCGCGGCATTGCCCTTCTGCTCGTCCTCCTGGCGATGCTCGTCACCGCGGCAATGGTCGCGGGAGTGTTGGTCGTCACATCGACGCAGGCGCGCGCAGGCGGAGACGCACAACAGTCTTTGCGCGTCGCCGAGGCGGCGGAACGCGGGCATATCCTCGCCGCAGCACGCTGGAGTCCCGAATCGACCGTAACAACGCCCGACGGCTCCACGATCGGACCCATCGTCAACACCTACGTTGACAGCACAACAAGTCGTGCTTGGATCACGCGTCTCTCGCGCGGGAGCTTCTGGGTGACAGCCATTGGCCGCGATCTGATTGCCGGCGGCTCCCTGCCTATCGAGCGGCGGCTCGGCGTTCTCTATGGGCTCAGCGTTCCCGAGCTACACCTAACGGCGGCACTGAGCCTCCGCGATTCACTTCTCGTGACCGCTGCCGCGACAGTCGACGGAACTGATATGGTGCCTCCCGGGTGGACTTCAGTCTGCCCCACAACAACTGCTGCCGTGGCGGCGGTGGCCACGCCTGACACGACCAGAATCTCGGGTCCTGCAAGTCTCTTGAACGGCAGTCCTGCGAAACTGCAGGATTCGACGGCTGCGCTCTCTGTGCTCTTGGGCCAATTCGGCCCCGTTACCTGGTCGTCGCTCGTAGCGCATGCGACGCATGTGCTACCCATCTCGCAGACCGTTTCCCCCATGCCAAGCCTAACGGGAGCTGCATGCGACACGACGGCAGCCAACAACTGGGGTGACCCGACCCGCACCACCGCTTGCCGCAATCGGTTCGTGATCGTGCACGCACACGGCGATGTCGCCATAAATGCGGGAATGGGGCAGGGGATCATCCTTGGTGAGGGGGACGTCGAGCTGCGCAACGGTGCCCAGTTCGTAGGAGTCATCCTGGCGCGCGACGACATCGTCGCCCTAACGGGCGCGAGTCGTGTTTGGGGGGCAGTCTTGGCCGCAGACGCGCGACGAGGAAACGGAGATCTCTCTGTTATCGCCGGTGCCGCTGCTATCACGTACTCGGCATGTTCGGTCGAAATGGCGCTCCTCGGTACCGCGCCAATGCGTCGTGAGTCGCATCGCGGATGGATTCCACTTCACTGACCTTGGCCCAGACCCATAAAGGCCTCGTACTTCGCAATATCTGGCGCAGTCTGCTGTTACCACCCCGGTATGGCGGTCGTGTAAATGGCGGATTCGACCGCCCTAGCGGTCAAAGTGTCTTGCTCATGTTCTAGGCGCATTTGCGCCAGCGGCACACGAGCATCAATCGACCACCGCTCACGCAGACCTAACGTATGTCGCTCTTCGGTCGCAAGAAAACAACGATCGGCCTGGATGTCGGTTCAGGGCTCATCAAGATCGCGGTCGTCGACCATGGCCGCGGCGACCCGGAGCTCACGAAAGTCGTGATCACTCCGCTGCTCGCCGATGCGATCGTCGAGGGCGAAGTAATGGACCCCGGCATCGTCACGGATGCGATTCGCAGCGCCATGGAAGAAGCCGGCGTGAAGTCGAAAGCCGTTGTCACGGCAGTCGGCGGTCGCGACGTCATCATCAAGAAGATTCAGATCGAGCGCGTCAAAGAGCAGCAGGCGCGCGAGCTGATGCGCTGGGAAGCAGAACAACACGTCCCCTTCGATATGGAGTCGGTGGAGCTGGACTTCCAGATCCTCGATCCGGATGGCGACGCGATGGAGATGCAGGTCCTGCTCGTTGCCGCGAAGCGCGAGCTCGTCGAAAACAAGATGCGCATTCTGACGGACGCTGGCCTCGCGCCGAGCGTTGTCGATGTCGACGCCTTCGCGCTGCATAACGCGTTCGAGCTGAACCACCCCGATGCGATGCGCGGCGTCGTCGGTCTCGTCAACATCGGCCACGATGTCACGAACATCAACGTGCTCGATGAAGGCGTACCGATCCTCACGCGAGACATCACGGTTGGCACGCGTCGGTTGCGTGAAGATCTCCAACGTGAGCGGGGCGTCAGCGCCGAAGAAGCCGAGCAGCTCCTGCAAGGGTTCGATCGCTCGCCGCACCTCGATGCCGTCATCGAAAGCCGTGGTGAGGAAATCGCGGTCGGCGTGGAACGCGCCGCGGCCTTCCTCGCCTCCTCCGCTCGGTCCGCGTCACAGCTCCGCGCAGTCTACATCTGCGGCGGCGGTGCGCGCGTGCCGGGTCTCGCCGAGGCGTTAGGCAAGCGCCTGCGGATCACGGTCGAGCTGGCCAATCCGTTGGCCAAGCTCCGTGTTCGCGATGGCGCCCTTGACTCCGTCGTAACGGACGAAGTTGCGCCGCTACTCATGCTCCCGATTGGCCTCGCGCTCCGGCAGGCCGCCTAAGTCCGCTTGGACGGAACCTAACGATGATTGAAATCAATCTACTCCCTGGCGGCGGCAAGAAAGGGCGAGCCAAAAGCGGCACGGCTCTGCTGTCGGCGTTCTCTTCGATCGGCCAGCGGGTCAAGAACCCGTACCTGGTCACCGCTGTCTCGAGCCTCGCGATCGCGCTGCTCGCCGTCGGCGGTCTCCACTTCACGCAACAGGCCGAAGCGTCCGAGCTCGGTGTGCGCGAAGAAGTGGCGCTGCGCGACAGCGCGCGTTACGGCGCGGTGCTCAAAGAGCGTCGTCGAATGGAAGCGCGGCGCGATTCCGTCACGAAACAACTCGAGATCATCAAGTCGATCGACAACGATCGCTTTGTGTGGCCGCACGTTCTGGACGAAGTGAGCCGTGCACTGCCGCCCTATACGTGGCTCAGGACGGTCTCCACGATCATTCCACAGACCGCGCCGGCGCAGCCCATTTCGCCTGAAGAGCAGGCGAAGAAGCCGCAACAAGATCCGATGCCCAGTGCGCCAATGAAGTTCAAGATCGTCGGCAACACCGTCGACATTCAGGCGCTTACGCGATTCATGAAACTCCTCGAGACCTCACCCTTCGTGCAGAAGGTGCAGCTCTCGAAGTCCGAACTCGTTGTTGTCGAGGGGAAAGAAATCACCGAGTTCACCCTCGAAGCGGAGTACGAGCGTCCCACGGCGGATGCGATTGTCACGGCTCCTGTCTCGCTCTCGGTGAGGTAACTATGGGACTCCTTCCGAAGACTCAGCGGGACCAGGCGATGATGCTCGTGACGGTCATCTCACTCGCACTGGTCGGTGTCTACTACCAATACGTGTGGACTCCCAAGGGGAACACACTTACGACGCAACGCGAGCGTGTCGACACGCTCGAAGCGCGCAACAACATGGCGCGTCGTGAAATGACAAACGGCAGCATGGACGCGCTTCGCGAGCAAGCCGCCGCGGCGCAGCGCGATCTCGACATCATGCGCCAGCTCGTTCCGACGAGCAATGAAGTGCCGGCGCTTCTCGAGCAGGTCTCGACGGCCGCGCGCCGCGCGGGCCTCGATCTCGCCGGTGTCGAACCGCAACCGGTGATCGAAGGCGAGCAGTTCAACACGCACAAGTTCAAAGTATCGGTGCTCGCGAGCTACCATCAGCTCGCGGAATTCCTGACGAACGTCGGCGGCCTCACGCGCATCGTTGCTCCAGTGAACCTCGCGTTAGGCCTGACGACCAATCAGACGGTGCAACGGCGCGTACGCGTCGATGGCGCGCTGATCGATTCGAAGTTCGAGATCCAAACGTACGTCGCAAAGACCGCCGCGCCAGCCGCGCGGGGAGGGAAGTCTTAATGCGCTCGAGAGCATTCGTTCTCGTTGCCTTGGCGATCGCTCCGACCGTGATGGCGGCACAGTCGTCGCCGATCACGCGTCCCAAGCAGTCGGCGCAACGCGCTGTCGACGCAACGAATCGGCACACAACAGCGATGACGACCGACACGTCGGTCGCACGGACAGTAGTGCCGGCGACGGGCAACACATCGTTGAGCTCCAGGGCTGGCGAGGCTGTTCGCCACACGGACAGCAGCGCGTCGCCTAGCGCTGACACCACGCGCTCCCGCGTCACATCCAAAGGTGCGACGGACAAGCCGGAGCGCGCGCAGTTCGAGCGCGAAATTTTCTCGTACGAGCGCAGCGGCCGGCGCGACCCATTCATTTCGCTCATGACATCGAGCGACATTCGCCCGCTGCTCCCCGATCTTCGGCTTGTGGGCGTCGCTTACGATCCGACCGGACGCAATTCCGTCGCGGTGCTGCGCGAGGACGCGCAGACGTTCGTCCCCGCCACGCCTGGCGCTCGCGGCGGCGGCGGCGGTGGCCGTAACGTGGCCGACATCCCGATGTATCGCGTGAAAGAAGGGCAGCAGCTCGGCCGCATGCGCGTGGCGCGCATCGGACCGAAGTCGGTGACGTTTACAATCGAAGAGTTCGGATACAGCCGTCAGGAAACTCTGGCGCTGAGTGAAACCAACACGGAGAAAAAGCCATGAGGCGAGTCTGGTCGCTTGTCGCCCTCTGTACGCTCGCGTTAGGCGCGAGCGGCGTGCCGGCGCGGGCGGCGTACATCGAGTCTGACGCTCGGCAGGTGCATCGCGGTGCCGCGAGCCCTGTCACGGCGGTCAGCATCGTCGCTGCCGAAGGGCGCGCCGAAGTCGTGATCGCGGTCGCCGGACCCGTCGAAGTGTTCGACTTCACGGTCGACAATCCGCATCGCATCGTCCTCGACCTCAGCGGTGCCCGTCTCAATGCCGCGAGCTCGTACGACGGCATCGTGCGCGCAGGCATTGCCAACGTTCGCATGTCGCAGTTCCGCCCCGAGGTCGTGCGCATCGTGCTCGATCTGCAGGGCGCGCGCGAATACACAGTCGCGCGGGGCACGAACGACATCCGCGTTGCGATCCGCACGACCGAGCAGTTTACGGCGTGGCATTCGTCCCCCGTCGAAGTCGCGAGCGAGCCTAACGCAGATTCGGCGCGCGTCGATTCCGTTGCAGGGGAGCGGACGTCCACTGGCGCTGTCGACTCGCTGCTCGACATCACGTCGCAGCAGCGCCCACAGGCGCAGCGCATCACCGTGACCTACAACGAAGCCGATATCCGCGCGGTCCTTGCTGCGTTCAGCGGCTTCTCTGGTCGTACGATCGTCGTCGGCAAGGACGTGCAAGGCACCGTCAGCGCCGAGATCAGAGATCAGCCCTGGGACGTCGCGCTGCAGGCGATCCTGGCGTCGCAGGGTCTCGCCGCAAGCGAAGATCCCTCAGGCATCATCACTGTCGACAGCTACCAGAATATTCTGCAGAAGCAGGCAAGTGAGCCGCTCACCACGCAGATCATCAAGATCAACTATGCGAAGGCGGCCTCGCTCGTCGCCACGTTGCAGGGCCTTCTGTCGAAGGACTGCCCGCAGGGCGCGCTTCCGGTCGCGAATCAGCAGCAACAGGGGCAAATGGGCGCTGGCGTACCGCAGTGCATAACGCGTGGTAACGTGGCCGCTGACAGTGCCACGAACTCGTTGCTTGTTACCGAAGTGACTTCACGGCTCAACGCGCTGCTCAGCTACGTGCGTGAGCTCGACGTGCGCACGCCGCAGGTGGCACTGAACGCCAAGGTCCTGTCGCTCAACCGGACGGAGATCGAGCAACTCGGTGTCAGCTATGACTTTGGTTCGCGTGGCACGTTCTTCAACACGCTGCTGCCGCGGCAGCGCGAAGGCGGCGGGGTTTCGCAATTCGAATCACAGGTCACCGTTGACGGCCAGTCGTTCGCCGGTGTCGGCAATGCGCGCCGCCGATTCAGCACCTCGGCCGCACTGAGCTTGCTCTTCTCGACGGCAATCGGTGGCTTCTCGATGTCGTCGTTCCTCGACGCGCTCACGGAGCATCAGCTCCTCGAGATTCAGGCGGAGCCGAGCATCGTGACATTGGACAACCGCGAAGCGCGCATCTTCGTGGGTCAGGAAACGCCGGTGCGCGTGATCGACGCCGGATCGTTAGGCCAAATCGGCGTGCCAGTCCGCGCCAATGTCCAGTTTAGAGAAGCTGGTATCCTCCTGCGTGTAACACCGCACATCACAAACAACCGCCAGATCCAGATGACGCTCGAGGCCGAGCAGTCGGACCTCAACGTCGTCGGCGGCGATCTCGGTTTCATCATCAACAAGCGGAACGCCGTGTCACAGGTGCTCGTGAACAACGCTGAGACGGCGGTGATCGGCGGCCTAACGCAATCGCAAAAAACGCGGACGCGTGTCGGCATCCCGCTGCTCATGAGCTTGCCGCTCGTTGGTCGATTCTTTTCACAGACCGAAGATCGCGACGAAAAGCGCGATCTAATGATCATGATCACGCCAACTATCATCGACGAAGGTCAGCCGGTGCGCCCGCGCGGCCTCAATCCGCGCTAAGACACACAGGAGAGCATCTCGTTATGCAGCGTACCTTGCGACGCCTCCTCCCGTGCCTCACGATCCTCGCGATCGTGGGTTGCGAGACGACTCAAATCGCCTCGACCTCGGGGGACCGCGTCACGCCGTCAGTAAGCGTTGCCATCGCCAACAAGATCGCCGGCGAAGGCATCGATTCCGTCTCCGTTCGGCGCCTGCTCCAAGTGAGGGTAAACGCCGAGGACAACGCCGCGTTAGCAACCATTGTGACGACAGTCTTCGCCGATACGAGCCGTGTGCGCACGGACTCGGCGAACCTCGGCGGCACTACAACAAGATTTGCGAAATCGATCAACTTCGACCTCGCAGGCGTACGCCCGGGTCAGCGTGTGCGCGTCGTGACTGTCGTGCAGGATGGCAGCGGCAACGAATCGACTGCGCAAGCCATCGCGACGGCGTTCGATCCGAACGTTCCCAAGGCTAGCCTTGTCGCGCCGGATGCATTCGTGATCGTTGGCGGGACATATACGGTCAGCGTGCTCGCGTCGGATACCACCGGCCTAACGAAGATCGGCTATCGAACCGCCGGTTCGGTCGTACGCGCGGACTCGTCGCTCTTCCCGGTTCCGCTTCCCAGGCTCGACACGGTGACGTATTCAATCACGGTCCCGACCAATACGCCGGTAGGCTCGACGTTCTCGATTACTCCGTTCGCTGAAAACCGCGACGGACTTCGCTCTGCGGCAACGCCCATCACGGTGCGCGTGCAGGCCCAGGGAACCGATCTCGTGCCGCCGACGGTTTATCAAACGGTGGCACCGCGCCTCGAGACATCTGACTCGATCGATATCACGGCGCGCGACTCCGACGGCCTCATTCGCATCGTCGGCTTCATCGCCAAGAATGCAGCGGGCCAGATCGCGTTCCGCTCGGCGGATACGCTCGCGCAGCCGTCGCAGGTCGTAGTGCGCAAGAAGATCTTCAACGCGCCGGTGCTGCTGCGGGGCCAGACCTTGTTCATCACGGGGTACGCGACCGACGTCTCAGGCCGCACTGGTTATGCGATTCAGACCGGCTCAACAATTCCCGTGTCCGCCGACTCGCTCGCCAAGCGTGACCAGATCGTCTACGCATACGGCCTAACGTTTGCGCTTCCAGCGAACAGCTTAGGCGGCGACATCGCCGTCGACGAACCGCGCGCCACCGTTTACGTCTCCAACATCAATAAGAACCAGCTCGAAGCATTCGCGTACGGTTCGACGTTAACGCCGCTGCCTTCTATTTCAGTCGGTGCGATGCCGTGGGGTATGGCGATCGACAACAGCGGCTCAGTGCTATTCGTCGCCAACTCCGGCGGTACCAACATCTCGCGCGTCTCGCTCATCGAACGTCGCGAAGTAGGACGCATCAAGACAGCGAACGCGTATCTCTTCGAGGTCCAGCTCAGCGAAGAATTGAAGGTCGTTGGCCCGATCGATTACTCCGACAGGCCGCAGTACATCGCGCAATCGGCCAGTGGCGCGCTGTATTACTCCACGCGTCCCACATCCGAAGCGACCCCCGGGACGCTGCGGCGTCTCGATAATTACCTCGACGTGCGCTCGGAGCCGCGCCAACTCTGGCAATACGGCTTTCGCAAGGAAAAGGTGGCGGTGATCCTCCACGCCGACGCTGTAAGCCCGGTCGCTGTGCCTGTGTTTGATTCGACAGGCGCGGTCACCGACACGGTCTCTGCGCTCGTGATCTGCGACCACACGCCGGGCCAGGAGATAGCAACGGGGGTCTGTGTGCAGGGGACGAACATCTCGACAATCGTTTCCCAGCTCAGGGCCGCACCTGTCAACAGCGACGTAGAAGCAATCTCCGAACTCGATTATACGTCGCTCGCGCTGCCTGACACGAACTTCGTTGCAGTGGGTGGCGACCGCCGGCGTGTTGCGTTTGGCGAGGCGAATTCAGGAGGACGCGCTGGCCGCGTTATGCTCGTCACGGACACCCAAGGCACACCGCCCAATCTTACGTCGTATTCAGCCAGTATCGAGATTCGCGACCTAACGAATAACGCATCGGATAAGGTCTTCGGTCTCGCGATCAACAGCAACAGCACCAACGTTGGTGTGCACGGCGCCGAGACGTTCTTTGCGGACTCGTCGCTGCGCTTGCAAGGCAAATACGCGACGTTCAACGATGGAGCCGGTATCGCCTTCCATCCGGGGAACGTCGATGAGAACACGACCGATGCATCCGCGCGTGTCGTCTTTGTCGCGTCGGGTGACAAGTCGATTCAGATCGTCGATAGCTACACGTATCGACTGCGCGGACGCATACCCATTCGCACGAACCTGTACGGTCCGCTGCGCGCGGTTCGGCCAGCGCCTGGTGATGCTCCGGACGTCTTGGTCAAGCTGTTCGGTCTGACACCCGAGGGTCTCGTTGTCGTGGACGTGCGGTCTGGGGACATCCTGCCGCCGTAAACGGTTGCGCTGAGGCGCAACTCGTGTCAACTTCGCGGGCCCGGCCGATGGTTGACCGGGTCTGCGTCGTTATGCGAGCACGGCGGACCGGATGCGGGCATCATGGGCGCTAATGGCAGCACTGCCATTGGTCATCAGGAGTCCCGTGTGCTTCTAGCCATCCGACGATGGCAGTGCTGCCATAATGCGCCAGTAGATGCCCGCGTCCGGTTCGCTTAGAACAACCACGAATGCTCCGCTTCACCACTGCCGGCGAATCACATGGCCCGGCCCTGATCTCCATCCTCGAAGGCATGCCGGCCGGCCTGTCACTCACGGCTGAGCACGTGAACCACGAGCTGGTCAGGCGTCAACAAGGCTACGGTCGCGGACGCCGCATGCAGATCGAGCGCGACGAAGTCGAGTTTTTGAGCGGAGTGCGCGCCGGAGAGACGTTAGGCTCACCCATCGCGATGTTGATCCGCAACCGCGATTGGGAGAATTGGCGCGACGTCATGGATCCTGCACCGCGCGAGAGCGACCCCGATCCACGCCGCCGCGCGGTGACGCGCCCGCGGCCTGGACACGCGGACCTAACAGGCTTGCTCAAATACGACCGCGCCGATGCGCGCGACATCCTCGAGCGCGCGTCAGCCCGCGAAACAACCGCTCGCGTGGCGGCAGGGGCGATCTGCAAACGCCTCCTCGCCGTGTTCGACGTCGCGGTCGGCAGCCACGTGATTCACCTCGGCGGCATCGACGCCGAACGTCCTGATATCCTTCCGGCCGACATCAATCGTGTATCCGACGAGTCGCCCGTACGCATGCTCGATGCCCGCGCCGCGGAACGCGTCGTCTCTCGGATCGACGAGATAAAACGCGCGGGCAACACGTTAGGTGGCGTCTGCGAGGTCGTCGTAACAGGCTGCCCCGTGGGTTTGGGGTCGCACGTCTCCTGGGACCGCAAGCTCGACGCGCGGCTCGGTGCTGCGATGCTTTCCATTCCGGCAGTGAAAGGTGTCGAGATCGGCATCGGGTTCGAAGCCGCGCGCCTAACGGGCGCTGAGGTACACGACGAGATCGAAGCCGTCGAACGCAGCCGCACGGGCAATACGCGCCGCCGTACCAATCGCGCCGGCGGTCTCGAAGGCGGCATGACGACCGGCGAGCCCCTCGTCGTCAGGCTGGCGATGAAGCCGATCAGCACTCTGATGCGGCCGTTAGGCACCGTTGATGTCGCGACCGGGCAGAGCGCGTCCGCCGTCGCCGAACGCTCTGATGTCACAGCCGTGCCAGCGATGGGCGTCATCGCCGAGGCGATGGCCGCGTTCGTCATCGCGCAGGCGCTGCTCGAGAAGTTCGGCGGCGACTCGCTGATGGAAACGCGACGCAACTTCGACGGCTACATTGCCCAGATAGCCGGGCGCATTGGGGCAGCTGGAGCCCCAACAGCCGAACGCGCTGAATAGAGGTCGCGACGGCAGCCCTCTCGAAGCCGTGCCCCCCATAGCAGCCTGACCGGGCCGGAGGCGCCAGGAACGGTCCTTAGAGGGTTCGCAAAATGATGCGAGCAGGACTCCATCGTCAGCAAAGGGCGCCGCGCGCACGCAACGCGCGGGCCCTGGCCCTTTAACGACTTTGCGAAAATGATCAGAGCCCACACGCGCGTCCTTTGGTTCGCGCTAGTGGGCGTGTCGCGCCTCATGGGCCGATGAGGCTGTAACCACCTATCCGTCCGCTCGTCAACTGCGATGACGGTTTGGTCACATCACGCGAGACGCGCCCACTCTTAAACATGAATCAATCCCAAGTCCCCGCTGGGCAACGGGATACGCGACACAGCGGCGGAATTGAGCTGGGCAGGGCGAGCGCTCTTCGACTCGCGGGCTATGCGTTCCTGATCCTGTTCCTCGAGCTGGCGCTCATCCGATACGTGTCGGCTTATGTGCGGGTGTTCGGCTTCTACATGAACATGGTCCTCATCGCCACGTTTCTTGGTATGGGTGTCGGCGTACTGAGGGCGCGAGCCGCGCAGCGCCTTCGCTGGTTCTTCTTGCCCGCACTCCCACTGCTGCTTGGCGCCGTTCTCTTTTTCTCAAACTCAATCATTCGTCCCAGATCGGACCCCGACGAGTCTCTCTGGGGAGTCTTTTTTGAACTGGGGCCGAACGTCCGACAAGTCGCGCTCACACCTACGGTAATCGTTCTCTTCGCGCTCTGCACAATCGTTATGCTCCCGTTAGGCGCTCTCCTTGGGCGTGAATTCGCGCGATGGAAGCCTCTGCAAGCTTACTCCCTCGACATCGCGGGAAGCCTCGCAGGTATAGCCGCCTTCGCGCTCATGAGCGCCGCCAGGACGCCACCTGTATTCTGGTTCGCCGTCGTTTACGGCATCTGGTTCGTCCTTTCGCTGGATCGAAAGCGATACGCAATGGCCGTCGCGCTGACCGCCGCGCCGGCGCTAGCACTCGTTGTTTCTACTGCCGGACCAAAACCGGAGTTCTGGTCTCCCTACTATCGCATCAACGTTATCAAGAAGTCGCCAGAGCAACATTCTGTACACGTGAACGGTTCAATGCACCAATGGGTGCTCGACCTCGATGCAGCGGGGAAATCGCGACTGATTGGCCAAGTTCGTGAGAGCTATTATCGGCCATTGCGGCTCGCCCAACGTTTGGACACGGTGCTGATCGTCGGCTCTGGTACTGGTAACGATGTGGCGAACTTGCTCGCGCTCGGCGCAAAGCACATCGATGCTGTTGAGATTGATCCTGTCATTCTCGAAATCGGCCGAGTGCTGCACCCGCAGCAACCGTACTCTGACCCCCGGGTGAGGTCGATAGTGAATGATGCGCGTGCATTTCTTCGGCACACGACAAGGCACTACGACCTGATTGTGTTCGGCACGCTCGACAGCCAGACCCTCCTGTCGGGAATGTCGTCGATTCGGCTTGACAACTATGTGTACACGGTCGAGTCATTCCGTGCGGCGCGGGCGCGCCTTGCGCCTAACGGGATGCTCGTGACGTACCACATGTCACCTGAGCCGTACATCGCGAGAAAGATTGAAGACATGATCACGGAAGCGTTCGGGAAGCGTCCGGTGGTTTACCGGAACACCGATCAGGATTACCTGTTCAATTACACGTATCTTGCCGGGGGCCCAGCGGATCGAATGGTCGTTGAATCACCCCTGCACGGCGTTGCGGCCGCAACATTACCGAGTGACGATTGGCCGTACCTCTACCTCAGGAAGCGCACTGTACCCATGCACTACTTGCTCGTCCTGGGTGGCGTCTTGGGCACGGCTTTTCTTTTCTTGAGATTCGGCGCACCACGCGCGGTGTGGAAACGGCCCGACGCCGAAATGTTCTTCCTTGGCGCTGGGTTCCTGCTGCTCGAGACGAAGAGCGTTACGGAAATGTCGATGCTGTTTGGCTCGACCTGGAAGGTGAATCTGCTGGTGTTCTCGGCCATCCTTGTTTGCGTCCTGATCGCCAATGCATTCGTTGGTCGCCGTATTCCTTCTGTACGTGCTTGTTTCTTTGGTCTCTTCTTTTCACTTGCGGCAGCATTCGCGCTTCCGCCGCGCTCTTTCCTCTTTCTCGGCGACGTCGGACAGTGGTTGATAGGAGGCATATTTGTCGCTCTTCCGATCTTTTTTGCCGGAACAATCTTCGCGTCGTTGCTGAAGCAGCGCCCTGATCCAGTGAGCGCGCTGGGATTCAATCTGGTTGGCGCCATTGTTGGCGGCGTGCTTGAGTACCTCTCGATGGTGACCGGTACGAAAGGGTTGTACCTGCTCGCTGCAGTGATCTATGGCGCCGCGTATTGGGCGCACCAGCGAAGCGTTGCTCGTGCCGCCGAAGCTCCCGTTCAGTCGGGGGAACTAGAGGCGGCACCGGAGGCGGCATAGCGCAGCGCATGCCTAACGACGCACGATAGCCGCGCCTTGCGCTGTCCGGTGCGTGCATCTTCTTGGCGCGATGTGCGGCGGTCCGCTCGACTACTCCTCCATCTACTTCGGCTTTCGACTCCTCTACCTCGTCGCGATGGGTTTCTACGCACTGGCGTTTGTTCTCTGCCTTGTGTCAAGCCGTCGCGTGGGCCGTTACAATGCGGCTGCACGCGCCAGAATTAGCATCGAGCTGAGCGACCCGCACACCCGTTGGGCTCTTGGCAGGTGGACACGCTTTGCAGGCGCAACATAGCTTTTGAGTCCGCGACCTCATTATCGGCATTTGGTGCTCGTCGGACTCCCGGGATCCGGGAAGACGACGGTGGGACGCGCCGCCGCAGCACTGGCCCAACTGCCGTTTCTGGACTTTGACGAAGAAATCGAGCGTCGCACCGGCCTTGCGCCGAGTGAGTTCTTCCAGCGCCGCGGCGAGTCAGCATTTCGTGCGACCGAGGTCTCGCTCTCACGCGAACTGGTAGGACTCCATACTATAGTTGTGTCGCCGGGGGGCGGTTGGATCGCGCAGGAGGCCGCTCGAGAGGCGCTGCGCCCCCACTCCGTCCTCGTCTACCTCAAAGTGACCCCCAGCGAGGCTGTCCGACGCATGGGAAAGGATCTGCTGCTGAGGCCGCTGCTGGCGGCTGGGGATCCTTTAGAGGCGCTTACGCGGCTTTTGGAGAGCCGCGAGTCACTCTACGGAACGGCTGATCACGTTGTGGACACGGAAGCTATTGATTTACAAGGAGTTACGTCGCAAATCGCTGGACTAGCACGGTCAGCACGGAATGCTGACGGTTGACAGCCCAGCGATCATTCGGAACTGGAACAAGCTAGTGGATAGTGGATAGTTGTTAGTTGATAGGGGGATACCAGGTTGGGTCATCCCTATCGCCTCCCCTATCCGCTATCCCCTATCCCGTATCAACTATCCCCAAGGCCTCTTCGGTCGTCGAATGGGCTGGGTAGCAACGAAACGATGACGCCGCGACGCTCTGTGGAAGCCATTATGGGCGCCGCCCAGCGAGTGAGAATCTGTAAGCGATGACTTTTCGAGTAATGGGCCCGCACGAACGCGGGCGCTTTGCACCTGAAGCTTGGGGCCATCTGCTCGCGCTGGCTAACGCCGGCGCGCTGTCGGCGGCTGATCTCGAGCAGGTGATAGATCGGGCGCTCATGCAGTTCGATGGGCGCGTGACATTGGACGATGTGCGCTCGCTCCTGGACGGCGGTTTGGAATTGCCGGTTGCGTCGAGCGATCACCCGTCGGTGCACTGACGATGGCAGCGCGAAAAAACACCGACGGCGATGTCGAAGCGCCGGTCGCTCGCCGGATCGCCGGCCGCGGCTCGGCCGTGCGCGCGGCCGCCAAAAAAACAGCCACGCGCCGCAAGAGCGCGGCGAAGAAGGTTGCGAGCAAGGCGCGCAGCGCGGCGCCTAACGAGGATGAAAATGGCTCCAGCGGCGCCGGCAGCGCCCTGGTGATCGTCGAGTCCCCCGCCAAGGCCAAGACAATCAGTAAGTACCTTGGCCGTGGCTATCGTGTGCGCGCGACAATCGGTCACGTCCGTGATCTTCCCGAGAAAAAGCTCGGCATCGATCTGGAAAAGAACTTCGCCCCCGAATACGTCACGATCGCTGGCAAGGAAAAGACGCTCGCCGAGCTCAAGAGCGCGGCCAAGGAATCATCCGCCGTCTACATCGCGACAGACCCTGACCGCGAGGGCGAGGCCATCGGCTGGCACGTGGCGGAGTCGGTCAAGCAAAAGCGGACCAAGACCGAGGCCCCGTCTCCACCCGTTAGGCGCGTTCTCTTCCGCGAAATCACCAAGGACGCCGTCCGCGAGGCGATGGAGCATCCGCGCCCGATAGACATGCGCCTCGTCGACGCCCAGCAAGCCCGTCGTGTGCTCGATCGTCTTGTCGGCTACAAGGCCAGCCCGCTCCTCTGGAGAACAGTGAAGAAGGGCCTGTCGGCGGGACGCGTGCAGACAGTCGCACTGCGGCTCATCGTCGAGCGCGAGCGTGATATCAAAGCGTTCAAGCCGCAGGAATACTGGAGCATCCGTGCGCGCTTGCAGCAGGATTCGCAATCGTTCGAAGCCAAACTGCACGAGATCGACGAGAAAAAGGTCGCCATCCATAACGAGTCGACGGCGAGTGCCGTCGTGCGCGATGTGCAGCGCATCGCGCAAGCGATCGCGCGGCGAGATCCTGACGCTCTGCGAGGGTCCGACGACGCCGTTTTTCCAGTCAGCAACGTCAAGAAGCGCGAGCGTCGCAAGAATCCGTCGCCGCCATTCACAACGAGCACGCTGCAGCAGGAAGCGGCCAAGAAACTCGGCTTCGGATCAAAACGCACAATGCGTTTAGCGCAGCAGCTCTACGAAGGCATCGAGCTGGGCAGTGAAGGCGCCGTCGGCCTGATCACGTACATGCGGACCGACTCCACGCGTGTCGCGGAGAGCGCGGCCGCGCAGGCGCGTGATCTCGTTAGGCGAGAGTTCGGCGAAGACTACCTCGCCAACGGCCCAAGACTGTATGGCGCGGACAAGAAGGCTGCCAATACGCAAGACGCGCACGAAGCGATTCGGCCGGCCGATCCGACACGTCGTCCGGACGACGTCAAGCGCTACCTCAAGGACGAGCACTTCAAGTTGTACCAGCTCATCTGGCAGCGCTTCATGGCGTCGCAGATGGCGAGCGCCGTGTTCGACACAACGACGCTCGATTTCATGTTGACGCAGGAGGCGGGCAAGGGGACGGGTGAGCGGTTCCATTTCCGCTCCACTGGGAGCGTCATCAAGTTCCCGGGCTTCCTGGCGCTCTATCGCGAGGCACGCGAAGAAGGCGAGGGCCGTGCGCTCGAGGATGAGCAGGCGCTTCCGGAAGTTGCGTTAGGCGAGCTTGTCCCCATGCGCGAGCTGGTCCCGGCACAGCACTTCACCGAGCCGCCGCCGCGCTACTCCGAGGCGAGTCTCGTCAAGGAGCTCGAGCGCCTCGGCATCGGCCGCCCGTCCACGTACGCGCAGATCATCTCGACCCTTGTCGATCGCCGATACACCGAGTTGCAACAGCGGCGTTTCTTCCCAACGCCGTTAGGCGACAGCGTCGAGCGTGTGATGGTCAAGCAGTTCCCCGACATCTTCAACGTCGGTTTCACGTCGGAGATGGAAGAGGAGTTGGACAAGATCGAGGAAGGGACGCTCCCCTGGCAGCGCGTGCTCACGGACTTCTATGGTCCGTTTGAGTCGTCGCTCAATGACGTGCAGTTCGACGTCCTGATCGCCGAGGCACATGACCTCTCGGCGCTCGCGTCGGAGCGCTGTCCGAAGTGCGGCGGCAAGCTCATGGCCCAAGGCGGCTTCTTCGGGCCATTCGTCGCGTGCGAGAACCACCCCAAGAATTGCGACTACACGCGACCGATCAAAGGTGAGCGCAAACCGGCAGAGCTCACCCCATACAAGTGTCACGTCTGCGGCAATCCAATGGTCGTTAGGCACGGCCGTTCGGGGGACTTCCTCGGCTGCAGCAAGTTCCCCAAATGCCGCGGCACACGGTCTATGCCCACCGGCGTGCGCTGCCCACGTGATGGGGGGGAGATCGAAGAGCGGCGCTCCAAGAAACGCGGGAAGGCCTTCTATGGCTGCTCCAACTATCCAAACTGTGACTTCGTGGTTTGGGATCGGCCGGTGCCTGAGACGTGCCCCGAGTGCGGCTACGTCGGTGCGGAAGCCAAGACCAACAAGACCCGCGGCAGTTATCGTAAGTGTGTGAAATGCGGGAACGAGTGGGCCGTTGAAGAGCCGGCCGTGGAGCAGGCAATCGCCGTCTAGGGAAGCCGAGCCCTCGTTAGGGAGCTTGCGGTCGGCTAACTCACTCCCATAAGCTCGTACCCTGCGGTCAAAAAGTCGCGATCGAAGGCGAACGCTCGGCCGATCCGCTCGCTGCGCATGATCTCGAACGTCACCGCGTCAGTCATCGAAAAGCGCTGATCTTGGAAGCGTTCCAGCCACGCGCTCACAGCCGCTCGCAGCAATTCCACCGTTACGTCACGCCACTCGTATGCGGGGTCACGCAGCAACGCCGCAATTACACGACGAGCCACGGCCGCATCGGCGCGCCTAACGAGATGGGCATGGAGCTCGCTCAAGACCAGCATCGATCCGACCCAGCGTCCGCCGCTCTCGCGAAAGCGTCGTTCGATCGCGACCGCTTGCGCGTGATATTGGTCACGTGAGCTGGCCAGGGCGAGCAGCGCACCAGTATCGACGGCTGCTCGCATGGCCCCATAGCCCGCGGTTCTACTTTTCCTCGCCGTCACGCGGTTTTTTCTCGCTCGCCCCGCCATACAAATAGTCGTCGTGCCGAGCGGCAAGATCTGTCGGCACCGTCAGCGAGGCGTCCATCGCGCCAATCAGTACATCGGTAGAAGCACCGGGCCGCACTTGACCGAGAATGTCCTCAGAGAGCCGCCGCAGCCCGAGCCGCAACAACTCGGCACGCGATAGCGTCGAATGCTGTGCCAGCGTCTCGAGCAGATCGCGGTCGTGTCGGTCCAGGTACACCTGGACTGGCTCTCGTACCAACCCGGCTTTCTTCGTTGGCATAAATGTATTCCAGAGATGTGTACATGTATGATATACATGTACACCTCCTGAAACAAGCGCGTGCTCTCCTGGGTACGGCGTGCTCGCACTTTGTGGGGATTGCGCCGCCGGGACCGTCGCGCAACCCTCGCGCGCGGAGTGGGTGTCATATTACCAGTGTCGGTTTGCCGGGGGGGCCCCCCCCCCCCCCCCCCCCCCCCACCCCACACCCCGACAACCCACCCCAGGCGCCAACGAAGCCACCACCCCCACGGAAAGACAGAAGAGCCCCCGGC
>JBQTIF010000113.1:0-24141 GCA_052388395.1 Gemmatimonadaceae bacterium | reverse complement strand
TGCTCTTCGGCCGGCGTGGTCGTCGGCTCCGGCTCCGGCAGCCGCCCGCTATCGCGTACGCCTTCGCGAACCGACTTGTCCACATCGCTCAGACCGCGCTTGAACGCCGTAATGCTCTTCCCCATCGACGCGCCGATCTCCGGCAGTCGCTTAGCGCCAAAGAGAAGCAGCACAACCACTGCGATGAGCAAGATTTCGGTGAAGCCAATGTTCCCGAAGTTCATACAATCTCCTAGAAAAGCGACCGCGCGATGAGGTATGCGATTACTACACCGAGCAGGCTAAGTAGAGACACGTCAAGCGCGACCGGCCCCAAGACAAACTTCAAGATAACGAGGTCGAGATGCAACGGCCCGAATGTCGGTGTCACGCCCGTGGTCAGGAACTCCTTCACCGCGCCAGCCGGTAAGAACCGGCGAGCCAACACGTTAAGCGCCCCGCCGGCGATAAAGCCGAACATCAGGATAAGCGCGTAAAAGACCGGGCGGTGACGCGCCCGCGGCAGCGCTCCCTTCGTTGCCATCGCCATCATGAGCGTCGCTCCATGACATACGCGACAGTGTCGAGTAGTGCCGTCTTCACTGAACTCTCGGGTAGCTCGGCCAGGGCATCCTCCGCGCGCTGAGCGTACTCCTCGCCGCGGCGGCGCGCATACTCAAGCCCTCCCTGTTCGCGCACAATCTCGATCACGCGACCGACGAGCTCATCACTGGGTGCCGCGGTCTGGAATAACTCCCCTACCACGCCGCGCTCGTTAGGTGACATGTGCGGTAACGACGCGATCAATGGGAGTGTAGCCTTGTGCTCCTTGAGATCGAGACCGGTCGGTTTCCCCACAGTCGCTGACGACGCTGTATAGTCCAGCAGATCATCTACAACTTGAAAGGCCATGCCGAGCTGAGTGCCGTACGTGCGCATCGCTCCGCGATAGGCAGCAGCGCCGCAAAGGGCTCCCACTTCACAGGCTCCGGCAAACAGCGCCGCCGTCTTGGCGCGGATCAGCAACTCGTAGTCGTTCTCCGAGAAAGCCAGCGCGTCGAGCGCGGCGAGCTGCCGAATTTCACCGACGGTCAGCTCGTTTGAGGCGCGAGCGAGGACTTCAAGTCGATCTAGATTGCCGAGCCTAACGAGCTCCAATAGCGCGCGCGAATACAGGAAGTCGCCCATGATCACCGATACCTGGTGACTGAACATGGCGTTCACTGTCGGCATGCCGCGTCGCAGTACGCTGTGATCGACGGCGTCGTCGTGGACGAGAGTGGCCAGGTGAATGAGCTCGACCACAGCCGCGTACGCGGTTGCCTGCGCGTCGGGCGTCCCGTCTATGTCGCTCGCCAACAGCAGCATCGTCGGGCGCAGCATCTTGCCGCGCATGAGCATGAGATGATCGCTGACGTGATTCACCAGCTCCGTCTCCGACGCCACGACTCGCTTCATGTCTTGGAGCACCTGCTCCAACGCAACCGCCACCGGTGCCTGAATTTCCTGCAGTGCGGAGGTGGCGGCGGGTGAGAGACGAGTTCGAAAGGTCACGTAGCTGCGTGAGATTCCAGCGATCGGATTCGGTCGGCGACGTCGCGGAATTCAACGTCGACGGCAAAGACCCGATGATAATACACCAATGCCTCACGCTCGCGCTGCAACTGCTCCAGTGCATAGGCGAGTAAGTACAGGGACCCGACGAGCACGCGGTCGTCGACTCTGGTCGTTTCCACGGCGCGTGCAAGCAACGTCGCAGCGACCTGATGTTGTCCCTTTTCCACGAAGCATTGGCCTAGCGCCTCGTACGCTCGGCTCCTGTGATTGTCCGATCGCAGCGCCTTTTGAAACTGCGCGATCGCATCGTCGACGAGCCCCATTTCTTTGAACGCGACCCCGAGGTCGTAATGGCTGTCGAAGTCCTCGTCATCGACGTTGGCCGCGACGCCCTGCTTGAAGCGGCGGAGCATGTCTTCGAAGTCCGCCTGTTCATCACCCGTGGGCTTGGCGTCCCCAACGACCATGCGTGTCGACTTCGAGGGTTGATCGCCGCGCAGCATCGCACCGAGATCGACGAAGTCTGCGCCGGACACGAACGCGGGAGTCTGGAAGACACCGTCGCGGATGTGGTCAGCCTCGTCGTAGCCGTCGCTGTTGTCGTCTGGCGTCTGGAATGCGGCTGCGACTTCAGCGTCGAGATCCTCGAGTCCGAGCTCGGCGAACAATGGAGCGTCGTCGTCGGGCGCCAAGTCTTCGACAGCGACTGGAAGCAAAGGCTCAGATTCCGATGGCCCGGCCGGCAAGCGACCGGCAAGGATTTCGAGCGCCGCCACGGCGCGAGTTTCGTTAGGCTCGAGCTCGACGACACGGCCGTAGACGGCGCAGGCTTTGTCGTGCTCTCCGCTACGGAACAGCACATCGGCGAGTGCGACATATGCTTCGATCAGACGAACGCGGTCTCCCGCTCGAACAGCGTATTCAACGCATTTCTGGTGATGCCGTACCGACGCTGGAACAAGCCGCAGGATTTCACTCGCGATGTCGCGCGCTGTTGCGAGATCGCCTTCCCGCTCCATCCCGTGCATGACAGCGTCAAGCTCGCGTAGCCCGTGCTCACGATCGCCGGTTTCGAGCAGCGCTTCCGCCAAGCGCCGACGCAGCCGATGCTCGTTAGGCGATGCCAGTACCTGGTCTCGAAGCGCGTCAAGCAGTTTGTGCGACTCCAGTGCTTGCGGCGGTGTCCGACGTTGCACGCGCACAGGAGGCGGCTCCGCGGGCGTCGCGCTGGCGGCGATGGGCTGCTCGACCGTCCGTTCATCGCCATGGACTTCCGGTATCGCTTCCAGCGTCTCTGGCGAAAGTGGCGACACAGAAAGTTGCGGCGGTGTCTCTTGGCTGCCGAACGTTGGTGGCACATCCAGGAAGTCCGCGTCGACTGATGGCTCGTTGTTGCTGACCGGTGGCGCCGTCTCTGCTGGCGGCGGAACTTCTAGCGGCTCCACGTCGTGGGCAGCGGCTGCAGCGGCTAGGTCCTCCCACTCCAATGAATTCATCGCGCCGCTCTTCGGCGCATCCTCCGCGGGCTCCTGCGGCTCGTCCTCAGTCTCTGATTCCGTCGGTTGCGCTGCGGCGAAATCGAGGACAGGCGTCGCTTCAAGCTCCGGGTACATCGTCGCCTCGACGTCCAGCATTGCGCTCGCGTTAGGCAGCTCTACCGCGGCCTCGGCGCTGTCCAGCTCCGCGGCCGCTGCGTCGAGCGAATCGCCTGTGACCTCTTCGGTGAGGTCGAACGCCTGATCGTCGATGGCGGCGGGAGCAGCCGAACGCGCAATCGGCGACATGATCTCGGCATCGATGTCAATGCCCTCCTCCGACGGGGCGGCCGGTTTGGCGGGCTCATTCGCGTCCACAACCGGCACTTCGTCCGTGAAGCGGATGAGCGGCAGCGCGCTCGGAAGCGCCAGATCGTGCGGACGTTCATCGAGCGGCATATCGAGCGGTTCCAACTCCAGTTCCGCAAACTCGCTCTCCGACATCGTCTCGTCGGCGAAACCTTCGACTTCGATGCGCGTGGCTTCCAAGTATGCAGCGTCGATTTGCGTCACCGCTGGTATGTCGACAAGCGATGGGAATTCGACGTCGATCGGCGCCGGCTCTGCGCGTCCTGTCTCGAAGTCATCGATCGGCGCGACAGAACCTGGCGTTATGCGCGCCTGCTCACCTGTTGCCGTGAATCCATCGAGTAGCTCGCCGGTGGCGTCGGCCGGGCTTGCCTCATCAGGCACAAACGTCAGCGTTAGGCCTTCGAGTGCGCCGTTGGATGATTCGATCGCTGGTGCTGGTTTCGCTTGATCCTCGGGCTGTGGCGCCTTTGCGGCCGGGATTGGCGGAATCGGCGTCGTATTTCGCGGCGTGGTACGCCGCTTCGGCACCTCGTCGATGTCGAGGAACACCAGCTCGTTCGATTTGATCGTCTGGTACGCTCCTGAGGGACGCGGCTCCACATTTGGATCGATCGCCTTCATACGATCCAGCGTCGCGCGCGCCTCTGCTGAGCGACCTTCCGTTTCCAGTTTAGCGTGCAGCGTTTGTAACTGCTCAATGGCCTCGTCACGGCGGTTGTCGCGCGCGAGGTGTTCGGCGAGCATCAGGCGGACATCGTCCTGATCGGGACAGAGGTCAGCGAACTCTTTGAGCGCGCGGAACGCTTCATCGCGCTTGCCGCTCTTCTCCATTCGATCCGCGTACTCGAGGAAGTTGCGCTTAGCATCGCTCTTGAAGCCCTTCGTCGCGCTGATCTTGCCGAGCTTGTAGTAGATGACCGTGCGGCCCGGGGACTGCCGTAAGATCTTGTTACAGAGCGCAATAGCGTTGTTGAGGAAGCCACGCTCCGAGTACAGGTCAACGGCCTTCTCATAGTAAACAAGCGCTTCAGCCGCGCTGTTCTGACGGATCAGGATGTCGCCGACTCGGTTGTACAGTGGGATATCGGCGTCGTCGATGTCGTGCGCGAGCGTATCAAGCAGCTCGATATACGCCTGCACGGCGCGATCGAATTGCTTCTTCTGCTCGAAGTCTGCTGCTTTCTTTTTGAGTTTCGAGACGTTGGACATCGACGCGTGCGCTGCAGGACGGCGGAGGAGCTGCGGGGCGGGTTGGCGCGTCGATCGCCTGGTTAGGCATTACGTGCGCCCGCCTTGGGCTTCAATTGTCACATGACCCGGACGACCACGGACCCACGTCGCGTGACAGCGCTGATCGCCGTACCAGTACGGCAATTCGCGCACGTCCTCGATGTCGAACAGCGCCAGGTCCGCGGAGAAGCCGGGAGCGATCTGCCCGACCCGATCTGCGATGCCTAACGCTGCCGCGCCGTTGACCGTGGCGGCGAGGATCGTCTCCGCGACCGACATCCTGAGCTGACTCACCGCGAGGGTGAGGATCAGCGGGAAGTTGGTCGTCGGCGAGGTGCCGGGATTGAAATCCGTCGCCAGGGCGACGGCCGCTCCCGCCTCGATCAGCACCCGTGCAGGCGCCTGACGATCCTTACCCAAAAACAGCATGGTCCCCGGAAGCAACGTGGCCACCGTTTCCGACGCCGCGAGCGCCCGGATCCCATCGTGCGAAATTGCCGCGAGATGATCGGCCGAGGTGGCGCCTAACTCTGCCGCGAGCTCTGCGCCGCCAGAGGGACGCAGTTCATCGGCATGCAGCTTCAGGCGCAACCCAGCTTGGCGCGCAGCCGACAGGATCGACCGCGATTCCTCTACCGTGAAAACGCCCGGCTCGCAGAATACGTCCACGAACTGGGCGAGTCCTTCGGCCGCCACCCGCGGAATCATGGCAGAGACGAGTGAGCGCACATAATCGGCACGTCCTGCCGGGGTGGCGCGCGCTTCCAACGGAATCTCGTGCGCCCCGAGGAAAGTTGGGACGATTCTCATCGGCAGCGCCTGCCCGAGCCGACGCGCGACGCGGAGCATTTTGAGCTCGTCGTCGAGCGTCAGTCCGTACCCCGACTTGACCTCAACAGTGGTCGTCCCGTACTCGCCGAGGCGACCCAGCCGACGAAACGCTCGATCATAAAGTTCATCTTCATGTCTGGCGCGTAAGTCTCTAACTGAAGCATGGATACCTCCGCCCCTTCGAGCGATTTCCATGTAGTCAGCGCCCGCTGCGCGAAGCTCCTGTTCTTCGAAACGCGGCTTCCCGAAGATCGCGTGCGTGTGCGAGTCAACGAGTCCTGGTAGTAGGACTCGACCACCACAATCCACAGGAGCGGCCTGTGGATATCGCCGCTCGAGCTCATCTTGTATGCCGACCGCCACTATTGCAGCCGCATCGACGACTACTGCGCTCTCCTCTTCAATTGCGCACTCCGCTAGCTCGGCACCACGCCGCGCCCGGGCAGCTCCCGCGCATGTGACGACCTGTGACGCGTTCGTGAAGATCAGCATAGGGTCGGATCTTGAAATATCTCACCTAAAATGTGCCGGCGTCATCAAAATCACGCCGAGAATTTGATGACGCTCGCAACAATTAGATGAGGTATTTTGACGATGCGATCCCTAACGTCGCCTTGACGCCCGCGGCGAATCGAGGTAGTCTGTCGCAGACAATCGAAGCCGTGGTGATTTGCCGCCTATTGCCGCCACGTAAAACAAAGCGCTAAAACGCGAGAGCCCGGCAGCTTTTCTTCCCGCCCGGGCTTTTTCGTCGCTGCGGAAATCAAAGGGGTCAGAGTCGATTGAAAGGCCGCGGAGCGCCAGGTCAACCGAGCTCAGTGAGTTTGAATCGACTCTGACCCCGTTGATTTCGCAGGCATAGTGGTCGCGTTAGGCGGCGCACTTTGACTGGAGTTGCCCCATGACCGCACCAGCCCCGATTGCGATTTTCCACGAACATCCGGATTGGTTCCGGCCGCTCTTTGCCACGTTGGAGCGGCGCGACATTCCGTATCAGCGCATCGACGCGGCAGCGCATTGTTACGACCCAACCGAGCGCGAAGTGCCCTACTCGCTCGTGTTCAACAGGGCATCGCCGTCGGCATACCTCCGCGAGCATCGGCAGACAACCTTCCACACATTGAACTGGTTGCGACACGTCGAGCGACTTGGCGTGCCGACGGTAAATGGCGCCGACGTCTACGCGCTCGAGCTCTCTAAGGCGTGGCAGATCGATGTGCTGACGGAGCTCGGCCTCCCTGCCCCTCGCACGCGCGTAATCAACCACGCGTCGCAAGCGGTTGACGCAGCGAGCACGCTCCGGTACCCAGTGCTCGTGAAGGCAAACGTCGGTGGCAGCGGCGCCGGCATTACGAGTTACGCCACCGAGGCGGAGCTCCAGCGCGCCGTCACCGCGAATGTATTGGACTTCGGCGTCGACGTCACCGCTCTCGTTCAGGAGCGCGTACCATTGCGCAACGGGCACATCACTCGCGTCGAGACGTTAGGTGCCCGCTACCTCTACGCCATCAATGTGTATCCCGCCGAGGGGTTTAACCTCTGCCCCGCCGATGTTTGCCAGACGACCGATGGCCAAGAGCTCGTCCGCGGTGCCTGCGCCGTCGACGCCCCCAAGAATGGCATGCGCGTGGAGGGAACGACGCCTCCCGCAGAGATCATTCGCCAAGTCGAACTCATCTCTGAGCGCGTAAAGCTGGATGTCGGCGGGATCGAGTACTTCGTCGATGACCGCGACGGGCAACACTACTTCTATGATATCAACGCGCTGTCGAACTTCGTCGCCGACGCCGCGCGAGTTGTCGGCTTCGATCCGTTCGACCGCTTAGTCGACTATCTCGTCGAGCGCGCCGGAATCGACGAGCCAGCCGCTGTGAGGGCCGCCTGATGCGCTATGGATACTGGCTTCCGGTCTTTGGCGGCTGGCTGCGTAACATCCCGGATGAAGGGATGGACGCCTCGTGGACATATGTAAGTCGCCTGGCCCAACGCAGCGAGCAGATCGGCTTTGACATCACATTGATCGCCGAGCTTTACCTCAACGACATCAAAGGAATCGATGCGCCATCGCTCGATGCATGGAGCACCGCTGCGGCCCTGGCGGCTGTGACGGATCGGCTCGAATTGATGGTCGCCGTGCGACCCACGTTCCACAATCCGGCGACGCTTGCGAAGCAGGCGGCGGGCATCGATCGGATTTCCAATGGCCGGCTCGCGCTCAACGTCGTCTCATCCTGGTGGAAGGACGAAGCCCGGCGTTATGGCGTGCGCTTCGACGAACATGACGATCGCTACGCAAGAACCGCCGAGTGGTTGACGGTGCTTGACGGCGTGTGGCGCGAGCCGCGCTTCAGTTTCGACGGACGCTACTACTCGGTGGCAGAGACAGTGCTGGAACCGAAGCCCGTTAGGCGGCCACGCCCGGCGATTTACGCGGGTGGTGAGTCGGAAGCGGCGAAGCAGTTGATTTCGCGGACATGCGATGCGTATGCAATGCACGGTGATCCGGCGGAACGAGTGGCACCCAAGGTCGCGGACATTCGGGCTCGGCGGGAGGCGTTAGGTCTCCCACCAATGCAGTTTGCGATGGCTGCGTATGTGATCGTGCGCGAGTCAGAGGCCGCCGCACAGCGCGAGCTCGAACGCATCACGAATGTCCAACCAGGGTCGCCTGGCTATCAAAACTATCAGGATTGGATCGAACACACGCAGCTGGAGCAGCGCGTGAGTCTGGAGGACTACTCGGTCTCCAATCGCGGTCTCCGTGCCGGTCTTGTGGGGACGGCAGAGCAGGTTGCCGAAAAGATTCGCGACCTTGCGACCGCTGGGGTGGATGTGCTGCTGCTGCAGTGCAGTCCGCAGCTCGAGGAGATGGAACGCTTCGCTGAAACTGTCATCCCCTTAGTGCAGGAAGCAGTGCCAGTGTCACACGCGGCAGCGTAGCGAGTTCGCACGCGCAAAATTCGTAAAGTGTGAAGGGTCGAGGGTTAAGAGTTAAGGGTAGCTTTAGTCGGCGAAACAAGGCGTTAGGCGCTCGCGGCAGAAGAAGTTGTACTCTTAACCCTTAACCTTGAACTCTTAACCCTTACCGTCCCTGCTCCGGCGGGGGGGCGGGGGGCGGGGGGCGGGGCGCGCGGGACGCCTCACCGCAGCTACGCGCGCGGATAGATTGGAACCGTGCCGTTCAATTACCAGCCGCTGTGAGCACGACCGTCGAAGCGCTGCCGCTCGCTACCGGGAGCGTTTCCACGCGTGCGGCCGAGCGAATGTGGCCGCTCTATGCGGTCCTGTTCGCGTCGGTCGCTATTGTCACGGGATTGATCTGGGATATCTCGTGGCACCGAACCATCGGTCGCGACACGTTCTGGTCACCGCCGCACGTTCTCGAACAACTCGCCGCGTTGGTCGCGGGCACCAGCTGTGGCTGGCTCGCGTTGCACACCACGTTCCGCAAGGCGAAGGACAACAGCGCGGGCGTGCGCTTCTGGGGCTTCCGCGCCCCGTTAGGTGCCTGGGTGTGCATTTGGGGCTCACTCATGATGATCGCGTCGGCCCCCTTCGACAATTGGTGGCATAACGCGTACGGCCTCGACGTGAAGATTATGTCCCCACCGCATATGGTGCTGGCGTGGGGAATGATCGCCATTCAGGTCGGAGCGATGCTGATGTGCCTCGCGCGCCAGAATCGCGCGACAGCAGTGGATCAGCGGCGCCTCGGTCTCCTCTACGCCGCATCCGCTGGGATTCTGCTCACGATGCATGCGACCGTCATCATGGAATACGCCGCGTTCCCTAACGACATGCATAGCGCGCGTTTCTATCGCTTCACCACGTTGGCGATGCCGGCGATACTCGTCGCCACGGCTCGCCCGTCCAAGCTGCGGTGGCCTGCGACGACGGCGGCTGCGATCTACATGGCCATCGTGCTCACGCTCATGTGGACGTTGCAGCTCTTCCCCGCAACAGCGAAGCTCGCACCGATCTACAATCCAGTCACGCACATGGTGCCGCCGCCGTTTCCGATCCTTGTAATCGTACCGGCCGTCGCGATCGACCTGCTGATGAACCGTATTCAGAATCGCGACTGGCTTCTGGCGCTCTGCTGCGGAACGGCGTTCGCCGCTCTCATGCTCGCTGTCCACTGGTGGTGGGCGGATTTCATGCTTTCGCCAAACGCGCGCAACGTCTTCCTGTCACCTGACAAGTGGGACTACTACATGCGGCTCGGCGATTGGCGCTACCAGTATTGGGACCCGGAACCCACGGCGGGGTTGTTCTTCCAACGCATGCTAATCGCGTTAGGTACCGCCATCGTGAGCGCGCGATTGGGGCTCTGGGTCGGCGCCGGGATGGCCCGCGTTCACCGGTGACTGCTTTCATTGCGCGGGTGACAGCAGTGGTGGCTCTGGTCATGGTCTGCTCTGCGCACATCGGCAGCCCAGATGCCTGGTACGACGGTCCTGCAGGGCCTTATCGCGTGCTCGTTCACGTGCAGGCTCCGCACGTCGTCCCAGGCATCGCCGTCGTGAATGTGAAGGTTGCAAGCGAAGGCGTGAGCCGCGTGACAGCCTTCGTCAACAGGTTCGACGCAACCGGCAGTGCGCCTCCGCCTGACGTCGCGTCCCCGCTTAGGGACAATCCCGGTTGGTATCGCACGCAACTGTGGGTCATGACCGCGGGTTCCAATGGCGTCACAATCGGCGTCCATGGGCCAGAGGGAATGGGATCGGTTGTCGTTCCGCTCAGCGCGACCGCCGGGCGCCGCCTGGAGTTCAACGCTGGACTAGCAACGCTCCTCGCTGCTGTCGGCGTCTTCCTCGCGTTAGGTCTCTTTACAATCGTGGGCGCGGCGGTGCGCGAAAGCGTCCTCCCGCCTGGCGTTGAGCCAGATGCGAGCCGCGTGCGCCGCGCGCGACATTCTATTGGTCGCGCAGCGGTCGTTGTGCTGCTTGTGATCAGTGCGATGGCGGCGTGGTGGCGCGCGGCCGACGCCGATTTCAAACGTGCCTTGTTTCAACCGCTAGCTATCGCAACGCGCATCGATCGAGACACGCTGGATTCGCGCCTAACGTTTACAATTACCGATTCGGCTTGGCTACGTCGTGGCGACGTGGGCTGGCTCCGTGCACGCGGCAAGGCACAGCTCAGCGACTTGGTGCAGGATCATGGGAAGCTCGTCCACCTGTTTCTTGTTGCTGCCGACACGCCGTCCGCCATTGCCCATTTGCACCCAAGTACGTCGGACACCGTGTCGTTCACAACAGCGCTGCCGCCGCTTCCAGCTGGCAACTATCGAGTGTTTGCTGACATCGTCCATGCGAGTGGCTTCTCACAGACGCTCACGTCGACAATCGCGCTGGCGCCGGACAGGAGCCCGTCACGCAATCGAGCCGAGAACCACGACGACTCATGGGGCGTCGGGCTCGGCGACCCGCATGCAAACTCGGCGACGCTCGAGGACGGGAGCGCGTTGACCTGGCTACGCGGCGCAACGCCATTAGTCGCGGATACTGAAGCCGGTCTTCGCTTCGCATTCTCAACGCCGTCGGGAGATAGCGCGCGACTCGAGCCGTACCTGGGGATGGTTGGACACGCTGTGGTTGCGCGAGACGACGGTGACGTGTTCATCCATCTCCACCCGATGGGAACGATCTCACTCGCCGCTCAGACGCTGCTCACGCAAACGAAGGCCGAGCATCGCGCCCACGCATCGAGTACGAGCCTATCGCGCAGCGACACACTCTACTTTCCGTACGCCTTTCCGGAGTCGGGGAAGTACACCATATGGGTGCAGGTCAAGCGCCGCGGCCGCGTGTTGACAGGAGCATTTGTCGTGGACGTCGCAGAGCGTGAGAAATGAGCCGTTAGGCGTTTGTGATCCGACTCATCGTCGTGCCGCTCAATTCGGAAAGCCGTTGCAGT
Source organism: Gemmatimonadaceae bacterium (assembly GCA_052388395.1). Classification (GTDB taxonomy): domain Bacteria; phylum Gemmatimonadota; class Gemmatimonadetes; order Gemmatimonadales; family Gemmatimonadaceae; genus DASYRX01. Next base: position 12,778 of record JBQTIF010000113.1, on the reverse strand, counting down.
TGACGGTGGCCCGCCTTGACATGATTTCACTCACCCGCCGTGACATAGCGAGCCTGATCAACCTCGCCGACTGCATCGACGCCGTCGAGCACGCGCTGCTGCGTCACGCCAGGGGTGAGCTGCCTGGGGCGCCTGGCGTGCTTGGTGCGCATGTCCCTGGCGGTGGATTTCACGTGAAGACCGCGGCGTTAGGGTCCCGTGGGCGTGGATACTTCGCCGCCAAGATCAACGCCAACTTCCCCGACAATCACGCGCGCCATGGCCTGCCGACTATTCAGGGTGTAATTGCCCTGTTCGAGCTCGACACGGGGAAGACCTTGGCTGTGCTCGACTCGATCGAGATTACGATTCTCCGGACAGCGGCGGCGAGCGCGGTTGCGGCTCGCCGCCTGGCGCGTGCCGGTGCGAAAGTCGTAACGATTTATGGATGCGGAGAACAGGGGCGCAGCCACTTGCGAGCTCTCGCGCTCGTCCGTCAGATCACTCACGCGTATGCCATCGATGTTGATCGAGCGCGGGCTGGCGCCTTTGCCAAGGAGCTCTCGAGCGAGCTTGGTATAACAATCGAGCCTAACGAGTCGCCCGGCGTCGCTCTTGCAGCGAGCGATATCTGCGTGACGTGTACGCCAGCACGAAAGCCGATTCTGCCCGCATCTCTCGTGCGACCCGGTCTGTTCATCGCGGCTGTCGGAGCTGACAGCCCAGATAAACAGGAGCTGGAGCCGGACGTTCTTCGGCAATGCAAGGTCGTCGTCGATCTCGTCGGGCAGGCGGCAGCAATCGGCGAGCTACATCACGCCATCGACGCCGGCGTCATGACCAGCGCTGACGTTCACGCCGAGCTTGGCCAGATACTCGCTGGCCAGCGCCCGGGCCGAACATCAGAGAGCGAGACGTTCGTGTTCGACAGCACCGGCACCGCGTTGCAGGACGTCGCAGCCGCGGCGATCGCTTATGAACGTGCGTTCCAGACAGGTGTTGGAACGCAACTTCAACTCACCTAACGACGAATGCTCTACATGCTCATCGAGAAGTTCCGCGACGGCGATCCGCTCCCGGTATATCGTCGCTTTCGCGATAGCGGTCGCTTGGCACCCGACAGATTACGTTACGTCTCCAGTTGGGTGACGACGGACTTGCGGCGCTGCTATCAGGTCATGGAGTGCGACGACGCGGCGCTTCTCGAAGCCTGGATGGCGAACTGGCGCGATGTCACGGACTTCGAGGTTATTCCAGTCATCACATCAGCTGAAGCACACCAGAGCATCGCGCCGCGGTTGTAGAGGCAACGAACTACTGCCAGTGCGGATCGTCCGAGACATCGACGCTCCCGTGCGGCCGGAAGCGAGTCCAATCGATGCGCAACTTGCGCATGCGCGCCCGCAACGTGTGCGGGTTGATGCGCAACAGCGCCGCCGCGCCGCGCGGACCTTCTATACGACCGCCGGTTGCGTCGAGCGCGCGTTCGATGTGCTCAACCATTGCTTCGTCCAGCGTGAGGATCGCTGCGCGGCCGGTCTCCGCGCGGCCTTCCGGGCCACTCTTCGTCAGGCGCGGTGCAGCTGCCGCCACTGCCACACCACCTAACGCGGTAGCGAGCCGTAAATGACGCCCGTCGCCGAGTATCGCAGCACGCTCGATGACGGCGGCGAGCTCCCGGACATTGCCCGGCCATGCGTACGCGACGAGGAGGTCGAGATCGTCCGGGCCTAACGCGAGTGGTGCGCCGACCAGGCGCATCCCCGCGCGCAGCGCGAAGTGGGCCGCGAGCGCCGGAATGTCTTGGCGTCTCGCGCGCAACGGTGGGATCTCGATCGGAAAGACGCCGATACGATACCAGAGATCCTCGCGGAACGCGCCACGCGCGACCATGTCGCGCAGATTGCGATGCGTGGCCGCCACTACCCGCACGTCCACTGTATGAGAGCGCTGGCCGCCAACGCGCTCGAACGTCCCATCCTGCAGGATACGCAGCAGACGCACCTGAGCGTCCAACGGCAGCTCGGCGATCTCGTCCAGGAAGAGCGTGCCGCCATCGGCGCGCTCGAACCACCCTTTGCGCAGCGCGACGGCGCCGGTGAAGCTCCCCTTCTCGTGACCGAAAAGCTCCGAATCGACGAGACCGGCCGGTAGTGCCCCGCAATTGACTCGCACGATAGGGCCAGCGGCGCGTTTGGAACGCGCGTGGATGGTGCGCGCCAGAACCTCCTTGCCGGTCCCAGTTTCGCCTAACAAGAGAACCGGCGCGTCCGTTGGTGCGACCTGTTCGACGCGATCCATGACTTGCTGCAGCCCCGATTCGCGACCGACAATTGTGTCGGCAAGTTCCTGCCGCTCGAGACGCTGCAGCAACGCGCGCTTGTCTGCTTCGAGGGCTTCGCGCAGTCGCGAGAATTCCTTCAGGCGCAGGTCGTTCTCGACGGCCGCTGTGAGCGGAGCAATCAGCTCGTCGGCCAGTGCGACGTGCGCATCACCAAGGCGTCCGCGGCTGCGCGCGACGATGACGAACGCCCCCAAGGGCCTATCGCCGGCACGCAGCGGCGCAAGCAGCACGTCGCTCGCCACGTGCTGCGGCGTAGGGGCGATCAGCCTAACAAGCTCTGGTTCGATACCGTTTGACGAGAGCGCCGCTGTGCCGCGGCGGCACCAGTCGCTTAGTACTTGGTACTCGCGGTCGTCGAGCTCATCCCGTGATGCCGCCGGAAGCGTGCATGGCCGGATGGCGCTGACAGCCATCGTTTCGATGCGCCGCGCCGATGCATCCAGATGCCGAACAGCGATGTAGTCGGCTGGCGCCACACGCGCGAGCAGTGCGGCGAGCCGCGGCAGCGTCTCGCTGATGGGGGCGGAGCGGGCTGCGCTGCGCCAGATATCGACCAGCAGCTGGAAAGGATGCTCCACGAGCAAGACCGTGCAATGTGATGGCTACTGATGCTGCTCCTTGAAATATCAAGGATGATGCCATCGTATGTGCCGGCTGTGCGTGGCGGCTCGCGCGCAGAACGGCGCTCTAAACAAAGACGTCACAACGGCTTACACAAATATGCGCGCGTTGGCCCAGCCAATGCTTTACGGCCGAGTGCTGACTGACCGTTGAGATCACGCTACTCCCTGTTGGAATCACGATCCACCAACCCAGGCCACCATCGTCGTCATGAAGCGCTGCGTCCTGCGATTGAGCGTCATCGCGCTGTTTGGTGCGTCGGCCGCGGCGCATGGCCAGGGACGCGAAGTGCGGCCTGCCAGCGGCAACACGGTAGGCAAAGCGAGTGACGAATCGCGACTCGCCGCGCGCATTGGTGAGCTGGAGACTGCTGTCACCCAGTTGCGACAGGTTCAGCGCCGCCTCGCAGATAGTCTCGCGAAATCGACTCGTCAGGCAGCGAGTTCGGTGTCGTCGCCACTCACTTTTGCGTCTACTGACGGCCGCTTTCGTGTGCGACTGCGCGGCTACTTCCAAAGCGATAGCCGGTTCTTCTTCGATGATGAACAAACGCCGGCGACCGCGACGTTCCTGTTGCGGCGCGTGCGCCCCGTTTGGGAAGCGACTGTCGGCGGCATTCTCGATTTGCGGCTCATGCCGGATTTCGGCGAGGGACGTGTAACGGTCTTCGACGCGCATGCAGACGTCAGACTCAGTCCCGCGTTCAACATCCGCTCAGGGAAGTTTAAACCTCCGTTTGGTATGGAGCGGCTGCAGTCAGCGACCGATCTGATCTTCATCGAGCGCGCGATCAATACGAGCTTCGCGCCTAACCGCGACGTCGGCGTGCAGCTGTATGGCGATATCCGCGGCGGTGTGGTTCAGTATCAGGCGGGGGTCTTCAACGGCGTCCCCGACCTTGGCTTCGGCGACGGCGACAACGGCAACAACAAAGACCTCTTCGGCCGAGTTCTGCTCGAACCGTTCAACGGTTCGTCGCTCGCCGCGTTGCGCGAGTTCGCCATCGGCATCGCAGCTTCTCGTGGCGTGCATCGCGGAACTGTGTCCGCGCCATTCTTGCAGACGTACCGCACACCAGCGCAACAAGCGGCGTTTGTTTTCCGCTCCGATGGTCGAGCAGCGGGGACGACGATTGCCGACGGCTTGCACACACGCCTCGCACCCCAGGGGTATTGGTATAGCGGTCCGGTTGGCACACTCTGGGAATACACGCGCATTGGTCAAGTCGTTAGGCGCGATACCGCGCTGCGCCAGGTCGATCACGCTGCATTGAACATCACGACTTCGATCGTACTCACGGGCGAACATCCGTCCTACAGAGGCCTAACGCCGGCTCGTCCCTTCGACATGCAACGTAAACAGTGGGGCGCCTTCGAAATCGGGCTGCGCTACAACACGTTCACGATCGATCGCGACGCCTTCCCCGTCTTCGCCGATCCCAATACGCAGCCACGCCGGGGCGATTCCAGAGGCGTTGCCCTCAACTGGTACCTCAACCGCGGCGTGCGCTTCACGGTGAACTACAGCGTCACGCAATATCGCGACGGATCACCGCTGGGTAACCGTGAACCGGAACGCGCCATTCAGACGCGCATTCAACACAGCTTCTAATCGATCTCATTACCTAACGCGCACGTCATGCGAGCCCCCCGCCCAGTCTCGGCCGCCGCAACGGCAGTCGCAGTTACGCTACTGGCCTCATGTGCAAGCAGCGGTGATGCGGCCAACGCCGCATCCGCCGCACAGACGCTCACGCTCGGCGCCTACACTACGCCCCGGGAAGCCTATCGTGAGATCCTTCCCGCATTCGCCGCGGACTGGAATGCAAAACACGCCGGTACCATCACGTTCGAGGAGTCGTATCTCGGCAGCGGGGCACAGGCGCGCGCCATCGCCGGCGGCTTTGAAGCAGATCTGGCCGCGCTCTCACTCGAGCCGGACATCGAAACGCTGGTGAAGGCCGGACTCATTACGCACGACTGGAAGTCGCGCGCATTTGATGGTATGGTGACGCGCTCGATTGTCGTGATCGCGGTGCGGCCCGGCAATCCAAAGAACATCAAGACGTGGGACGATCTGCGCCGTCCGGGGATCAAAGTCCTAACGCCGAACCCGCGCACGAGCGGCGGCGCGATGTGGAACGTCGCTGCGATCTACGGCGCTGCGTTGCGCGGACAGACCACAGCGCTTGCGGCAGATAGCAGCGCAGCCGAGGCACTCTTGCGCGACATCGTCGCCAACGTCGCCATCATGGATAAGGGCGCACGTGAGTCGATACTCACCTTCGAGAGCGGCGTCGGCGATGCGGCGATCACGTACGAGAATGAAGTGCTGGTATCGAAAGCCGCCGGCAAGGCAATGGACTTCGTGATCCCGCCGGGAACGATCCTCATCGAAAACCCGATCGCGGTCATTGACGCATACGCATCGAAGCGTGGCACGCAATCACTTGCCGAGGCCTTCGTGCAGTACCTCGCATCACCCGATGCGCAGCGCAAATACGCCAAGTACGGTCTGCGCCCGGCAGACGAAACGGTCGCGGCTGAGTTTCGCGAGCAGTATCCCGATGTGCCGAGTCGCTTCACGATTCGCGACCTTGGTGGTTGGCCCATCGTGACAGCGACACTGTTCGCACCGGGCGGAGTTTTTGAGCGCGCTTCGACTCGCGCGGTGGCTCGCCAATGAGCACTATGGCGAGGCGCGCCTCGCCGATTCAGCTCGTTATGCGCGGCGGCGTACTGGCCTACGTCGCTGCGCTTGTCGCACTTCCACTCGCCGCGCTGGCTGCGACTGGCCTGGCGAACGGTGTCGCGGGGGTCTGGCGTGCGGCCTCTTCGCCAATGGCCGTCGACGCGCTGTTGCTCACGTTATGGACTGGCGCCCTAACGGCTGTGATCAATGCGCTGGCGGGAACGGCAACGGCGTGGGTCCTTGTGCGATGCCGTTTTCCGGGGCGTGGGCTGTTGCAGGCGCTTGTCGACCTTCCGTTCGCGGTACCGACGCTCGTCACGGGCGTTATGCTGGTGTTGCTGCTCGGACCGACGCGCCCTGCCGGGCGTTGGTTCGCGGCGCACGGCATCGACGTGCTGTTCGCGCCGCCGGCGATCATCTTCGCCCTGCTCTTCATCACGCTGCCGTTCGTCGTTCGTGCCGTGGAGCCGGTGCTCGCGGAACTGGATCCGGCTGAAGAAGAAGCCGCGCGCACGTTAGGCGCACGTGACTGGGCCGTGGTGCGGCGTGTCATTCTACCGGCGCTGGCGCCGGCCATCGGCGTCGGGGCGCTGCAGAGCTTTGCGCGTGCGATTGCGGAGTTTGGTGCGATCGTGGTTGTGTCCGGGAACATTCCGCACAAAACGCTCACTGGAGCCATCTACATCTTCGGTGAAGTCGAAGGCGGACGCCCCGACGTCGCTGCCGCGATATCGCTCGTGCTGCTGGTCCTCTCGTTCGCGCTTTCGTTAGGTGCACGCACCCTGCGCCATGCCGCCGGAGCACGCCGTGGCTAGCAGCACGCGACCACACGTCTTTGCCGGCGCGGTGCTGCACGCCCGCGCCGAACCGGTGCAGGATGACGATCTGCCGCGTTCGCGACCGGCGACGCTGGAGGTCGATGTCATCCCGCGCGAGCCGATGCCGCGCCTGCCGCACGAGCCGCTCCCCGACTCGCAGATACGCGCGTCGTGGACGCCGGCTCGGATCATCGTGTTCATCGCCGTACTGCTCTATATCGGCACGATTCTGCTGCTGCCCCTCGTCGCGCTCGCGGTTGAAGCGGTGCGTCTGGGGCTGCCTGCGATTCTCCGCGGTATCGCGTCTCCCACCGCGCTCGCCGCGCTGCGGGCGACGCTGCTGCTGACGGCGATCGCCGTCGTCTGCAACGGCGTTTTCGGCATCGCCGCCGCACTCACGCTCGTTAGGCAGCGTTTCCGGGGCATTGCCGTGCTCGATGCGACAATTGACGTCGTGCTGGCAGTGTCACCAGTGATGATCGGACTCGCGTTCCTCTTACTTGTCGGCCGCAGCGGCTGGTTCGCAACACCGCTGCAGGCGCTCGATGTACGCGTCGCCTTTGCGTTCCCCGGGCTCATCGTCGCGACGCTTTTCGTGACGCTACCGTTTACAGTGCGCGAGGTCAGCTACGTCCTCGCGGAAGTCGGGAACGACGAGGAGCATGTCGCCGCCACGCTGGGATCGTCGCCGTGGCGCACGTTCGTTCGCGTTACCCTGCCGAATATCCGGCGCGGGCTCACGCTCGGGCTCACACTCACGGCTGCGCGCGCGTTAGGTGAGTTCGGCGCGGTGTTGGTGCTGGGCGGCGCGATCGCCGGGCGCACCGATACAGCAACGACCTTCATTTACGGCGCGCTCGAAGAGCGCAACGATGCCGCCGCGTTTGGGCTGGCAATCGTTCTCGCCTTGTTGAGTATGGGCTTTCTCGTCACGCTGGAGCAGCTTCGCAAGAAGCGGAGAGACGCACTGTCATGAATGTCATCGTATCGCATCTAACCAAACGTTTCGGCTCGTTCGTCGCCCTGGACGACGTGAGCTTCGAGATCGCCGGCGGCGAGCTCGTCGCGCTGTTGGGCCCGTCGGGCGGGGGCAAGAGCACAACGCTGCGCATCATCGCCGGGCTCGACCACCCCAACAGCGGCACGGTGAGCTTCGATGGCCATCAGGTCGAGGGTGATCATGCGCGCAAGCGCCGCGTCGGCTTCGTCTTTCAGCACTACGCGCTGTTTCGGCACATGACCGTGGCGGAGAACATCGGCTTCGGGCTGGAAGTGCAGAAAGTGCACAAGGGGGAGCGTGAACGGCGCGTGCGCGAGCTGCTGCGCCTAACGAGCCTCGACGGATATGAGCGACAGATGCCGTCGGAGCTCTCAGGTGGCCAGCGTCAACGGGTCGCGCTTGCGCGAGCTCTGGCTCCTCGTCCCAAGCTGTTGCTCCTGGATGAGCCATTCGCTGCGGTCGACGCCAAGGTACGTCAAGAGCTGCGGCAATGGGTGCGTCGCCTGCACGACGAGACCGGCGTCACCTCGATCTTCGTCACGCACGATCAAGAGGAGGCGTTCGCTCTCGCGGATCGCGTCCTCGTGATCAACCAAGGGCGCGTCGAACAGGAAGGAACGCCGCTCGACATTCTCGATTACCCTGCGACGGAGTTCGTCGCGAAGTTCGTTGGCGACGTGAACGTCCTCGATGCCAAAGTCGATGGCGAATCGGCAGTGGCCGGCGCGCTCCGGGTCCCGCTCGAGCGCGCGTCGCACGACCGCATCGTTAGGCTCGTGATCCGGGCGTATGACCTCAAGTTCTGGCGCGAGGATGCCGGCATCGCAACGGTGACGCGCCTCTTTCCGTTGGGTGATCGCGTGAAGGTCGAAGCAACGATCGACGGAGCCGGCCAATTGATGGCGCAGTTCCCCCGGCGCAGCAGCTTGCTGCGCGGCATCGAGCCCGGGTGTCGCATCGCCGTCGAGGTGACGCAGGCCCGCGCGTATCCCGGCGGTCCGCGGGCCGTTGCTTAAGCACGATAGACCCGCTTCCTTCAAGCGGTGCTATCTCGTCACCGTGGAGCGCACAATCGGGCTTCGACCTAACGCAGAGTAAGGCTGAAAGGCTCAGCCGCGGACACTACGAAGTTTACGCTTCGGTCTACTGTCGGCTCACGATGAACGGTTACAACGGCCAAGGTGTCTAACGTGGAGCGGCGAACCTTCCGACAGAGGGCGCATGAAGCCGGAACTGAAGAGTCCCCAGCACAGGCGCGAATTCCTCGCGCAACTCGGAGCGGCTACAGCAATCCTCGCAGGTAGCGCCAGCCAGGCACCACTCGCCGCACGGGGCGATTCGACGGAGTCGCTTCTCCCTGCGGCCGCAGACAAATGGGATACGACGTGGATCGACGCGCTCGCCAATGTCCCATATAAGGTTGTGTTCGACGCCAGCGATTTCGCGGACGGGTACGCGCCCGACCTAACGAGCGTATTCCTCGACCACTATCGGGAAGTACATAGCACAGCCGACAGCCAAACTCGAGCCGTCATCGTTGTGCGGCAGCGCGGTACACCCATGGCTCTCGGCGACGCCATCTGGGACAAGTATGCACTTGGCGAAGAGCTCAAGATCAACGATCGCAGTACCAAGCAGCCGGCGCGCAGAAACCCATATCTCAAGGCAGCTGCAGGGGGCGACAGTACAGACAGCTCGCTCGAGACGCTGCGCGCACGTGGTAGCATCCTGTTGCTCTGCAACATTGCGATGAACAGTTGGTCGTCGCGAAACGCCGAGATGGTGAAGCGAGCAGTAGATGAGGTGCGGGAGGAAGTGCGCGCGAACTTAGTTCCGGGTACGATCGTCGTGCCTTCGGGGATATTCGCGATCATTCGCGCCCAGAACGCTGGTTGCGCGTTCATGCGCGGCGCATAGGCAAGACAATAGCCACCCGCTCGAGCGCCTAACGCGGTCGACCGGTTCGTGCTTCCGTGTGGCTGATAGAAGTGACCCAACGAGCGATGGCTTGGTCAATCGCTACGTGCGCCGGTGCTCTCGTGTCACTTTCCGGAACTTCGCTCTTGCCTGTCGCGACCGGACTTCCTATGTTGCGGTCAGACCCTCGCGCATCTGCGCGGAGAATCAAGACGATGATACGTCAGTACCTGCTCACCTCACCACGACGCCTCGCGCCGACGGACTTCATGGTCCTAGGCGAAGTGCGCCCGGGAGCGACCATTTCAGGCGGTCGCACCGCCGGAGGCGGAGCACCCTAGAAGTCCGAGATTCGATGTCGTGATCCGGCCTTTCGGGTGCAGCAGACCCGAAGGGCTTTTTTGTTGCCTACCTACTGACGGATCAACGACATGGACCAGCAAATCATACATCGATACCTACGCCAACCGTCCGCGCTTCCACCGGCGGTTCGCGCTCGCATTGAACACGCGTTCGGCGGGCAACCGGTGCAGTTATACGGTCTCGCCGACCTCGATCACAAACTACAACTGAAAGAATCCTGGCTCGCGCTCGGGCCACGCCACGTCGCGTTGGCGCGGGCCGACGCGGCCGGTGCGTGGGACGTGCACGCGGTCGAGCGGCAACGCATCCAGGCGGTGCACGATGCCCCAGGCCTTTCGGCCAACACGCTGAGCCTGCTGGGGGCACCTAACGATCCGCCGTTGGCTGTCGTGCGCTACACGCACAGGCAGCGTGGCGCGTTCGAAAATATCAGGTTCGTGCTGGAGGAAGCGATCGCCGGCCGCAGCGTGACGTCCGAGAACGCGGATCGCGTGTACGCCGAAGCTGTCGCGCGCCCGGTGCGCGACGCGCAGGCGCTCGTCGCGAACCGGCGCACGGCCGTGATTCTGCGGCTGCTCTCCTACCTCAAGCCGTACCGGAAGCAGCTGTTGTCAGGTCTTTCCGCGGCTGGTTTGATCACGCTGGTCAGTCTCGTGCCGCCGTACCTGGCCGGCTACGTGATTGACAGCATGATCCGCCCGGTGCAGGAAGGGACGCTATCGCGTGAGCGCGCAGCAGCCATCGTGTGGCTCGCGGTGACGACGATGGCCGTGCTGCTGGTCATTCGAGAGGCTGCGGCGCTCGTTAGGCTTCGTCTGATGTCCGTGCTGGGCGAGTGGGTCGCACGCGACCTGCGCGCCGAGTTGTACGAGCATATTCAACGGTTGAGCCTCGCCTTCTTCTCGCGCAAGAAGACGGGGAGTCTGATCACGCGCGTCACGGCAGATACCGATCGGCTGTGGGACTTCCTCGCGTTCGGTGTGGTGGACGTCTCGTTGTCCATTGTCATGCTGCTCGGTCTCGGCGTTGTTTTGCTCGTCCTCGACTTGCGTCTGGGACTCGTTATGACGCTGCCTGTTCCACTGCTCATCTACCTGATCTACTGGCACGGTGAGTCGCTGCAGCGGCTGTTCATTCGTGCGTGGCGCAAGTGGTCACGCGTGACGGATGTGCTCTCCGACACGATTCCGGGGATCCGGGTGGTGAAGGCGTTTAACCAGGAGTCACGTGAAATCGGACGCTTTGGTGAGCGCAACGACGATGTCACCGACGAATTCAACCGCATTCACCGGATGTGGACAACGTTCTGGCCGGCGCTCATGCTGCTCGTGCACGCGACGACGATTCTGGTCTGGGTCTTCGCCGTGCCACGCTTGTTAGGCGATGGCACGCCGTTGACAGCGGGTGTGTTCGTCTCGTTCCTGCTGTACTCGACGATGTTCATCAACCCGATCGAAATGATCGGGCAGATGGCACGCACGATGAACCGGGCAACCAGCTCGGCGCATCGCGTCTTCGAGGTGCTGGACAGCAAGCCGGAGGTGCGCGACGGGCCGACGCCTGTTCGCCTTACGCCGGTTCAGGGAGCGGTGACGTTCGAGAACGTGACGTTCGCTTACGACGGCGTTCGGCAGGTGCTACGCGGCATCAGCTTTAATGTCGCGCCTGGTGAGCTGATCGGACTCGTGGGTCCATCGGGTGGTGGGAAGTCCACGGTGGTGAGCCTCATTGCCCGCTTTTACGACGTGTCGGGAGGTGCAGTGCGAGTGGACGGGGTGGATGTGCGTGACCTCGACACCGGACACTTCCGGGAGCAGCTCGGCATGGTGCTCCAGGACCCGTACCTGTTCCACGGAACGGTGCTTGAGAACATCCGCTACGGGCTGCCGGACGCGTCGTTAGGTGAGGTCGTCGGGGCGGCAAAAGCAGCCAATGCGCATGACTTCATCTGTAAGTTGGGCCAGGGGTACGACACGGTGGTGGGTGAACGCGGTCACACGCTGTCGGGCGGTGAGCGTCAGCGCGTTTCTATCGCGCGGGCGATCCTGCACAATCCGCGAATCCTCATCCTCGACGAAGCCACGAGCAGCGTGGATACGGAGACGGAGCGGGAGATTCAGGAGGCGCTGGAGCGGCTCATCGCGGGACGCACAGTCTTCGCGATAGCACACCGGCTGTCGACGCTGCGGCGCGCATCGCGTCTGTTCGTGCTCGAAGACGGGAAGCTCGCCGAGGCTGGCACTCATCGTGAGCTGTTAGGCACGCACGATGGTATCTACCGGCGTCTGTACGAGCTGCAACTGCAACTTCAGTAAGGGGACATACAAAATGACGGAGCGCGGAGAGAAGCCGCCGGAGCCTGGCCCTGAGCCGGCCGCGCTCCGTCACCCTCCACTTATCGAGGAGTCGAACATGGAATTACTCAGTACGAAAGACATCGCCATTCCACATGTCGAAGCAGAGCGTCCCGCACTCACCTTGCGGCGAGGGGGCGACGGCCGGCTGCTCGCAATCAAAGATGGTACGGCAACTGCCGTTAGGTTGCGGCAGCTGTTTCCATGGTCCGAGCCGCGGCGACACTTATCACTGCGCGACAACGACGACGACGAGATCGCGCTCGTCGAAGACCCGGCAGCGCTCGACCCAGAGTCGCGTGAAGCGCTCGAGACTGCGTTGGCCGAAGCTGGCTTCGTGCTCGAGGTGACGCGTGTGGTGCAGATCGACGAAGAGGTCGAGATCCGTCACTGGACCGTGGACACAAAGCAAGGGCAACGCACATTCCAGACGCATTTGGATGACTGGCCACGTGTGCTGCCGGGCGGTGGGCGTTTGATCCGCGACGTTGGTGGCGATCTGTATCATCTCGCCAATCCATCGCAGATGGACAAGCGTAGCCGCGAGTTGCTGTGGGCGTTCGTGGACTAGACCAAGGGAGCAAAAGGGGTCAGAGTCGTTGAAGAAGTGTGGCCTCCCTCAATCGACACTGACCCCTATTGATCACTGTACCGACCAGGGGCCGGTCAGGCGTGGTAGGGCAACGTCTCC
>JBQTIF010000112.1:0-12112 GCA_052388395.1 Gemmatimonadaceae bacterium | reverse complement strand
TGTTCTATCCCCTATCCCCCTATCCCCCTAGCCCCCGATCCCCGCTCCCTATTTGATCCTTCCGTACTTCCGCATCGCGGCCATGAATCGATCGTGCGGCATGGCATACACGCGGAAATAGTTCGCGCCCGTCATCGTCTCCGCGGCAAGTAGCGCATTCAAGATCGACTGCTCCGTCGCCTGCACAGTCGCCCAGAACAATGGGTTGATCGCCGCGTTAGGCAACGTCTGAACGGGCGCCACCGACTCGGCAGTCCCGGCGCCCGCGTTGGCCGTCGAAAACGCCATGAAGATGTCGCCCGAGGAGTTGCCGCCGACGCCACCCATGCGACCGATGCCTAGCGAGACTCGCGTCGCCAAGCGCTTGAGCTGATGCGGCAAGAGCGGTGCGTCGGTTGCCACCGCAGCTATGATAGAGCCCATCTCCCCGTGCTCTCGGCCGGCGCCGTCGTCGCCTCCCATCTCGCTGCACACACGAGCCCGCCCGCGTGCTGTGTTGGACATCGCCGTGTCGCGCGTCGCCAAACACGACGTGAGATCTGCGATCTCCTCACCGACAGGAACACCCGCCACGCGCAGATCGGCACGCGCTCCGTAGTTGCACTGGACCAAGACGCCGACCGTGTACGTCGCTCCGCGGATGGCGAAGCGCCGCGACGACGTGCCGATGCCGCCCTTGAATCCATGACAGACCATCCCCGTGCCCCCGCCCACATTTCCTTCAGCGGGAACGACACCCGCTTGCGCTCCATCCAGCGCGGCAAAGACGTGTTCGGACCTAACGTGAAAGCCGTTGATGTCGTTTAAGCCACCATCGTAGGTCTCGGCGACGACCGGCAGACCCCATGGCTGCAACCCAGGCTTCCCAACCTGCCAGCGCAAGATCGCGTCGCGTACCTCCCCCACCGAATGCGTATTCGTTATGCCGATCGGACCTTCGAGAAAACCGCTCTCTTCCACCCACGTTGTCCCCGTCATCTCGCCGTTGCCGTTCAATGTGAACCAGGCGCTGAACACGGGATCGCTGCTCGTCTTCCCGCGCGGATGAATGATGGTCACGCCGGTGCGCACCGGCCCTCGACCGTTCGTTAGGCGACCCTCTCCGGAGATGAGGGTCGTGTGGCCAACCTCCACCCCGGCGACATCAGTGATGGCATCGAGTGGACCGGCCGTGCCGCCGATCGCGATGCCAAGCTCACGAGCGCGCGGCTTGGCCGTTTGCGCGTGCAGCCCTGACAGCGCTGCGAACAAGCCGAGCCAGATAAGGCGCGAGACAGACATGGCACATCCTCCAGATCATTCAGCGATCGTAGTCGATCGTAGTGATCATGAGGGACAGGCCACAGCCTGTCGAGAGCGATCCGCGATCGGCTCACGCGTACCTGAGCGCCACGAAGATCAAAATTGCCGCGAGTAGGAAATACCCTTTGCTGGCGCGCATCTCCGAGTCTCCTTAGGCCTTCAACCTTCGACCCTTTGCTTGTTTGACTTGACACCGCAACAAGCGTTAATCCCCGACGCAATGGCTCGCGTCGGGGATTGTGATAGGGAGGTCGTTTTTTCGTACGGGGGGCTGCGACTCGAAAAGCGTCGTTATGCAACGCGGCGCAGTGCGCGCCCGAGTTTGTCCACCGTCTGATCGATCTGCTCCCGTTCGATAATGAGCGGCGGCGACATCGCGATGATGTCCCCCGTCACGCGAATCAGCAGATGCTCATTCGTGAAGCAATCGATCATGACGTCCAGTCCGCGCGCTCCCGGTTTCCCCTCCCGCGGAGCAAGCTCGATCGCTCCGACCAGCCCGAGATTGCGGATGTCGATCACGTTAGGCGCCCCCCGCAGGGAGTGCACAGCCTCCTCCCAGTACGGCGCCAATTCCGCTGCGCGCTCGAATAAGCCTTCGTCGCGATAGACGTCCAGCGTCGCAAGACCAGCAGCTGCGGCCAACGGGTGTCCGCTGTATGTGTATCCGTGGAAGAATTCGATCCCCCCCTCAACGGCGTTCACTACCGACTCGTAGATGCCGCGCCTAACGCACACTGCCCCCATTGGCACAGCGCCATTGGTGATCCCCTTGGCGACAGTGATGACATCCGGCTGAACCCCGAAATATTCGGCGCCGAAGCTCGCGCCTAACCGGCCGAAACCCGTGATCACCTCATCGAAGATCAGCAGGATGCCGTGCTTCGTGCACAGCTCGCGTAGCCGCTCGAGGTAGCCGGCGGCAGGCACGAGCACGCCGGCCGATCCGGCGACCGGCTCGACAATCACCGCGGCGATCGTGTCGGCGCCGTGTTTCTGAACCAGCTGTTCCAGTGCATCCGCGAGTTCGGCGCCGGCGGCCGGTTGGCCGCACGAAAACGCGTTGCGCGCAAGGTCGTGCGTTGCTGGCAGATGATCGACCAGCGGCAGCAGTTGCGCCGCGAACGTCTTGCGGTTGTTCTCGATGCCTCCAACGGAGATTCCGCCAAAGCCCACGCCGTGATAGCCGCGCACGCGCCCGATGAAACGCGCTTTACGCGGTTCACCGCGGGAGATGTGATACGCGAGCGCAATCTTGAGCGCAGTGTCTACAGCTTCCGAACCTGAATTCGCGAAGAACACGTGATCCAGATCGCCTGGAAGCATTTCAGCTAGACGCGTCGCGAGATCGAAGCTGAGCGGGTGTCCCATCTGGAACGCGGGCGCATAGTCCAGCGTCGCGGCGGCTCGTTGTATCGCGGCAACGATAGGTTCGCGACAATGGCCCGCGTTCACGCACCAGAGGCCTGCCGTCGCGTCGAGGATCTGCCGGCCGTCAACCGATGTGTAGTACATCCCCTTGGCTTCCACGAGAAGACGCGGCGCGCGCTTGAAGGCGCGGTTCGCTGTGAATGGCATCCACAACGCTTCCAGGTCGACAGCGTTCGGCGTGGTGCCATCGAGAGTTGTGCTCATCGGTTCTCACTCCGGACCGTCGCCGGCCCCTAACGATTCGCTTCCTGTTTTCCTGTCTTCAGCCGCGGCAGCCGACTCGGCTTCGCGTTCTCGTTCCATCACTTCTCGTTCGATGGCGTCGCGCTCCGCACGATAGCGCCCGTACCACTCGCGTGTCACCTCTCCCGCCAGATCGCGATTGCCGAGCCCAAAGGCCAAGGCCATCGCCAGTGCGACAGCACCGAACAGAATGGCGAAGGCTGTGGTCACGATATCAGTGGCGATGCCCAGTTCCTGCAGCGCCATGAACACCGCGAGCATGACGACGCCCCAGCGTCCTACGCGCGCTAGTGTCGGACCGCCCTGCACCGCGCCGGCCGACGCCATGATCAAACCACCCGTGAAACGTCCCAGCACGATCCCGACGATCATGATCACAATCGCCGACATCAAACTCGGCAGGTAGCCGACCAGCTCGGCGAAGACTGCCGCGAGCGACTCCAAGCCTAACGCGTTCGCCGCCACCATGATCACCGCGAACATCACGAACCAGAAAAGAACCTTCGCGGCGACGCGTGTTGGATTGAAGTGCGATCCCGAATGCTCGATCGCTTCCATCACACCGCCACGCTCCAGCGCTTGATTCAGTCGCACGCGCCGCAGCAGACGTTCCGTCGCTTTCTCGAGCAGCTTCGCAAGCAGGTAGCCGGCGAAGAGGATGACGAGCGCACCGAGCATCGCCGGCACGATTTCGGCGAGCTGCAGGAACGATGTGCGGAGACGTTCGAGGAAGGTCACGGAGGGAAAATCTAGGGGGATAGGGGATAGGGGATAGGAGGATAGGGGATAGAGACAACGCGGTTGCTGTTCCTATCCCCTATCCTCCTATCCCCTATCCCCTATCCCCTGTCCGCTAATTCCTTGTCCCCCTTTTCACGTCAAAGAGCGCACTGCGATGGCATTTCGGGCATAACAGCCATTCTCGCCGCCGCGCGTAACCCAGTCCGAATGACCCGCCTCCGATGGCCCGCACGGTAAGCGCCACCTGACAGCGCGGACACATCGCGCTGCCGGTCCGTTCGTACGCTTCGCGGATCGCCTTAACCTCCTCGGGAGTGAATTGCGCTTCGTCCATAGGATGTCGAGCCTACCGTCCCCTGTGACAACGGCGTGACAGGTGAGGATGAAAACCGTGATAGGTGATAAGAACCAGCGTTAGAGGTTTCCTGCGTAAGCGGCTCTCTTACGTAGTGTACTTCTCACGCTGCTGCAGGCATCACCGTCACGCGGTTGGCTCTCACATTTCACGCCGTTGCTGTTGATCAGCGTTAGGCTATCCTCAGCACAATTTTTCCGAACTGCTCGCCTTCCTGCAGGCGCTCGAGCGCCACGCGTCCCTCCTCCAGCGGATAGACGCGGTCCACGACCGCGGCGAGGTCTCCGTCGCGAAAGGCGACCGTTATCGCGTCGAACTCCGCGTCGTTCCCCATCGTCGTTCCGAGAATGGACCATTGATTCCAAAAAAGCCGGCGCACGTCAGTGACGAGCTTCGGTCCCGTCGTTCCGCCGTACGTCACCAGCCGCCCACGTTTGCCTAACGCGATGAGCGACTGCTCCCACGTCTTCTCCCCTGTAGAATCGATGATGACGTCGACGCCGCGTTTCCCGGTGCGCGCACGCAACTCCTTCCCGACTTCGACCAGGTCATGTCGCAAGGTCTCGTCCGCGCCCAGTTCGCGCGCCCGTTCGAGCTTCGCGTCGCTGCTCGACGTCACCGTCACGTGCGCGCCCAACAACTTGCAGATCCGGAGTGCGGCAACAGCCACACCACCTCCGATCCCCCAAATGAGCACGCGATCGCCATGGCGAACGGCTGCCCGTGTCACGCATGCGCGCCAAGCGGTCAGCGCGGCGAGCGGATAGGCCGCTGCCTTTTCCCAGGGAGAATCCGTTGCGATCACCCGCACGTTAGGCTCCGGGACGACAACGTATTCGGCGAATGTCCCAGGATGATGCTCCCCCAGAATGCCAAAGCGCACGCAGAGCGAATGTTCGCCGGCGCGGCAGTACTCGCACTCGCGGCAACTGATTCCTGGATTGATGAAAACGGCGTCCCCGGGACGGATCGTCGTCACTGCGTCTCCCACCGCGTCGACTTCCCCCGCGCCATCTGCCCCAAGGATCCACGGCGAACGGATCGTGATGCCAGGGAGTCCGCCAATTGTCCAGAGATCGAGCCGGTTGAGCGCAGCGGCGAACAGCCGCACGCGGACTTCATTGCTCCGCGTGATTTCAGGAATGTCGAGGTCTTCGCGGAATTCTACGCGCTCCAGGCCGCCGTGGGCGCTGATTGTTAGCGCTCGCACGAGTTTCGGCGCGGTTTATATTGCGCGAGCAACGCGTTGCCGGCCTCGCATCCAATGCTCCAAATCAAAGTTCCCCCACTCGGCGAATCCATCGTCCAAGCGACTATTTCGCGCTGGCTCAAGCGCGAAGGCGACGCGGTGCAATTCGGGGACACGTTAGTCGAGCTCGAAACGGACAAGGTAACTGTCGAAGTCCCCGCGCCCAAAGCCGGCGTGCTTGCGAAGCTCTCTAAGCAAGAGGGTGACGTAGTCGGCGTCGACGAAGTGCTTGGCGAACTCGATGAAACTGCGGCCGGCACGGGTGCTGACTCTGCGTCCTCCGAAGCTCGCGCAGCCGAACCGCCAGCGTCGCGCGAAGCGCCGGCCGCAACAGAGGTGCGCGCGGCCCCGTCGGCTCGCCGAGAGGCAACCGAACAAGCGGTCAACCTGGCGACGGTGTCGGGGAGCGGACGTGGTGGCGTTGTGAGCAAAGCGGATGTGATGGACGCCGTGAGCGCGCGGGCGGCGACACCACAGCCAGCGCCAACACCGGCGCCCCCCGCTCCACCCCCACTGGCGACACCGCGTCCTGCGGCTCTTGGCGGCAATGGCTCGCGCGAGACGCGCGAAGCGATGTCGACGCGGCGCAAGCGCATCGCGGAGCACTTGCTCGAAGCGCAGCACGCAACGGCCCACCTAACGACGTTCAATGAAATCGACATGGCGGCCGTGGAAGCGCTGCGCGGCCGCATCAAAGAGAAGATCGAAAAGGAAACCGGGGTGCGGCTCTCTTTCATGCCGTTCTTCGTGAAGGCGTGCTGTCAGGCACTCAAGCAATTCCCAGTCGTGAACGCCCAGGTAGATGGCGATCAGATCATCTACAAGCACTACGTGCACATGGGTATCGCGGTCGCGTCGGATGCTGGGCTTGTGGTGCCTAACGTGAAGGACGCTGATCGTAAGGGGATGATCCAGATCGGCCGTGACATCATCGATATCGCCAAGCGGGCGCGCGACGGCAAACTCACGATGGACGACTTGTCCGGCGGGACGTTCACGATCACGAACGGTGGTGTCTTCGGTTCGCTCGTCTCCACACCGATCATCAACTATCCGCAGGTCGCGATCCTCGGGCTACACAAGATCCAGGAACGGCCCGTTGCCGTGAACAAGGAGATTGTCGTTAGGCCGATGATGTATGTGGCGCTGTCCTACGATCACCGAATCATCGATGGACAGCAGGCCGTGCTCTTCCTCGTTCGCATCAAAGAGCTGATGGAAGACCCAGCTTTGCTCGCGGTGGACTGAACAGCTGCCGGTAGGCCTGCGGCGTCGTCCCCGTCGCACGCTTAAACTCGCGGGTGAAGTGGCTGTGATCGGCGAAGCCCACGTCCAACCCGATGTGCCCTATCGCTGCGTCACTCGCAGCGAGACGCTCGGCAGCGTGCTCTAGCCGTAAGCGGCGAACGAGCGCCGATAAGGTTTCTCCCGTGTGACGTCGAAACGCGCGAGAGAGGTAGGCGGGGTGCACACCCGCGAGCTGGGCCAGCTCTGCGAGCGAAAATGTTTCGCGGAAGTGCGCACTCACATATTCGCGCGCCAGGTTGAGCCAGCGTGCGCGGCGCGCGTTTGTTTCAGTCGCTGACGCTCTTCGGAGGGCATCCAGCGTGCTGACAGCTCCCTCGTCGAGCGCGAGCGGAAGGCTGCCGTCGTTGCTGCGGAACTCGCGGTACAGGAGCGCCGCGTTCCAGCTCCCCTGACCGCGCCTTTGAATCTGACCGAACGCCGGCATGCGCACGTCGCACGCATCGAGACGCCGCGTCCACTCTGATCCAAACTGCACGGTGAACGCCCGCGATCGTGGAGCAAGGAAGCGGTGCGCGTGCGAAGCGCCCTCAGGGAGGAAGAGGAGCGTGCCAGGTGCGCAGTAGTCGCGCTGCCGTTCGGAGTGCTCCTCAAACGCTCCCTCGAGCACAAGTACGCACAGGGCTGTCTCGTGCTCATGCTGCGGGACAACCATATGCGGACCATACTGAGTTTCGGCCAGCGACAAACCAGCGTTGTGCCTAACGCGCAACGCCTGGCCGAAATAGGTCCCGTTCGCGACGAGGGAGGACATTTGCTTGTAAGACAACTTACGGCCAGTCCGGGTTGCCCGTTTCTCAGTTGCAAGGCGATAGCGCAGATTGACGCAGATTTGACATCAGATTGACACACTACCGCTACCTGCTTCTCTGCGGCCTCAGCGCCACTTTCTGCGTGCATCTGCGCTCCCGCTTTTACTTGAATTGTGCTGTAACGAACGGCAAGTCGGGCTGCGTCCAGTCAGCGTTTCAGCGTCTCGTTAGGCGCGCAGCGCCTGCTGCGGACGCGGCCGTCAGCAAGAGAGTCGATGCCCAGGAACTTGCGGAGAGAGTCGTAGCGAGATGAAGCGATGTAGATGGCATTCTCCGTGTCAGACACTCCGCGCTTGAACACCGTTGACATTTCGCTGACATGAGTGCCTCACGCGGATCGCTTCGTTACCACGACGTTGTAAACCCTTTTCGCCGATCGTGCATCCAATGCGATAGAGTGAAGAAATGAACAACCTGGACCATTGAATCTTTCTCTGGTCGTCGCCGTACGAAGCACAGGTATTTGGACTATGCATAACTACGCTTTCACACCGCTCCCGCCCGCGCGCAACGATTCGGCACCCATTGGTGTCCGTGGTCTTGCGGGCACCTGGCGCGGAAACCTCCTCGATGAATCGGGTGTTGTGCGCCCATTCACGCTTGTGCGCGATAGCTCTCCCGATGCTTCAGTCGTCGGCCGATTCCTCTTTTTCGTTGCCGCCGACATACAGCCCACGGGCGTGCGCTTGCTCGATGCGAATGAGCGGGCCTTCGTCGCGATGATCGGACCGTACTACGACCCGCGCGAGAACGCCGAAGTCATCACTGTGCTCGAGGGGCTGCGAACCGGATCGCGAATCGACGGCAGCTACTACACCAAGCTGCCGAACTGGAAAGGGACGGTACGCCGTGGGGAGTTCACTGCGATGCGTGCCGATACGGCGAACCGAGCTGCATAACTCGCCGGTCGCCTGTTGAGGGGGCGGGTGTGGTCGCCAATGGTGGCCACACCCGCTACTTTTTTGGGCCCTTATGGAAGACTCGCAGGTCGCGGCGACCTCCTCTGGCCAGCTCGCCGCCGACGTTGTTGTGATCGGGGGGGGACCGGGAGGTTACGTCGCAGCCATCCGTGCCGCTCAGCTAGGACTCAAGACCGTTTGCGTCGAAATGGACAAGACGCTGGGCGGGACCTGTGTGAATGTGGGGTGCATCCCGTCCAAAGCCCTTCTCCAGTCCAGCGAGCACTACGAATTCGCGCGGCTTCATTCCACCGAGCACGGCCTGGGCTTCGACGGGCTCCGGCTGGACCTAGCGCAGATGCAAAAGAGAAAGGACGACGTTGTCGCTGCCAACACACGCGGCGTCGAATTCCTATTTAAGAAGAATGCAGTGACTTGGGCCCGCGGCCGAGGAACGCTCAAAGCCGGGAATGTCGTCGAAGTGACCGATGGCAGCGGAGTTAGCCAGTCTTACGCTGCCAGGAACGTCATTATTGCCACGGGATCGATCCCGATCGAGCTTCCCTTCCTCCCTTTCGATGAGCAGCGCGTCGTCTCCAATGTCGGCGCGCTGACTTTTTCGAAGGTGCCAAAGCACCTCCTCGTGATCGGGGGCGGGGTCATCGGGTTGGAGCTGGGGTCGGTGTGGCGTCGCCTTGGCGCGCGCGTCACGGTACTGGAGCTTATGCCCACGATCCTCCCTGGGAACGACGACGACATCATCAAAGAGGCTGATCGCGTATTCCGCCGGCAGGGGCTGGAGCTGCGGGTGGGGACTCGCGTGACGGGAGCTTCGCTGGAAGACGCCCACATCGCCGTGCAAACGGAAAAGGACGCCGCCCAAGAGACGCTGGAAGCCGATCGCGTGCTCGTTTCGGTGGGGCGACGCCCTTCGCTCACTGGCGTCGACGCGGCTGCGTTAGGCTTGGCAACCGGGAAGCGCGGAGAGATCCTAGTCGACGCGCAGATGCGTACCAACCTGCCTAACGTCTATGCAATTGGCGACGCCGTCGGCGGCAAGCTCCTGGCGCACAAAGCCGAGGAAGAGGGCGTCGTCGCCGCCGAAGTCATCGCCGGACATCGCGCGGAAATGCACTACCACACCGTCCCGAGCATCGTCTATACATGGCCCGAGATCGCCACAGTCGGTGCCACCGAGCGTGAAGCCCGCGCGGCGAATGGGGGAACGGCGCGCCAAGTTCGTCTCGGCCGATTCCCTTTCTCTGCCAACGGTCGCGCCCGGACGATGGGCGAGTCGTCTGGATTCGTCAAATTCGTCTGCGATGCGCGTACCAACGAAGTGTTAGGCTGCCACATGATCGGGCCTAACGTGTCCGAGGTAATGGCTGAAGTCGTAATCGCGATGGAGTACCGTGCTTCGGCCGACGACATCGCCATGACTGTTCATTCCCATCCCACACTGTCGGAAGCGACGAAGGAAGCCGCGCTCGGCGTCATGAACCGAGCGATCCACCTATGACCTGCGACCGCTCAGCGAGCGCGCTCACGTATTGAGTGCCTACCAATTGCCAACGCTATGACTACTGCGATCCCTGCCCCCGCTTCTCCCACAAGCCACCGTTCGGGCCACGCCCCTGGTTTCGGGCGTTTTTTCCTCCCCGGTCCGACGGAGGTTCTGCCTGAGGTCCTGCAGGCGATGACCAAGCCGATGATCGGTCATCGCGGAAAGGACATCGAAGGCTTGATCGCGGCCGTGCAACCCGGACTTCAATCCATCTTCCGCACGCAGCGGCCTGTGTACCTCTCGACTTCGTCGGCGACGGGGTTGATGGAAGCGGCGGTAAGAAATGGCGCCCGCAAGCGTGTCTTATCGCTTGTGAACGGCGCGTTCAGCGACCGCTTCTACCGCATCTCGCTCGCGTGCGGTCTCGAGACCGACAAGCTGGAAGTGCCGTTAGGTAACGGCTTTTCGGCACAGCAGCTCGCGTCGGCGCTGCAAGGCAAGGACTACGATGCGGTGACGGTTGTGCATTCGGAGACGGCAACCGGCGCGCTCAATCCCATCGAGCAACTCGCCAAGGCGGCTCACGCCGCCGGCGACGTTGCCCTACTTGTCGATAGCGTGAGCGGCGTGGCTGGCGCGCGCTGCGAAACCGACGGGTGGGGACTCGATTATGTCCTGACTGGCGCTCAGAAGGCGTTCGCGCTCCCGCCTGGGCTCGCGTTCTGCACGGCGAGCGAAAGCGTTTTGGAACGTGCGAAGCAGAAGAAGGACCGCGGCATCTATTTCGATCTGATTGAGTTCGACAAGTACATCAGAAAGAATCAGACGCCTAACACGCCGGCTGTTTCGCTCATGTTCGCGTTGCAAGTGCAGATCGAACACATCATGGCCGAGGGGATCGAGGCGCGTTGGGCGCGGCACCAGTCGATGGCAGAGCGTACGTATCGTTGGGTCGACGAGATGCGTGATCGTGGCGTCGGAATCTCGGTCCTTGCTCCCGAAGGCTACCGTTCGCCCACCGTGACGTGCATCCGTTTGCCCGAAGGCAAGACGGGCTCGACAGTCACCAGCGCAATGAAGAGCAGAGGCTTCGTAATCGCGTCCGGCTATGGCAACGACAAAGACTTGATGATCCGCATCGGCCACATGGGCGAACACACCGTCGACGAACTCGATGTCCTGCTAGAAGCGTTAGGCAGCGTTCTTACCGTATGACCGTCCGCACAATGACTCGCCCTTTCGACATTCTTGTCGCCGACGCGATAGCGCTCGACGCATTGACGCCGCTGTCGTCGGACTCGCGCTTCGTCCTCACCGTCAAAACGGGGCTCAAGGGAGACGAGTTGCGCGATGCGATCGCCGGTGCTGACGCCGTGCTCGTGCGGTCGGCGACCAAGATCACACGCGACTCGCTGAGCCGCGCCGATCGCCTCAAGGTGATCGGGCGCGCCGGCGTCGGCGTCGACACCATCGACGTTGACGCAGCGACGGAGCGCGGCATTCCAGTGCTTACGGCGCCAGCGGGAAACACGGTTTCTGCGGCGGAGCTGACGATGGCGCTGTTGCTGGCGCTTGCTCGGCGCGTCCCTGCCGCCGACCGCTCGATGCGCGCGGGGGAATGGGATCGCAAGTCGTTCACGGGCGTGGAACTGTATGGAAAGACGCTGGGCCTCATCGGCGCGGGCCGCATCGGGGGTGAGGTTGCCATACGCGCGCGCGCGTTTGGGATGAAAGTGATTGTTTCGGATCCATTCCTGACACCAGAGCGTGTCGAGGCGTTAGGCGTCGAGGCGGCGGCGTTTGACGATATCCTCTCACGCGCGGACGTGCTTTCGGTTCACGTACCGTTGACTTCGGAAACCGAGGGGTTGATCGGGGACGCTCAGCTGGCCCGCATGAAGCCGACCGCATTCGTGCTCAACGTCGCGCGCGGCGGGGTTGTCAACGAAGACGCGCTGCTCAAGGCACTGCAGAACAAGAAGATCGCTGGGGCCGCGCTCGACGTGTACAGCAGCGAGCCGTTGCCGGCCGACCATCCGCTCCGGTCGCTGCCTGACGTTGTGTTGACACCGCACCTCGGGGCATCAACAGCCGAAGCGCAGCAGAACGTAGCGATCGAAATAGCCGAAGCCGTGCGGGCAGCCCTGCTCGACAACGATCTGTCGCGCGCGGTAAATGCGCGCTGGAAAGTCGGTTGAGAATCGAGACCGGGGTCGGATCTTGAAATACGTGTCCTAACCAACGCACTCGCGAACCAAATTCACGCGGCGT
>JBQTIF010000111.1:0-9525 GCA_052388395.1 Gemmatimonadaceae bacterium | reverse complement strand
GATGACGAAGACGATCTTGTGCGCTCGTTAGGCCGCCTATCAAAAGCAATCCGCTCGCGCATCGGCGAATCACTCAAACAAGTGCAGGACGCCAAACCGCTGGAACGTGTGACCACGCCTTCTCTTCCCGCTCTGCGCAAATACGTCGAAGCGGTGCGCCAGGCCGACGAGCTGGGAAACTTCGAACGCGGCATCGACCTGCTCGAGGAAGCAGTCGCACTCGACACCTCGTTCGCGATGGCTTGGCGCAAGATCGCAGTGCTGCTCGGCAACATCGGCATTGAACGCCCGCGCGAGCTCGACGCAGCCCGCCGCGCGTTCCGCCACCGCCGGCGGCTCAGCGAAATGGAGCGGCTGCTCACGGAGGGCTATTACTACAGTCGCGGACCCGAGCCGAGCCGCATGCGTGCTCTTGCGGCGTACGAAGCCATCCTGCAGATCGACTCCACAAACGCCTCGGCATTGAACAATGCCGCATTGAGGTACCTCGAAACGCGCGAGTACGCCAAGGCGGCGGATCGCTTTCAACGCGCGCTCAATGAGAAGCGTCCCTTCGGAAGCGCATTCACGAACCTGCTGGTGGCTCAGCTTCGACTTGGTCGCGTGTCGGCTGCCGAGTCGACACAAGCGCAGTATCGCTCGCGACTTCCGGCACACGAACAGCTGTGGCAGGGAGAGTGGAATGTTCGTTGGGGACGCGGGGAGATCGACGCCGCGGATTCGATTGCGCGCGCAACGCTGGCGAATTCGACGCAGGCCGCCCCGCGCACATTCGCCGCACTCGCTTTGTCGGTTACGGCATACCTGCGCGGCAAACTTAGCGAAGGCCTCCGCTGGAGAAGCGAAGCAAACGTGACGCTGTCACGGGCGACAGGTGCCCAAGACCGGCTGCTCATCGCGGGCTTCGATTCCGCATTTGACGCCGCCCACTTTCTGGAGGACACCGAGCGCGCACGCGCTATCATGCGTCGCGCACTGGGCCGCATTCCGATGAGCGCGATTCCGGCGGCGTCGCGACCGTGGGACGAGCTCGCGAGCATGGCTGCCAGGGTGCGGGATGGCGCACTCGCGCGGCAGGCACTCGAGGGGTTCGAACGGGACCTGCCTAACGTTGGCGCTGTGAGTCCTGATGGCGAGCGGGCCGCGATGCGCGGTTGGGTGGCCCTTGCCAACAATCAATACGCAGATGCCATCACGGCATTTCATGCCGCGGATAGAGAGTTCGCCATCGGAGAGCGACTCGCCCTGATCGCGATCGCGGACGCCTTCGATCTAAACGGTCAGCGCGACTCGGCGCTCGTCTATTACGAGCAGTTCATTCGCACGCCGGACCTTTTTCCGGGGGAGAACGCCTTCTATGTGGCCGGAGCGCACAAACGAATCGCCGAGCTGTATGAAGCGCGCGGTGATACGGGCCGCGCCGAGGCACACTATCAGCTCTTTCTCGATTTGTGGAAGGACGCCGATTCGGAGCTGCAGCCCAGAGTGCGCAGCGCCCGAGACCGATTGGCGCAGCTGCGGCGGCAACGCGGATGAGCGCGCGCCGCATGGCAATTGCCGTGGCCCTCGCCGTCCTGACGATCGCCGCGGCCTCCTTTCAGCAGCCGGAAGCACGAGTCTTTACTCGCATCAATCAGCTCGGCTATCGCGTTGAGGATCCGAAGGTTGCCGTCGTTTGCGCGCTCGACGTCCGACCGGCCGCACGTTATTCGGTGGTTGACACGTCGACCGGGCTGATCGTGCTCAGCGAGCGCAGCGCGCGCTCGTTAGGCTCGTTTGCCGCGTGCCGCTCGACGCATCGCCTGGATTTCAGCGCTGTGCGCCGACCCGGGACGTACCGCATTCGCGTGGAAGGCGCCGCTCCCGTGCTCGTGCGCGTCGGTGATGACGTCTACGCGGGTGCAGCGGATTCATTGCTCGTGTACATGCGCCAGCAACGCTCCGGCTGGAACCCGGTGTTCCGCGATAGCGTGCACCGGCGGGACGGTATCGTGGTCGATCACGCCACGTTAGGCGGGCGTTTCATTCCGGTGAGCGGTGGCTGGGCCGATGCATCCGACTACCTGCAATACGTGGCCACAAGCGCGAACGCCACGTACGTCATGCTTGCTGCCTATCGCGCTTTCCCCCGAGTCTTTACCGACCGCTACCTGGCGAACGGCACGGCCGGCAACAACGGGCGCCCCGACGTGCTCGACGAAGTCGTCCACGGCCTCGAGTGGCTGCTCAAGATGTATCCAGGCGACTCGGTGTTGTTCAACCAACTCGGCGACGACCGCGATCACGCCTTCCTCGATCTGCTGACGACGGACTCGTCGGACTACGGCTGGGGGAAGGGAAAAGAACGTCCACTGTATCCGTGCACGGGAAAGCCGCAGGGGCTCTTGCGTTATCGCAATCGTTCCACGGGCTTCGCATCCACGGCAGGGAAGTTCGCCGCGACGTTCGCGGCCGCCGCACGTTTCGATACTGGACGAGGGGCGCTGTTGCGTGCTCGCGCGGAGCGGGCATATGCGTTAGGCACCGCCCGGCCAGGCGTCTGCCAGACGGCTCCCGCCGGCGCGCCGTATTTCTACGAAGAAGACAACTGGGTCGACGACATGGAGCTGGCGGCCGCGGAGCTTGC
Organism: Gemmatimonadaceae bacterium; assembly: GCA_052388395.1. Classification (GTDB taxonomy): domain Bacteria; phylum Gemmatimonadota; class Gemmatimonadetes; order Gemmatimonadales; family Gemmatimonadaceae; genus DASYRX01. The sequence goes on along the minus strand of JBQTIF010000111.1, from coordinate 6,899 downwards.
ATCGGGGCGCGATTCAGCCCGCTATGTGAACGAGGCGCTCGCGTTCGCCGAGCGCGAGCGGGTAACGCCGTGGATGGGTGCCGATACCGCACGCCACTACCAATGGTATCCGTTCCTGAATCTCGGCCACGCCGCGCTCGCGCGGCATGCAGAGAAGACGCGCCTAACGAGCTACTACAGGGAGGGCCTGACGGCGACAATCCGGCGCGCGAACAACGGCTTTCGCATCGGGGTCCCCTTCATCTGGTGCTCCAACAACCTCGTCGTGGCGTTCGCCACGCAAGCGTTGCTCTACCGGCAGCTCACTGGCGACACCCAGTTCCGCGAATACGAACAAGCCGCGATCGACTGGCTATTTGGCACCAACCCGTGGGGCGTTTCGATGTTCATCGGGCTCGGGACGAACTTCCCGCGCGATCCACACTCCGTGCCGGCGAAACAGCTCGGCTGGCAACTCACCGGCGGCCTGGTCGATGGCCCCGTCTACCGCTCGATCTTTGGCAACTTGCTCGGCGTTAGGCTCCAGGAGCCGGACGAATATGCCCGCTTCAACGACGGTTTTATCGTCTATCACGACGACATGGGCGACTACTCGACGAACGAACCGACGATGGATGGGACGGCGAGCGCGACGTGGCTGCTGGCGGCGTTGGCGCCGGGGCGGTAAGGTAGACCGAACTAAAACAGAGCGGTATCAGTAAAAACCGAGAGTGCGTTAAACGGTGCCTAACGTGTGAGCGTCAAACACTCAACAGCGTCAAACCGTGACTCTTTCACGCCGTTGACTCTTAACGCCCGCGTCCAACGCACCGTTTAACGCTTTTAGCCTTTACCTATACCGCAGTTCCCGCTTTCGGAGGTGCCAATGGCCAAGTTCACTCGTAAGGAATTTCTTTCTTTTGGCGCCATCCTCGCCGGCGCCGCCACCGTCTCCCGATTCCCGTTCGGCCGCCGGAGCGCCCAGGCCACGCAGCCCAGCCGCGGCGCCGGGGTCGAGGCTGATCTCATCGTGATCAACGCGCGCGTCCTCAGCATGGACGCCAGCGTGCCTAACGCGGAGGCGCTGGCTGTCAAGAATGGCCGTATCCTCGCCGTCGGGAGCAACGCCGACATCCGCAACGTTGCGACCGCGCGCACCCGCGTCATCGATGCGGCGCGCATGACCGTCCTCCCCGGTTTCATCGACTGCCACTGCCACCCGCGCGGCGTCACCGAGCTCTACGAGGCGAACGCGAACGTGCGAACACTCGCCGAGCTGCAGGCCAACCTGCGCAAAAAAGCGGCCGACTCTCCGCCGGGACAGTGGGTCAACGGCTACATGTTCGACGACACAAAGTTCGACAAAACGCTGAATCGCCGCGACCTCGACGCCGTGAGCACGACGCATCCCATCGCTGTCAACCATCGCGGCGGGCATACAGGCTGGTACAACTCCAAAGCGCTCGAGCTCGCGCGTATCACGAGGGACACGCCGGATCCCGAGCACGGCCGCTTCTTCCGCGACGACACGGGGGATCTTACCGGCCGTGCAGCCGAGGAAGCGCGAGGCGTCTTTGGGAGCGTGGGCACGCGGCCGCGCTACACGCCGGAACAAGAGCGCGAGCGCAACCGCAACGGCATGCGACACATCTCCGAGCTGCTGACGGCGACGGGCCTAACGACGGTGCATGACGCCGGAGCAGGCCCCGACGCAATTCGCGCGTACGAGGACGCGCGTCAGGCGGGCGAATTGCGGCACCGCGCGTACATGATGATCCGCGGCGCCTATCAACAACTACGCAACGCCGGTGTCTACACGGGATTCGGCGATGAATGGATCCGCGTCGGGGGTGTAAAGTACGCAGCGGACGGATCGGCGTCCGAACGGACGATGCGCATGAGCACGCCGTATGTCGGTACTACCGACTACGGCATCCTAACGATGACGCAGAAGGAAATAGACGACGCTGTCGACGACGCGCATCGCAATAACTGGCAGATCGGTATTCACGCCAACGGTGACGTGACGATCGACATGGTCCTCAAGGCGTACGAGCGCGTGCTCAAGCAAGGGCCGCATACGGACCGCCGACACCGCATCGAGCACTGCTCGCTGGTGAATCCAGAGCTCCTAACGAGGATCAAAGCGACAGGCACGATCCCCACGCCGTTCTGGACGTATGTGTACTATCACGGCGAGAAATGGTCGCAGTACGGGGACGAGAAGATGCGCTGGATGTTCGCACACCGATCATTCCTTGATAGCGGCATCCGCGTCGTCGGCGCGTCGGACTACGGACCGGGCCCCTTCGAGCCGCTCATGGCCATCCAAAGCATGGTTACGCGACGCGACTACCGCGGCCGCGAGTGGGGGGCGAACCAGAAAGTGAGCGTCGACGAAGCATTGCGCATCGCGACAATCAACGGGGCGTACGCTTCGTACGAAGAGAATGCCAAAGGGTCCATCACGGACGGGAAGTTTGCCGACTTCGTCATCCTCGAGAAGGATCCGCATGATGTGGACCCCAATACGATCAAGGATATCAGGGTGGTGCGGACGGTCGTCGGCGGTCGAACGATGTATCCGAAGGAGACGGCATAATCGCGTTAGGTGACCGGCTCGTACCGTTAGCACAACTCCGGCGCGAAGCTTGGAGTTTGCAGCTAACCGTTCGCAGCTCTGGTTTCGACTAACTCACAGCTATCTGCTGATGGCTGCTAACTGCGAGCTTCACGCCGGAGTTTCGAGGAACGGCGGGACCCGCCTTCGGGCAAAGCCTTGTCCTAGCCGATCTTAAACTGCTCGATCATCCCATGCGCCACGTGCGGCTTTCCATCCTTCGCGTCCGGCACAAAGCAGATAAAGCCGTAATCGCCCGGCGTTAGGTCGACGTCGATAAAGTTCTCGTTGTTGCCGGCGATGAAGCTTGCGCCGCCAACGACTTCACCCGGTGGCTCGCCAACAGGCTTTTCGCCAAAAGCCGCGATGTCAGCAACCGTCTTCCCCGGGAAAAGCCTAACGATTACGACTTCGTGCGGCTGCGATGCGCTATTCACAACCCGGATTATGTTTTTCCCGGCGCTGAGCGGCGTGCTCGGCGTGAACGAATAGTCCGCCAGCGTGATCGTGCTCGTGGGCGTGATCGGCGCCGCTGCGGCAGCAGCGGTCTGCGGGACGACGGTCAGTTGACGCGCCATTCCCTTCGCGATGTGCGGCACGCCATCGGCACTCGGCACCACGCAAATCAGCGCGTACGTACCTGCGCCAAGGTTCACCGCGGTTGCAGTCGGCGCCCCACCCGGGCTCGGCGCAATGGGACCGCCCAGCGGGTGCGCCCACTCGGGCGGCGTCGGGCTCGTCGAAACGGCTTTGAGGAACTCCTCGAAGGTGTGCCCGTCAGCGAGGTGGAATACGATGACGTGATGGAACTCCTTTCCCGCGTTCGCCATCCGGATCCAGGTCGGTCCCGCCTGAACCGTGTCGGGGCCTTGGAACGCAAAATCGCTGGCGGTGAGCTCGATTGTGGGTACTGCTGGAGTGTCGACTGCTGCAACGGGCGTATCCGCTGCCGGCTGCTCACCACGGCCGCATGCCAAGGCGACGACCGAGAGAGCGCCAAGAATTGTCCGGCTAGCCTTCATGAAGTGGGTTCCTCGAAGAGAATTGGGGATTTGTGGGCCGGTATCCTAAACAGTCAGCTGCGACAGCGTAAGCCATGAACTGGGGTGCCTCTTCTCGTGCGGTCACCGAATCGTCACCTTCTGCCAACTCTTGGAGGACATCGACGCATGGCACGCGGCCGCTTGGGCGTAGGCTTCATCGGATCTGGCTTCAACACGCGCTTTCATATGCAAGGCTGGCGCGCTATTCGTAACGGCGACGTCCTCGGCGTCTGGTCGCCTAACGCGGAGCACGCGGCCTCGGCTGCGCAACTCGCGCGCGAGCTCGACATCGGAGCGTGCAAGCCGTACAAGACCATCGCGCAGATGGTTGCCGACCCGGCCATCGACGCCATCTGGGTATGCGGCGCGAATCACGCTCGTATCGAAAACGTTGAAGAGATCGTTGACACGCTGTCGCGCGGCCGCGGCGCATTACGCGGTCTTGCGTGTGAGAAACCGCTCGCGCGCAACGTCGCCGAAGCGGTGAAAGTGGCGAAGATGGTGGAGTCGGTCGACGTCGTGACCGGGTATCTCGAGAACCAGTACTTCGCACCGCACATCGAAACGGGAAAGGCGCTCATTTGGGCGCGCGGCGCTTCGACGACCGGTCGTCCGTATCTGGCGCGCGCAGCGGAAGAGCACAGTGGTCCACATTCGCCATGGTTCTGGCAAGGCGCGTTGCAGGGGGGCGGTGTGCTTAATGACATGATGTGCCACTCGGCACTAATCGTTAGGCACCTTCTCACCAAGCCGGGGCAGTCCTTGCGCACCGTTCAGCCAAAACGCGTGACCGGCCACATTGCGTCGCTCAAGTGGACGCGTCCGGAGTATGTCGCGCGTCTCAAGAAAGGGATGGGGAAGGCCGTCGACTACGCAAAAGCCCCGTCGGAGGACTTTGCCAGCATCCACATTGAGTTTCAGACGAACGATGGACAGCGCGCGATCGGTGAAGCCACCACCTCGTGGAGCTATGTGGGCGCGGGGCTACGCCTTTCAGCAGAGTTGTTAGGGCCTGAATACTCGATGCGCTGGGACTCGCTCGACAGCGGGCTCCAGCTCTTTTTCAGTCGTGAAGTGCGCGGCAATGCCGGCGAAGATCTCGTCGAAAAGCAGAACGCTGAGACAGGCGTTATGCCCGTCGTACCGGACGAGGCGGGTGCCTATGGCTACACCGCCGAGGATCGCCACTTCGTCCGTGCTTTCCTCGGCCACGAGGAACCGCGCCTAACGTTCGCCGACGGCCTCGATGTCGTACGCCTGCTCATGACGGCGTATCAGAGTGCGGAGGAAGGACGCACGCTCGACTACCCGCCGAAAGGGATCGATAAGTTCGTGCCGAAAGTAGCGCGGGGGAAATGGCGACCTTAGCTCTAGACGGAGCGGCTCGTCGCCTTAAGTTCGGGGCCTATCGAGCGATGCCCGAGTGGAGGGCGGCATGCCGACGTCCAAGGACAAGCTCGTTTACGAGGTTGCTGTAACGCTCGCTCCAGGCACGGACGCCGACGTCTTTGCCGACTGGATGCGGGATCACCACATCCCGGCGCTCCTGGCGACCCGCTGCTTCAGCGCCGCTGAATTCACGCGCGACGACGCGTCACACGTCCGCTACCGTACGCGCTATTTCGCCACAGACCGGGCTGCCCTGGAGCGATACCTTGCTGGACACGCCACGCGACTACGCGCCGATTTTCAGCGTCATTTCGGCGAGGGTGCTACCGTCAGGCGTGAGATCTGGGAAGTTTTGGAGATGTGGGAACGTTAGGCGACGCCCTATCCCCTATCCACTATCCACTATACGGTAAGACTCCACCCCGCGCGGTAGGTCGGCATCACCCATTCGTTAGGAACTGCCGGTGTCTTTACCGTGCCAGTGACGGCATCCAGCTCCAGGGTCCGACCCGCACGCACCGCCAGGTTCCCTAACGCGATCATCTCCGTGAGTGGTCCTGCGTGCCCGGCAAAGTTCGATCCTGCTTGTTTGCCTGCGCGACACGCATCGATCCACTCGGCGTGCACGCTCTTCACACGTTCATACTTCACAGGAAGCGGTTTCGCCTTGATGGCGGCGGCTTGCTCCTCGTTGAGCAAACGTGGATTCTCCCCGTAGACGCCGGCCACGAGCTTGCCGCCGTCGCCTAACCAGAGCTGACCACCGTCATTCGCCGGCGGCCAGCGACTCTCACTGCTTACCTCGTTAGGCCGAGCCGGCCAGAGGCCGCCGTCGCGCCAAACCAGTTTCACTTCCGGTCGTCCGCCGGCGGCCGGGAAGTAATAGGTCACGCGCGATGCGCGCGGCGCCGTCTCCGCGAACGCTGTCGATGACTCTATTTCAACACGTGTTGGATAGCGCAAGCCGAGCACCCAGAACGCGGCGTCCATCGCGTGACAAGCCATGTCGCCCATCGCCCCCGTTCCAAAGTCCCACCATCCACGCCAGCGGAATGGCGCGTATGCGGGGTGGTATGCTCTCGGCTGCGCCGGGCCTAACCAAAGGTCCCAGTCCAGTGTCGGCGGCGCGTTATGCGCTTCGGTCGGGCGATCGATGCCCTGTGGCCAGATCGGACGATCAGTCCAGAAATGCACCTCGCGCACCGTGCCGATCACACCTCCCTCCACCCACTCGCGGATGAGACGCACGCCTTCGCCGGCATGACCCTGGTTTCCCATCTGCGTTGAGCCTTTGGCGGACTTTGCCGCCGCGATCATCGCACGGACTTCGCCTAACGTGCGCGCCAATGGCTTCTGGCAATAAACGTGTTTCCCTGCTTTGAGTGCCATGATCGACGCGGCGGCATGCGAGTGGTCCGGCGTCGATACCGTGACAGCGTCGATGCTGCTCGCTTCCTTCACCAGCATCTCGCGATAGTCGCGATAGCGTTTCGCCTTCGGAAAGAGCCCGAATGCTTCGGCCGCGGCTCTCGTATCGACGTCGCACAGAGCGTAGATGTTGACGTCAGGGACGTTGCCGAAGTTCCGCACATCCTGAAAGCCCATTCCACCGACGCCGATACAGGCGATGTTGATCGCGTCGCGCCTGGCTCTCGCGCCTCCGCGGGTGGCGAAGCCAGTCCGCGGCAGGACAGCCGCCGCAACGCCGGCGCGTGCCAGATCGCTCACGAAAGATCGTCGATGCATCAGAGCCTCTCTTAAATCAAAGGGGTCAGAGTCGATTTAACGATAAAAAGGGGTCAGAGTCGATTTAAAAGCGCTATGGGCGTTCACTGATTTTGTGCCGGCATTTTTCAATCGACTCTGAC
>JBQTIF010000110.1:0-20410 GCA_052388395.1 Gemmatimonadaceae bacterium | reverse complement strand
TCGAGCGCACCGGCGTGCGCACGATCAACAAATGGAACAACCTCAAGTACAGCGTGAACCTGAATAGTACGGCGTCGTTCACGCTGCCGCGTGCAATCACGTCCAGCACGGCGTTAGGCGTGCAGTGGAACCGCGACGGCCGCTATGGCACGTTGAACACGGCGCTCATGCTCGCACCAGGGGGGCGCAGTCTCGACGCCGGCGCCGAGCGGACATCCGGGGAGCGCACAGCCGAAATCCTCGCGTACGGAATGTACGTTGAGCAGCGTTTGGGCTGGCGTGAGAAGCTGTATGTGACGGGCGCCATCAGGCGCGACCAGAACAGCGCCTTCGGCAGCGCGCTCGGTGCAGTCACGTACCCCAAGGTCGCCGTCTCTTACATCGCGCGCGAGACCGATGCCGCCCGGTGGCTCAACCATCTGCGTCTGCGCAGCGCGTTAGGTGTATCCGGTCAACAACCGACCCCGTCGGCCGGCATCACGCAGCTCACGCCGACGACAGCGACAGTGTTTTCGATGGGAGACGTTCCCTCGGTGACGTTCGGCTCACTCGGCAACGACCGTGTTCGGCCGGAGCGCACGCGCGAGATCGAGGGCGGCTTCGACGCGACGCTGTTGCACAACCGCGTGTCATTGAGCGTGACGTATTACGACAAAAAGACGACGGACGCTCTCGTCAACCGTCCGCTCCCTGGCTCGTTAGGCGCTGGGGTCGCGCGCGTCGACAACATCGGTGTGGTGTCGAATCGCGGCCTGGAAGTATCGCTCAGCGCCCGGGTCATCGATCGCGACGCCATCCGCTACGACATCGGGATCGAAGCGTCGGGCAATCGGAACCGGCTCGAACGTTTGGCCCCAGAGGTGCGCAAGATCACCGGCTTTGGCTATGAGAACCGCCCTGGGTATCCGCTGTTTGGCCTCTGGTGGCCGAAGCTCATCGGCTATTCGGACATGAACCACAGTGGCACGCTCGATCCTAACGAGGTCTGGTCGTCGGATACCGCCGTCTTCATGGGGAGCACGGTACCGATCCGAACGCTCACGGCGTCGAACCAACTTGGCATCCTGAACGATCGGCTGCGCCTGGCCGCGCTGGTCGATTTCCGCGGCGGATTCGTCTCGCATAACGTGAACAACTTGTTTCAATGCGTGTTCGTACAGAACTGCGCGGCGCTGCACGTGCGCGGGTATGACTTGCGAGAACAGGCGAAGGCGATCATTGGCGTGCGCGCATTTGGAGCATACGCCGAACACGCCGATTTCGTGAAGTTGCGCGAAGTCTCCGCGACGTATGCCATCCCGCAGCCGTTACTCAGCCGGATGCGCGTCGCGTCGGCGGCTGTCGTGCTCACAGCGCGCAACCTCGCGACATGGACCAGGTTCAACAGCTGGGACCCCGAGAACAACACGTCCGGCGTGGACGGCCCGAACTACAACTTCGTGCAGCTCGCACAGCCGCGCGTCTATCTCGTCCGTCTCAACCTCGGCTTCTAGCGATGAGAAACCTAACGAGCAAGAGGTTGTGCGCGAGTCTCGCGGGTCTGGCGCTTGCCGCGTCAGCATGCTCCACGGAGCGTCTCCTTGACGCGGAGCAACCTGACATCATCGACATGGGCGGGTTGCACACCACCCAGGGAGCCGCGGCGCTCTATGCCGGTGCGTTAGGTGACTTTGCCGTGGCACATGATGGCGGCAACGGCGGCGGCGGCGGCGTGGGCCTCGTCATCGGCACCGGATTCATGAGCGACGAGTTCCGTTTCGGCGGCACGACACCTGATGTGCGCGAGATGGACCTGCGCTCAGTGCGCGAAGCGAACAACGCATGGGCCCAAACCTATCTGGACCAACATCGCGCGCGCGAGGCAGCCGAGCGCGCGGCACTGGCGCTGCGAGCGGTCACAAGCGAGCCTGATCCGCGCATCGCTGAGATGTACGCGATCGCCGCCGCCGAGATCATCCTCCTCGGTGAAGCATACTGCTCGGGTGCACCGTTAGGCACGACGTTCCCGTCGCTTACGTATGGGCCTCCGCAATCGACGATGCAGTTGATGCAGACGGCGACTGGGAAGCTGGATCTTGCTGCCTCCTACGCAACAGGAGCGGACGCGGGGCGCATCGCCAACCTGATCGCCGTCCTACGCGGTCGTGCGCTGTTGAACATGGCCAAATATGCCGAGGCGGCGACCGCTGTGAGTGCTGTACCAACGACATTCACGTACAGCACGCTGCACAGCACCAAGACCGAACGCCAGAAGCTTCTGGCGTATTCATATCAGTATTACCAGGACTTGTGGCTCGTGTCGGATCGCGAAGGAGGAAATGGGCTCAACTTCGCGACGGCAAACGATCCACGTGTGCCGATAGAAGGGTCGGGCATGTCCCGAGCGGATCAGCGTACGCCGCGCTACTACTTCCGCAAATACAATTCGTTTACGGCATCAGTGACAGTAGCGAGTGGTGTAGAAGCGCGCCTGATCGAAGCCGAAGCTGCCCTGCAGGCGGGGATCAGCTCGGTGTGGCTCAACAAGGTCAATGACGCGCGGGCTCCTTTCGGCCTGGCATTGTTGAGCGACCCCGGAAGCGCTGCTGCGCGCGTCGATCTCCTGTTCCGCGAACGCGCGTTCGCGCTATTCGGCACAGCGCACAGGCTCGGCGACCTGCGGCGGCTCGTTAGGCAGTATGCCCGTGGTGCCGAAACGGTGTTCCCCACGGGGACGTATCACAAGGACAACCTGCCGCGCGGCAGGGACGTCAACATTGCGGTCCCGTTGTCAGAACGAAACAACCCCAAATTCACCGGGTGTTTGGATCGGGGGGCATAGTTGATAGTTGATAGTTGATAGTTGATAGTTCATTTCGAGCAGCGGTGCCTAACGATGATCCACTATCCACTATCCACTATCCCATTGAGGCGCACACGTAAGTCGCGCAGCCCGCGACTGATTTGCGTCTCGACAGTCTTGAGCGCGATCCGCAGCTGAAGGGCGATCTCGCGAGGACTGAGCCCGTCCTTCCAGCGCAGGCGACAAACAAGCTGCCGCCGTTCGGGCATACGACCGAGCACGCCGTCGATCGCGTTATGCAACTCGGCGAGGTGCGCCGCCTCGTCTGACGGCGCGGCGCGGCGCCGCATGTCGGGATGCAGCTGCCGCATGCACCACTCCTCGTACCAACGTCGCCGCACCCCCTCGTGCGCGACGATGTCGAGCGCACGGTTGCGAGTGGCAGTGAAGAGGTAAGCCACCGGGTCTTCGTTGAGCGCAAACTGTTCGCGCGTGCGCCAGACATTGTAGAAGACGTCCTGTACAGTTTCCGCGGCGGCTTCGCGCGAGCGAACGAACTTATAGGCGAAGCGACGCAGTGTGTCGCCGTGTCTGCGAAAGAGCGCGTCCAGCGCATCCGCGTCGCCCGAACGGACCCTCGCGGCGTACTCGTCGCGTTCATCAGCGACGTTTTTTGGAAGCGCATCCGGTCGCTGTCGCACGAGCCTAACCGGCGGCGGTTGCAATGTGCGCTGCGACCAGCTCACCCATCTCACTCGTCGTGCAGAGTCGCGTAGCTGCCGAGTGGATGTCTGGCGTGCGCCACCCTGCTGCTAGCGTTGCGCTGAGCGCGCCATTCACGAGCCGCTCTTCTTCCAGAAGGCGAAAGGAGTGGCGCAGCATCATCGCTATGCTGGCGATAGCTCCAACAGGATTCGCGATGCCGCGACCGGCGATGTCGGGCGCTGAACCGTGAACCGGTTCGTAGAGACCCTTGTGCACCCCTCCATCGCTCGGGACATCGCCTAACGAAGCTGATGGAAGCAGGCCGATCGAGCCGGCCAGCATCGCTGCCTCGTCCGTGAGGATGTCGCCGAACATGTTTTCGGTGACGATGACGTCGAAGTCGGCCGGCGCGCGGAGCAGCTGCATGGCGCAGGCGTCGACCAACACGTGATTCAGCCGAATGTCAGGAAACTCGTCGCGCACCACCCGCGTCGCGACTTGCCGCCACAGACGCGACGTCTCGAGCACGTTGGCCTTGTCAACGGAAGTGAGCAGACCGCGCCGGCCGCGCGCGAGCGTGGCGGCAACTCGCACGACGCGTTCGATCTCGGCCGTCGTGTACACGCATAGATCCGACGCGCGTTCTCCCGCCCCGTTGAGCGATTCACGGCGCTTCTCGCCGAAGTAGATCCCTCCGGTGAGCTCGCGCACGACGAGAATGTCCACGCCCGTTAGGCGATCGGCGCGCAACGGCGATGCCGTAACCAGGGTCTCGTGCACGGTCACGGGCCGTAGGTTCGCATACACTCCGAGCAACTGTCGCAGTGCGAGGAGTCCCTGCTCCGGACGTACTGCGGCTGTCGGATCGTCCCATTGCGGGCCACCGACGGCCCCGAGCAGCACGGCGTCCGCACCGCGGCAGAGTGAACGAGTCTCGTCAGGCAAAGGCTCGCCGCTCGCATCGATAGCGCAGCCACCGATGAGTCCCCAGCGGGCGTCGAACGTGTGACCGCTCCGATTCGTGACAGCAGCAAGCACGCGCAGTGCCTCGGCGATGACCTCAGGGCCGACGCCGTCGCCCGGCAGGACGGCGATCATCACATGCATCGAAGCCAGCGCGAGTGTCGCGTGGTCACGAGGTAGTGCATAAGGCGGCGGGATGCGACGCCTCAAATGCCGCGATGTCTGCGGCAACGGCGAGCAGGTAGCCGAGGTGATCGATTCCTTGCAGCAGGCAACGCTTGGCAAACGAGTCGATCGCAAACGTGCTGCGCCGGTGCCTGTCCGGCAGTAGCACCAGCGACTGACTCGGAAGGTCGATTTCGAGTGGCGCCGATGGGCTGCGTGTCAACTCTTGCACGAGCGCCGCATGTTCGCCGTCGCTCAGGACGATCGGGAGCATCGCATTCGACAACGCGTTGTCGCGGAAGATATCAGCGAACGACGTGCTGACGATGGCTCGGATGCCTAACGCGCGCAGCGCCCAGGCCGCGTGCTCGCGCGAAGACCCGCAGCCGAAGTTCCGGCCGGCAACGAGGATTTGCGCCTCGCGCGCTGCTGGTGCATTGAGTGGAAAGTCTGCGCGCGGCACACCGCTCGCGTCATAGCGCCAATCGGCGAAGGCATGTGGGCCAAGTCCGTTGCGATCGGTGATCTTGAGGAAGCGTGCCGGGATGATCTGGTCTGTGTCGACGTTGTCGGCAGGGAGCACAACGGCGCTGGCGACCAGGGATGTGAATGGAGCGTTCGTCATGTCAATACACGCGCGTCGGCGATGGCGCCGCGCACTGCAGACGCCGCGGCGGTGACGGGACTCGCGAGGAAAGTGCGGCCACCTTTCCCCTGGCGTCCCTCGAAGTTGCGGTTGCTCGTGCTCACGGCGTATTGGCCCGGCGCGAGCCTGTCACCGTTCATCGCGATACACATTGAGCAGCCACTCTCGCGCCACTCGGCGCCGGCGGCGCGGAACACGGCATCGAGCCCCTCCGCTTCGGCATCGCGCTTGACACGTTGGGAGCCGGGCACGACCAGCATTCGCACGTTAGGCGCCAGCCGGCGGCCGCGTAGCACTGCCGCGGCTGCACGGAGATCGGAGAGGCGTGCATTCGTGCAACTTCCCAAGAACACAACGTCCACCGGCATGCCTAACAGCTGTTGGCCGGGTAGCAGTGCCATGTACTGGAGCGCGCGTTCGATCGCGGAGCGCTGCTGTACGTCGGCTGCGGCGCGTGGGTCAGGGACGCGACCGTCGATCGGAATCGTCATGCCGGGATTCGTCCCGTACGAGATCATCGGTGCCAAATCGCTCGCCTCGATGCTGACGGTTCGGTCGTAGCGTGCGCCTTCGTCAGAAGGCAGCTCACGCCAGCGCGATAGCGCGTCATCCCAGTCGGACCCGCGAGGTGCGAATGGGCGGCCTGCCAAGTACTCGACCGTGGCATCGTCAGGCGCTATGCACCCCGCACGCGCGCCCGCCTCAATGGACATGTTGCAGATCGTCATGCGCGCTTCCATGTCGAGGAAGCGAATCGCGCTGCCCGTATACTCCATCACGTGACCGGCGCCGCCAGCGACACCGATGCGCGCGATGATTCCGAGGATCACGTCCTTGGGCGAGACCCCTTCGCCCAGGCGGCCGTCGACACGCACCTCCATCGTGCGCGGATCACTCTGCAGCACGCATTGGGTCGCCAATACGTGCGCGACCTGCGTCGTGCCAATGCCGAACGCGAGCGCGCCAAACGCGCCGTGCGTGCTTGTGTGGCTGTCGCCGCATACCACGGTCATCCCGGGCTGAGTCAAGCCAAGCTCAGGGCCGATCACGTGCACGATCCCTTGTCGATCGTCACCTAACGAGAACAGTGGGATCCCATGGCCGCGGCAGTTGGCCTCCAGCTCCGTGAGCTGCGCGGCAGCCAGTGGGTCGCTCGCGACAACGCGCGCGCCGGAGGAGCGCGCTGTCGTCGGCGTCGAATGATCCATCGTCGCGACCGTCAAGTCGCTGCGACGGACCGCGAGACCGCGCTCGCGTAGTTCGGCGAAAGCCTGCGGTGACGTCACTTCATGGACCAGGTGCAGATCGACGAACATCACCGCCGGTGAGTCTGCCGTCGCCGGCCGCACGACGTGTCGCTGCCAGATCTTCTCGACCAGCGTGCGAGGCGCCGTCACGACAGTGCTCCAGCGGCGTTCGCTGTGGCATTGATCGCACTCGTTAGGTTCGCTCCGCCGGCGCGGAGGCGGCGTGATCGCACAATGCTGTTCATCGCCGAGAGGTACGCTTCGGCGGTGGCGACGATCACATCGGTGTGAACGCCGAAGCCGGAAACCGCGCGTCCTCGCTTCGCTGACGTCCCGTCAGTTGCGACCGATGTATTACAACGCTCGCGCAGACGCACGGTGACGCCCCCCACGGCGTCGATCCCCTCGGTCACGGGATCCACGGCGTATTCGACCAACTCGGCAACGTCGCCGACGACGCTGTTGATCGCGCGACACACGGCGTCGATCGGTCCATCACCCTGCGCCGCGGCGACAAGCAGGCTGCCGTCGGGACCGCGCAGCCTAACGGTTGCTGTGGGGATCGCGTGCGTGCCACACGATACTTGAACCAGCTCCAGCTCGTAGACGGGAACCACCCGGCGCGTCTCGCCGGCGACGATCGCCTCGATGTCGCGGTCGTTCAGGAGCTTCTTGCGATCAGCGACTTCCTTGAAGCGCGTGAACACACTAGTGAATTCGTCGTCGCTGAGCACGTGTCCCGTGACTTCGAGGTGCTTGCGCAGCGCATGCCGTCCGGAGTGTTTGCCGAGCACCAGCCGTCCTCCCTCCAGACCGACGAGATCAGCATTCAGGATCTCATACGTCGTGCGATGTTTCAGGACGCCGTCTTGGTGAATCCCGGCTTCGTGGGCAAAGGCGTTGGCGCCGACGATCGCCTTGTTAGGCGGCACGCGCATGCCGGTACACGTCGCCACCAGGCGCGATGTGCGGCCGATCTCGCGCGTGTCGATCGCCGTTTCCAGCCCAAAGAGCTGACGGCGCGTGTGCAACGCCATAGCCACCTCTTCCAGCGCGGCGTTGCCGGCTCGCTCGCCGATGCCATTCATGGTGCACTCGATCTGTCGCGCGCCGGCGCGCACGCCAGCGAGCGAGTTCGCGACGGCGAGTCCGAGGTCGTCATGGCAGTGGGTCGAAACTGTCAGTCGATCGCCATCGAGCAGCGCCGTGCGCACACCGGCGATCAGATCGAAATATTCGTCAGGCGTGGCGTAGCCCACTGTGTCCGGGATGTTCAGCGTGGTCGCGCCGGCTTCGGCGGCGGCACAGATCACCTCGTGCAGAAAACTGCGCTCCGAGCGTGCTGCATCTTCAGCGGAGAATTCGACGTCACTGCATAACGAGCGGGCGTGCGCCACCATGCGGCTCACGGTCGCAACGACTTCGCCGCGCTGCATCCGGAGCTTGTGCTGCAGGTGGATATCCGAGGTCGCGATGAACGTATGCACGCGGCGCCGCGCCGCCGGCTCGATCGCCGTCCAACACACGTCGATGTCACGCTCGTTCGCGCGCGCCAGCGCGCAGATGACCGGGCCGTCCTCACTCGCGGCACCAACCTCGCGCGCAACAGCATGCACGGCCTCCCAGTCGCCGCGCGACGCAGCGGGGAATCCGGCTTCGATCACGTCGACTCGCAGGCGCGCGAGCTGACGCGCGACCTCCACCTTCTCAGCGCGCGTCATTGTGCAACCTGGTGCTTGCTCGCCGTCGCGCAGCGTCGTGTCGAAGATCAGGACGCGATCGGTCATGCGCCTAGGCCGCCCGCGCCGGGGCGCACTTCGCGCGGCTGCAGGAACGGCATCATGCGACGAAGCTCGCGGCCAACGCGCTCGATCGGATGATCCACGTCGCCCGCGCGAGCGCTGTTGAAGTTCGCGCGCCCCGATGCGTTCTCGTCGATCCAGTCGCGCGCGAAACTCCCGTTTTGAATGCGGTCGAGCAGTCGCCGCATTGCGGCGCGTGTCTCGTCGGTGATGACCTGGGGACCGGCTACGTAGTCGCCGTATTCTGCAGTATCCGATACGGAGTAGCGCATGTAGTTCAAACCGCCCTGATACATCAGGTCGACGATGAGCTTGAGCTCGTGCATGCACTCGAAATACGCGAGCTCGGGCTGATATCCGGCGTCAACAAGCGTCTCGAAGCCGGCTTTGATCAGCGCAGAGACGCCGCCGCATAGCACTGCTTGCTCTCCGAACAGGTCTGTTTCCGTCTCTTCGGCGAAGGTTGTTTCCAGCACGCCCGCGCGCGTACAGCCGAGCCCTTTGGCGTATGCGAGGGCGTCGGCGAGCGCATGCCCCGACGCGTCGTTATGCACCGCGACCAGGGCTGGGACGCCACCGCCTTGAGCGAACACTTCACGCACGCGGTGGCCCGGAGCCTTTGGCGCGACCATGCTCACGTCCACGTTCGGCGGAGGAACGATCTGTCCATAGTGCACGTTGAAGCCGTGCGCGAACATCAGCGTCTTTCCCGGCGCGAGCGCGTCATCAACGTCGTGCTCGTACAACTCGCGCTGCGCTGTGTCAGGAGCGAGCAGCACGATGAGCTGTGCCTCGCGCGCAGCGTCGGCGACCGTGCACACACGCAGCCCGTGTGCTGTGGCCCTGTCGTGGCTCCTCGACGCGCCATGGAGTCCAACCCGCACATCCAGGCCGCTGTCTTTCAGGTTGAGCGCGTGGGCGTGCCCCTGACTACCAAACCCGATGATCGCGATCGGGCGATCGCGCAGTCGTGCGAGGTCGGCATCGGCGTCGTAAAAGAGTCGCGTGATCGCATCAGTCGTCATTGTTAGGCCGCCTCATCGTCGGATGTGCCGTCTGCCTGCCAGCGGAAGGGATGTGTATTCAGCAAAGCTCGCTCGGCGTCACGGCTGCGCTCACGCACCGCATCACGGCTGCCTAACGAGCCTAGTGCCATGGCGATGCGTCCGGACTGGATGAGCTCCACGATGCCGAACGGCCGCATGCGTTCGACGAAGGTCGCGACACCTTGAGGGGCGTCGGTCAAAGCGAGAATCATGACGCCGGCGCTCACCTCCACGATGCGCGCGCCGGACTCGCGAGCGATCCGCACCAGATCCGCGAGGCTCGCGTTCGACGCCGTCACCTTCACGAGACACGTCTCTTGCTCGACGGTGCGCTCGTGCGTGATATCATGCACGGCGAGGACTTCGATCAACCGGTCGAGCTGCTTGACGACTTGTTCCACGTACTCGCGGTCGACAACGAGCGTCATGCGGCTCACGCCCGGCGTCTCGCTCTGACCAACACTGAGGCTGGCGATGTTGAACGCACGCCGCCGAAAAAGACTCACCGCGCGGTTCAACACGCCCGGTTGATCCTGCAGTAGTGCGATCAGAGTATGCTGCACGTGCGTGACCTCATGGTAGATGGGTGCTCATGCCCCTGCCTCGGATGTGAGCATCTCGCCGATGCTGCGCCCCTGCGGCACCATCGGAAACACGTTGACTTCGCGTTCCACCTGGAAGTCGATCACGACGGGGCCATCGTGCTCCCACGCCGCGCCGATAGCCTGTTCAACATCGGCCATCTGCCTAACGGTAACTCCGCGCACACCATACGCTTCGGCCAGACGCGCGAAATCCGGTCCGGAGAGCGGCGTGCCGCTGTAGCGCCGGCCTTCGAACAGCTGCTGCCACTGCCTAACCATACCCAGGTAGCCGTTGTTGATGATCGCGATCTTGACGTTACAAAGCCGCTCCTGGCATATGGTCGCCAGCTCCTGATTGGTCATCTGGAAACCGCCATCACCGACGACGACCCAGATGGTGTCATTGGGACAGGCGATCGCAGCTCCCATCGCGGCGGGGACGGCGAACCCCATCGTCCCGGCGCCGCCGCTCGTTAGGTGCGTGCGAGGACGCTGCCAGTCGATGAGCTGCGCGGCCCACATCTGATGCTGACCCACGTCCGTCACGACGCGATAGCCGCCACGCTCCTTCAACGTGCGATTGAGTACGTCATACACGTCGTGCGGCATGAGCTGCGCTGTTTCAGGGCGGCGAAGGTATGCCTGACGATGCTGATGGATTTCCTGCATCTCGCGGATGTGCGCGAGCCAGTCGTGCGCATCGCGCGGCGGCATCACGTCAAGCAGTGCCCGAAGCACGAGACGTGCATCGCCGACGATGCCGACATCCGCGCGGACGACCTTGCCGATCTCGGACATGTCGATATCGACGTGAATGATCTGGGCCCGCGGCGCGAACGTGGACGCCTTACCAGTGACGCGGTCATCGAACCGGCCGCCAATGTTGAAGAGCACGTCGCATTCTTGTAGCGCTCGATTGACGTGCACCCAGCCGTGCATGCCGGGCATTCCAATCGACAGCGGATGACTCTCCGGAAATGCACCGAGCCCATGCAGCGTTGTGATGACCGGGAACCCCGTGCGTTCCGCGAACGCGCGCAGTTCGGCCGTGGCGCCCGACTGGATGACGCCACTGCCTACCATGATCAGTGGCTTGCGAGCGAGTGAAAGCAGACGCACAGCGCTCGCGAGCGGCGCGTGTTCACCTTCGTACGATGGGTGATAACCCGGGAGGTTGAGCGACACGTCCCAATTCGGGACGCTGCGAGCTTGTTGGGCATCCTTCGTCACATCGATCAAGACTGGACCTTGCCGTCCGGTCGACGCGATGTGAAACGCCTCGCGAAAGACACGCGGCAGTTCGTTCACATCGGTGACAAGGTAGCTGTGCTTCGTGATCGGAATCGTGATGCCGGTGATATCCGTCTCTTGAAACGCGTCGGTGCCTAACACAGCGCTGGAGACCTGGCCGGTGATTGCGATGAGCGGGGTGCTGTCCATCCATGCGTCGGCGATCGGCGTGACCAGATTCGTGGCGCCCGGACCACTAGTCCCCACGCAGACGCCCACTCGGCCGCTGGCTCGAGCGTATCCTTCAGCCGCGTGACCGGCCCCCTGTTCGTGGCGGCAGAGGACGTGACGCAACCGGTCACGGTACTCGTACATGGCGTGATAGAACGGCATGATCGCGCCACCGGGGATGCCGAACATCACGTCGACGCCCTCACGCAGCAGCGCTTCGCACATAATCTGCGCGCCACTTCGCTCTGCCGCGTTGCGATCAGCGCTCATGCCTGCAGCACCGCGCCGTTGCTGGCATTTGTGACAAAACGCGCATAACGAGCGAGCCAGCCAGTGCGAAATTTGGGTTCCGGAGCCCGAAAAGTGCGGCGTCGCGCGGCCAGCTCTGCGTCGCTCAGTTCAACCGTTAGGCAGCGTCCAACGAGATCGATGTACACTTGATCCCCGTCGCGCAGCAACCCGATCGGGCCGCCTTCGGCTGCTTCGGGGGATACATGCCCGATGCAGAGGCCGCGCGTGCCGCCGGAAAAGCGGCCGTCCGTGATGAGCGCCACACGATCACCTAACGGCATTCCTTTGAGCAGGCTCGTCAGCGCCAGCATCTCGCGCATCCCAGGCCCGCCGCGCGGCCCCTCATTGCGCACGACGACAACTGAACCGTCGTGGATCGCCCCGGCCATGGCAGCGCGCATGGCCTCCTCCTCGTTCTCGAACACGCGGGCAGGTCCACGGAAGGTCATCTGCTGCTGATCTACAGCACCGACTTTGATCACTGCGCCCTGTGGAGCGAGGTTGCCGAAGAGCACGCTGAGCGCTCCCCGAGCGGCATGTGGCTGCGCGAACGGGCGGATGCACGCCGTATTGCGATTGACGACGCCGGCGAGCGTTTCGCCTAACGTTGCACCTGTAACGCTACGTGCCTCGAGGTCAAGCAGTCCAGGTTGTGTCGCCAGCTCAGCGAGAATCGCCGAGACGCCGCCGGCGTCGTGCACGTCCTGCACGTGCCACTGGCGATCGCCGTCCCAGGCCGGAGAGATCTTGGCCAGGTGCGGCACGCGTTCGGCGATCTCGTTGAATCGGCTCACTTGGTATTGCAGACCCGTCTCGCGCGCGAGGGCCAGCAGATGCAGCACGGTGTTTGTCGAGCCGCCCATCGCGACGTCGAGCGCGATCGCATTGTCCAGCGCCGCGCCGGTCACGATATCGCCGAAGCGAACAGCGTCCTGTACGAGACGCACGATCTCGCGCGCCGCGCGCTGCACCAACGCCTGCCGCTCGGGTGACGTGGCGAGCGCGGTGCCATTCCCCGGCAGCGCGATGCCTAACGCCTCGCAAAGGCAGTTCATCGAGTTCGCCGTGAACATGCCGCTGCAGCTTCCGCATGTCGGGCAGCCGTTGGCTTCGAGCTCCTCGAGCCGCGCATCGTCGATGCTGCCGGCGACGCGCTGGCCGACGCCTTCGAACACGGAGATGAGGTCGATCTTGCGCCCGGCAGCATCCACTCCAGCGCGCATCGGGCCGCCCGAGACGAAGATCGTCGGGATATTCACGCGCGCTGCGCCCATCAGCATGCCCGGCACGATCTTGTCGCAGTTCGGAATGCAAATCATGCCGTCGAAGCAATGCGCGCGCGCCATCGTTTCGACGCAATCGGCGATGAGTTCTCGCGACGGCAGCGAGAAATGCATCCCCTCGTGCCCCATCACGATCCCGTCATCTACGCCGATCGTGTTGAACTCGAACGGAATGCCACCAGCCGCGCGCACCGCGTCCTTCGCGACGCGACCAAACTCCTGCAGGTGTACGTGGCCAGGGATGATGTCCACGTAGGAATTGCAGACCGCGATGAACGGCTTCGCGAAGTCGGCGCGACTTCGGATCTGGCCCGTCGCACGCAGCAACGCGCGGTGCGGGGCACGTTCAACGCCGAGCTTGATTGTGTCAGATCGCATGCATTTCCGTAGTCAGGTCCGTCGGTTCAGGCGCGGAGAAACAAAAAGGCCCCTTCCATTGCTGGAGGGGCCGCGTCCTGCTAGCACCCCTCCCGATTCGGCCGGGAGAGGTACTGTTCGCGTTATGCTAAGTCATTGCGATCACGTTACCTGTCTCCCATTGGCTTGTAAGGACTACCGCAACGAGGAGCGCGGTAATCAGGAGCAGGCTGATAAGTCGAAACTGAATGGCGGTGATGCGCATGTGAGTAGATGTTGACGGCCAAGTGCCAATCTACCCCTACAACGAATAGCGTCCGACGGTCCGTTGATCAAGCTCGGTGGGTATGATGCAAAGTTGGCTACTGCGTCATAGGTGATGGTCCACTGCGTGAGAAGTGATAAGTGAGGGCAAACGTCGTTGACGTCTAACGCTCTTAGCCCTCACCTATCACGCTCCTCGCCCTCACCGATAACGCCTTTGTCGTGCATCTCTGCTGGCTGCTGCCTGAGATCCAGGCGCAGAGTCTCAGCCCCGCGCAGGTAGACGGGGCTCATCGCAGCGCGCGGGTGCTCGAGCTCCACGTGCAGCATAACGCGGATACAACGCGCGAGCGCACCAGGGACCGGTATTTCGCTCATGCACATGAGCGGAGTGTCCGTCCAGCCCAGATCACGCGCGGCACGGGCTGGAAAGTCGCTCGTTAGGTCATTTGTCGTCGAGAACAGCGCGCTCACGACATGTTCGCCAGTGACGGCATTGCGCTGCAGGAGAGCACGCAGCAACTCGCGCGTCGCTTCGCGGATCCAGCCGGGATCATCGGCGTCAACGGCCGTTGCACCACGGACTGCGTGGAATCGGCGCCAGCGCGCAGAAAGCAGTTGCCGCACCGGGACGGCAGGAGCGATGATGACGAAGCGCGTACTGTTGTCGCTCGTGTCTTGGATGCCCTCAGCGAGAATGCTGAGACCATAACGCGCAGCGGCGCCACGCCCGGCGATGGCGGCACGTCGCACGTCATTGGCAGCAGCGACAACCCGCGCAGCACCCGCCGTATCTGCCACCGGCACAACACCGATCCGCGGATAACGTCGCAGGAAAACGCGGCACTGAGCGAGTGCCGCTGGGTGGCTTTCAATGCTGCGCAACATTTCGATGCTAGCGCCTTCGGGCGCCATGAGACATTGAGTGATCGGCACGACAGTCTCGCCAACCACGCGAACGCCAGTGCTTGCATTGAGCGCGTCGACACTCTCGTGCACCGCACCGGCGATCGCGTTCTCCACGGGCAGTACGCCTGCAGCCACTCGGCCGTCGGCGACTGCGTGCACTACGGCCGCAAACGTCGACATTGGAATCGGTTCAGCCTCGTTAGGCCACACAGCGGCGACGGCTTCCTCGCCGAAGGCGCCGCGCTCACCCTGGAACGCTATCAGGCGCGACATTCGGCCTCCTGCTCCCGACGCCACCGTGCCGGTCGCTGCGACGAGTGACGTCCTACCGCGCGCGCAACCGGTGTGAGCTGGCGCATGAGTCTCGTGAACTGCGATGGACGTAGCGACTGCTCACCGTCGGACTTCGCGGTCTCAGGGGACGGGTGCACTTCCACGATTAAGCCATCGGCCCCAGCGGCCACGGCCGCGAGCGCGAGCGGAATGACGAGTGACGCGTGCCCACTGGCGTGACTCGGGTCAACGATAACGGGCAAGTGCGTTTGCTCTTTCAGCACCGGTATCGCCGAGATGTCGAGTGTGTTGCGTGTTGCGGTCTCAAACGTACGGATGCCGCGCTCGCAGAGGATGACGTTGTAATTGCCCTGCGCCATGATGTGTTCGGCGGCTAGCAGGAACTCGCGAATCGTCGCCGACGGTCCGCGCTTGAGTAAGACCGGTTTCGGCGCGCGGCCGACTTCTGCGAGTAAACTGAAATTGGACATGTTGCGCGCGCCGACTTGGAGCACATCCGCATAACGAGTGATCAAATCCACTTGACGCGTATCCATCACTTCAGTCACCACAGCGAGACCTGTCTTGCTGCGAACGTCCGCTAGCATCTCCAAGCCCGCCTCGCCGAGTCCTTGGAATGCGTACGGCGACGTACGCGGTTTGAAGACGCCGCCGCGCAACGCTGTCGCGCCAGCCTCGCGCACCGCGACGGCCACGTCCTGCAACATCGCAGCGCCTTCGACGGAACACGGTCCGGCGATGATTGTAAGCGCTCGACTGCCAACGGTGCACGCGGGCCCCAAGGGAATGACCGACGTCTGTTCAGTCGCGTTGAACGCACGCCGCGCCAACATGAGAGGCTGCGTCGAAGGAGTGACGGACTCCACGTTAGGCAGCTCTCGAACCTGATCCGCGCACGTGCTGACGCCATCGCCCACACATCCGAGTAACACTTGCTCAGACCGCCGCGAGAGATGAGTTGCCAGGCCGAGCGAATCGAGCTGCTGACGCAGGCGCGCCAGGTCGGCGTCGGAGATGCCGGTTTTCGCGAGGATGAGCATGGGTGAGAGGAACAAGAGAAAGGCGCAAACGAAAAAGGCCCCCGCATTTTGCGGAGGCCTCGGCACGGTGCGTTATGCTCGCCGTCTAACGGCGTGCGCGCCCGTGGCCCCCGCGAAACGGGAAGCCCGCGTAGGTAAAGTAGAACGCGCCGGAGAGCCGAACCGTGGTCATTGCTGCACAGATTAAGACGGGCGGACGCACTTTGTAAAGAGGGGGCGCCTAACCACCTGCCGAATCTCGCTGGGCTAGCAGGCAAGCTCTCCACGCTCGACGACTGCGAATTTGTTAGGCGCTAGTTAGCAATCGATGCTGCGCCGGGTTTAGCGCATCGCTAATCGCAATCTCCTATCCAGGCGCCATGTGCACTTTACGGATGTTCGCCATCGGCATGCTGTTCCTCGCCGTCGCTCCGCCTTTCGCCGCGGGTCAGACGCGCACGTCCGTGGCCGTAGGCGCCACGTGGCTCCACTTCGATCTCGGCGGCTCCGGTGCGATATCAGCACACTGGCGCATCCAGCGCGACGCTCAAGAGCTGAATGCGTTGGTTGCCGTTCCCTTCGCCAAAGCGGCCGCAGTCCCCGATTGCCCACAACAGAGTGCTTCTCACAAGAGACCCCAGACGTTCTGCTTGGAGCGATCCCATCGCTCGGCATGAATCTCGGCTCTGGCGGCTGGCGCGCGACGCTCGGACTTGGCGCTATTCTCGCGAAAGGGATGCCACGACCTAACCGCAGCTCAAGCATCGCCGGTTCAGCAGGACTCGATTGGGTGTCGCCGCACAGCACGGGCCGCACGCTAACCGTGGGTGTGCGCGCCATTGTCCTGGCGTCCAGGATCGCTGGTTTGCGCTACATGGTGCTGCCATCGATAGGCGTCAGCTTTTAGTCAGTAGTTAAACGTCGCTGGGCGGGACGTTGTCCTACTGCCATGCTCAAACACGCAAACCGCACCTACGCTGTCGCCGCAATCGTCCTGAGTGCCCAGGTCGCTCAATCGCAAGACCCAGCCACCGCGGCGGCTATCGACTTGCTCGTCACATCTGAAATGCGGGCTCGACGCATACCAGGTGTGGCGATCGCCATTGTCGACAATGGGAACGTCGTCCTCAGGAAGGCTTACGGAATCGCGAACGTCGAGACTGAAACGCCGGTCAGCGTCAACAGCGTCTTTGAGCTCGCGTCTGTCACGAAGCAGTTCACGGCTGCCGGGATCATGCTGCTCGTCGAGGAAGGGAAGGTGCGGCTCGACGACTCGATCACGAAATACTTCGATCAACCCCCCGACATCTGGCAAGGGCTGACTGTGCGTCAACTCCTTACGCACACGGCTGGCCTTCAGTCCGGCGGCGTTGTGAACCACGAGGGGTCTCCGCTCCTCTACATCTCGACAAAACAAGCGTACGACATGATCGCTGGGCGGCCGCTTTTTCTGGCACCCGGCACACACGGCTTCTACGCCGACGCCGGATACTTCTTGTTAGGCATGATCACTGAGAAAGCGTCGGGGATGTCGTGGAGGTCATTCATGCAGCGGCGCATCTTCGAACCGCTGCAGATGACGCAGTCGAGTGTCCTCGACAAGCGGCGCATAGTCAAAAGACGCGTTGCGACGTATGAGCTCAGCGGTAGCGGCGGCAGCACTGGGAGCGCTGGCACCCCCGGCGACAGCCTGGTGAATTGGCGCCGCGATTGGCAATACGAGCTGCCGTCGTTCTTTGGAATCTTTTCGACGCTGGACGATCTGGCGAAGTGGTCGACCGCGCTGCAGCGGCGCACGCTACTCAAAGCCGCGAGTTGGGAGGAGATGTGGACTCCAGCGAAGCTCCACACAGGCGGCCACGCCATCGTGATCGGTGATCTCTACGGACTCGGCTTCCTCATCAGCGATGTCGCTGGTCAGCGCTTCGCTGGACACGACGGCGCATCGGGGACGTTCATCCTTCATTTCCTAGATAAAGCGATCTCGATCATTGTTCTGACCAACCTTTCGTCGACAGCTGGGCGGCACGCGCCAACGCTCGCGCGCACGATCGCGGGACTGTACAGCAAGGACTACTTCGTCGATTGGACGACCTCGAGCCTCGATCCAACGCCCGCCATTTCAGACTCACGGCGTGCGCTCCTTCCGCAGTTCGCCGCAGGTCGCACGACAGGCCCACAGTGCCGAGCGAAGCGGGATCCGCTACACCGACCCGATCGCCCAGATCTGCAACTACCGCGGGGAAGGGCGTCGAGCGTCCGTTGAACATCACGGTCTACCTCACGAAGGAAGGGAAGGCGGCGCACCTAGTCTTTTAGGGGATAGGGGATAGGAGGATAGGGGATAGTTGTGACAGGGCCCGCGTTGATGTCACGCTGCAGCTCACACAAGCTCGACGGTTGGCCCGGCACTGTCACACGAACGCTTGGCAGCGTTCTGGCGTCCCGATTGAGGTGTAATTTCTGGGACTCCTATGACTACTGCCTCTTCTCCTCAGACAACCGCGGGTTCACGCTCCGAGTTTACGCTTGTGTCGCTGCGCGAAATCCGCGAGGCCGCATCGACGATCCGCGAGGTCGTTATGCGCACCCCGCTCCTGCCTAGCGAGGCGCTCTCCGAGCGATGCGGGGTGCGCGTCTGGCTCAAGCCGGAATGCCTGCAACGCGGCGGCGCGTTCAAGCTACGCGGCGCCTACAACTATGTCGCGAACCTGCCCGGCGCGAAGCGTGCGCGCGGCGTCATCGCCCCCTCGTCAGGCAACCACGCGCAAGCTGTAGCCCTCTCCGCCAAGCTGTTCAACGTGCCGGCGACTGTCGTTATGCCGGTCACCGTGACCCCAGCTAAGCGTGCCGGCGCGGAGCGGTTAGGTGCGCGGATCGAGCTCGCAGGAACGACGACGAAACAGCGTTACGACCGCGCCGTCGAACTGGCGGCGCAGGAAGGCCTAACGATCGTCCCGCCTTACGACGACGCCACGATCATCGCCGGGCAAGCCACGGTCGGCCTGGAGATCGTCGAAGATCTCAGTTCGTTAGGTACCGTGCTCGTCCCCGTCGGTGGCGGCGGCCTGAGTGCCGGGGTCGCGGCAGCGATCAGGCTCCTGCATCCGAAAGCGCGCGTTATCGGCGTCGAACCGGAAGGGGCGCCCAAGCTCGCCAAAGCTCTCGTCGCCGGGGAGCCTGTCACATTGGACGGTACCAATAGTATCGCCGACGGGTTGTTAGCCGTCCGTATCGGAACGCTCAACCTTGCGCACCATCAGGCGTATATCGACGAGGTGATCGGTATCCCCGACAGCGCGATTAAAGACGCGATGCGCTTTCTGCTCGACCGCGCGAAGCTCGTGGTGGAGCCGAGTGGCGCGATCACCGTCGCCGCCATGCTCACTGGGGCGGTGCCGCTCAAGGGCGACACGGTCGCCATCCTCAGCGGCGGCAACATCGAATGGTCCGGACTACGCGCATTGTTAGGCAATGACTAGAGCGCGCATCCTCATCGCGGACGACGACGCCTCGATCGTACAGACCATGACGTGGGTGCTCAAAGAGCACGGCTACGACGTCATGGCTGCACAGCGCGGTGGCGACGTCATTCCGATGATGGAAGAGCGCGTTCCGGATCTCGTGCTGCTCGACGTCACCTTTCCCGACGCGGACGGCTACCAGATCCTCGAGCGAATCAAGGGGGACGAACGCTGGCGCGACATTCCGATCATGATGATCTCGTCGCTGCCACCCGAGGAAGCGTCGGTGCGCACGTTAGGCTTGGGTGCGGCGGATTTCGTGCGCAAGCCGTTCCGCGTGAAAGAGCTGCTCGCGCGTATTCAGGCGCAGCTGCGCATGCGCGCTATTCTGCGATCGGCGCACACCGCGCTGCATGAGCGCGAGATCGAGCTCAATCGCGTGCGCGAAGAAGCCGAGAGTCGCCGCAAGCTCGTCGACATTCTGCACGACGTCACCGAGGATCTTTCGTCGGATGAGATCTACCACTTGCTCGCACGCCGCGTCGCGCGCGCCCTAGAGCTCACGCACTGCTCAGTCATCCTCGCTCGGCAGGGCGATCGACCGCGCGTTGTCGCGACAGCGTTCGAGCGTGGCAACGGTGGCACTCCAGCGGCCGCGATCGGAACCCCGATGGCTGGCGTCGACGATTTCGCCGTCGATCTGGACCTGTATCCTGAGATCAGGACCGCGCTTCACGAAGGGCGCCCGGTGCTCGTAGAAAATGTCATGACGAGCCCACTCTATGCCGAGGTGCGCGAGCGCTGGCGCCGTGATGAGACTGCGATAACGACGCGATCTGTCGTCGCGCTGCCCTTCGCGCTGGATGAGACACAGGCGGGAGTCTTTTTTCTGCGGCGCAGCTTGCACGAGCCACCGCTCACGCCGGGAGACGTGGAGTTTGCCGATACCGTCATCAAGGCCGCTGTCAGCTCCATTCAGCGTGCGAAGTTGATCGAGACCACGATGGCGGACAACCGACGACTCGAGCAGTTGGCGTCGACGGATCCGCTCACCGATGTGCTGAATCGGCGCGCACTCGCCGAGCGCTTGTTAGGCGAGATGGAGCGCGTGCGTCGGTATGAGACGAC
>JBQTIF010000109.1:0-34913 GCA_052388395.1 Gemmatimonadaceae bacterium | reverse complement strand
AGCGTCGACTGTGCGTTCACATCGAGGACATCGCGCTCAAAGCGCGCGCCGCTGATAACGCGGAGTTGATCGGTAAGCGCAACTTCCGCCATCGCAAATGCTGCGCTCAGTCGGTCACTCGCGTCGTACGCGCCGCCCTGGCTGATCGGTGCTATCTCGAAGACGTGATCGTTAGGATTGGAGAAGCGGCCGTCGAAGATCTCTTCCGGGCGCAACGTCCTCACGCTGCTCGGGGCGGTCGGGGCACTGAGGCTGAAAGCACGTGAGTCCGCATCCCGCTCGGTGCGTCGCAGAAGCCCGCCCACCTTGATCAAGTGCTGGCGCGCGTGCGTCGAAAGATTCAGCTGGTACGACAGCTTGCCTTCGCGCGAGTTTTCGGTGAGCTCAGAGAACGTGCGCACCGCGCCGCCATTTCCAGTGTTGAGCCATAGCAGCTCTTCGTTAGGCTGACCGGCGTTGGCGATCTCGTACACGAACTCGGAACGATCCGGTTCGTCGCGGCGCACCCCCGATACGGTGGCCGACCAATCGAAGCGGTGCATCGCGCCAAGCTGATGTTCGCCGGCCAACTGCGCTGACCGCACCTGGCGCTCGACGTACTGGATGCGATCGATACGAGCAGCGATCGCTTCGTTCTCGAAGTTGCCGCGCTCCGTGCGCGCTTCGTTGTCCGAGGTCCTGCTGTACGCCGTGCTCACGGCGATGCGCGAGCTTTGGCCCAACAGCACGCTGGCATTGAATAGGCCGCCAAGCAGTGCACCGACGTTGGACGAATGTCCGCGGAACTCATCCAGCGGAATCGTCGACCCGGCTACTGTGCCGCGACCGGCCTGAGCGCGGCGTTGGTCGGCGCGCATCTCTTCGCTGTATGAGTACGTACCGGAGAGCAAATACCCCAAGCGAACGCCAAGTAGCGGGTCGCTCCCTCCAAATGACAGCGATGTCGAGCCGTTAGGCGCCGCCGTGCGGCCCGTCGGCGTCCACACATTCCGGAACGAGCTCACCAGACGGTTCTTGTCACCCTGATTGAGGGGGAACTCCTGGAAGTTGCCGACGCGCTTGAGAAGCGGCGGGAGACCGCGCTCCGCGCCAGCGTGCGCGAAGGCCTCGCCACCCACACCGCGCGGATTGAGCACGTCTTTTCCAGTCACACGTGGATTGAGACCGAACGTGGTTTGGATCGACCAAGTTCGCAGCGCGGGGAACTCACGTGTGCGGATATCAATTTGGGCACCCGAGAAGTCGCCCTGTTGATCCGGTGTGAATGTCTTCGACGTCGTGATCGTCTGCAGCAGCCCCGTGGGAAAGAGGTCGAGCGGAACGACACGTCGCTCGGGCTCCGGACTGGGCATACGTGCGCCATTCAATTGCGTGACGGTGTAACGCTCACCAAGTCCGCGCACGAAGACGTAGCGACCGTCCTGCACAGTTACGCCACTAACGCGCTGAACGGCCTGCGCTGCGTCCGCGTCGGCGCTCTTGGAGATCTGCTCGGACGTAATGGAACTGACGATGGCTGTCGCGGTGCGTTGCGCGTCCAGCGCTTCACTCACGGAGCCTTTTTCCGCCGCGGCGCTGACGACCATTGCTTGCAGGCGCACGCCGGCAGGGACGAGCGAGATGCTCTGTTCGAGCGTCTGGTTAGGCGCCAGCTGAATTCCAGTCACCGTCTTCGGTCCGTAGCCGAGACGCCGGACCTGGATCGTGACTGTACCAGCCGGGACAGCGGCTATCTGATATCTGCCATCCACGCCCGACTGCACGCCTAACGTCGTTCCGACGATCTGAATACCGGCATCGGTCACCCCAACCCCGGATTCCTGATCCACGATGCGGCCGACGATGCGACCGGTGCGAGCGGACGGCTGCTGCGCGAGTAGCGGTCGGCAGAGTGCTGTCGCGCTGGCAACAACCACGAGACCGCGAACGAATGTTCGTATCATGAATGTGCGCATCGATTTGCGAAGGGCGGATGAGGCGCCGCTGAGGGAACGCATGGCACCGGCACCGTGAGCCGTTACAATCGCGCGCTGCGGTTGCGAAACGCGCACAAACATGTCACGAACCGGTCACGCGACCGGCGCAACAGCTAGGCTGGTCTGTCGGGGAAGAACACCGAGATCGTTGTTCCGCGACCCAAGGTGCTCGCGGCGGCGACGCTTCCGCCGTGCGCTTCTACGAGATGCCTGACGATCGCCAGGCCGAGTCCTGTTCCGCCTTCCGCGCGAGACCGCGCGGTGTCGACGCGGTAAAAGCGCTCGAAGATACGCGGAAGGTGCTCTGCCGCGATGCCGTCGCCTGTGTCGCGCACGTTGATGCGCACGCCGTCGGCTTCGCGCTGCGCGATGAAAGCGACTTCGCCGCTCGGCGTATGCCTAACGGCGTTGTCGACGAGGTTGCTGATGACTTGACGCAGCGCAACAGGGTCGGCATATGGTGCTGCGGCATCCCCCGCGATCTCGGCTGTCAGCTTGAGGCGCGTGTTCGCCGCTTTTTCATGCACCGCCGCAAACACCTCGTTCACGGTGCCACGCAGATCCGCCGCCGTGGGGGCGGGGCGCCAGCCACCCGATTCGATGCGCGAAAGATCGAGCAGATCGTCGACAAGCCGCTGCATGCGGCGGGTGTTTCCCAGAATCATTTCGGCGAAGCGGCGCCGCTCGTCTGCTGTTAGGCTCTCATCGGCAAGCGTTTCGGCTACGCCCCCCACTACCGTGAGCGGCGTCTTGAGCTCGTGCGAGACGTTGGCGACGAAGTCGCGTCGCACGCGCTCCAGCTGTCGCAGGCGCGTCACGTCGAAAAGCGCGAGGACGGCTCCGCCGTCCGCAAGCGGCCGCGCGGTGAGTTCCAGGGCCGATTCGGCGAGGTCGATCTCCAGGCCGTCGACACGTTCACCGGCGCGCGCCGCCGCCAGCGTATCGCGGAACATACGATCGCGCGGCAGCCGGTCGATCGAAAACGGTGCGCTCTCTCGCAGCCCGAGCAGCGCGCGCGCGCGCGCGTTGATTCGTACGACATCGCCGCGCTCAGTGATTGCGATGAGGCCCTCATTCAGCGAGCTGCTGACAGCGTCGAAAAGTGCTTCATCTGCTTCGAGGGCGGCGAGGCGCATGCCTAACTGCTCGCGCATGCGATGAATGGCCGTCGCCAGCTCGCCGATTTCAGCCGGTGCATCGAGAGGCGGACGTCGTGAGAGGTCTCCAGCGGCGATAGCGCGGGCTTCATCTCGCAGGGTGACGATCGGTCGCACGAACGCACGCGCGGCCAATGCCACGAGCGCACCTGTGAGCGCAGCGACGAGGAGCGCAATGGGGACGATGTCGCGCAACTGCGCCGTGAGCAGATCTTCCAAGGCATTCGTTGAGATCGACGTGCGCGCGACCCCATTTCGTGCACGCACCGCGGCGTACAGCTCCACGTCACCGGCTGAAGGACTCGCTCGACGGGCGGTTCCATAACCACGTTCGCGCCCCGCGGCCACTTCGGGGCGGGAACTGTGGTTCTCCAATCGCGAGAGTGCAGGCTCATCAAACTCTGAATCGCCCACGACCCGTCCCGCGCTGTCGATGAGGGTGACGCGCAAGCCTAACGCGGAACCAGCGGCATCCGCGAACTCGTCTGGAGCACTGTCCGGCCACTGAGTGGCGATCAGCTGCGCTTCGCGGAGCAGCGTGGCAGTCGCCTGGTTCGTGAGCCGATCGCGCAGTCGCCGTTCCAACGTGACGACAACGAGCAGCGCGAATACCGCGATGATGACAAGCGATCCGGCGACGAGCCTCCCCGCGACTCTCACGCTCGTCGCCTTGCCCTACGGGATCGCCTGTATCCTCGTCGCGCTATCGGAGAACTTCGCCAGGTCGCTGCGCAGCTTTCTCGCCCATGGGGCAGGGAAACAGAACGGTTCACTTCCACAAAGGTGGCGCGGCAGAAGACAAGTGCGCCAGTGTGCCTAACGTCGAAGGCCCCCGCCGCTAGGCCCGCCGCGGCTGTGCGGCGCTCAATCGGTAGCCGAATCCGCGCACAGTCTCAATGAGATCCCCGGCGGGACCGAGTTTCGTGCGCAATCGCTGCACGTGCATGTCGACGGTGCGGGTTTGGATATCGGGCGCAGCTTCCCATACAGTCTCGAGTAGGAGGCCACGCGCCTGAACCCTTCCGCGACGCTCGGCGAGCGTCAAGAGCAAGCGATACTCTGTCGGCGTGAGCTCGATGTCGCGCCCTTCGACAGAAACCTTGTGTGCCGCGCGGTCGATCAGCAGCGCCCCGATTCGCAGAGCTTCGTCCGCGCGCTCGATCGTGCTTCGGAGGCGACGCAGAATCGCGCCGACGCGGAGCACCAGCTCCTGTGGTGAGAACGGCTTCGTGAGATAGTCGTCGGCACCGAGCGAGAGGCCACGGATGCGATCCGGTTCTTCCTTCCGTGCCGTAAGCATCAAGACGGCGACGTCGCGCGTTCCGTCGTCAGAACGCAGCTGCTCGAGCACATCGAACCCAGACATACCCGGCAGCATGAGGTCGAGTACGACGAGCGAGGGACGCTCGCCGCGTGCTTGCGACATGGCGTCTGGACCGTTCCCCGCGGTCGAGACGCGGTACCCTGCTTTCACCAGATGGTAGGCGACGAGGGCGACTATATCTGGCTCGTCGTCGACGACAAGCACGCGTTCCACCATCGTCGGCGTCGTCATCACACCGGCTCCGGCGCAGAGGGAGTCGCTGTGAGGCGCTGGCGAATCTTCGCGATGATCATCTCGATCGCGACTGCGTTGTGCCCGCCACGGGGCACTATGATGTCCGCGTAACGTTTGGACGGCTCCACGAATTGGAGGTGCATTGGCTGCACCGTCGTTAGGTACTGCTGGAGAATCTCCTCGAGCGGTCTGCCTCGTGCACGCATATCGCGCTGAATCCGGCGCACGAGCCGGATGTCCGCGTCGGCATCTACAAACACCTTAACGTCACACAACTCGCGGACGCGCGCATCAGCGAAGAGCAGGATGCCGTCGACGACAACGACATCAGCCGGCGCGATACGTTGCGTTTCCGCCCGACGAGTATGAGTGACGAAATCGTATAGCGGCTTCTCCACGGCTTCGCCTCCGGCAAGGGCGCGAAGCTGCATAACGAGGAGATCCCAGTCGAAGGCATCCGGATGATCCCAGTTGATCTTCCGGCGCTCATCCATCGGAAGATGCGAGAAGTTTCGGTAGTGCCCATCCATATCCAGCGCAACGACGGATGCTTGGCGCAACGCTTCTGCCACTTTGCGCGCGACCGTCGACTTGCCCGAACCAGTGCCACCCGCGATGCCGATGATGAGGGGCTTCACGGCTAACATGGGTGTGCCGCTTTGCGGCGTGCACGTTGCCCGGTCGAATCGAGAAAGAAAAGCGAGGACGGCGTCACGATCTCGTAAACGATCAAAGGGGGTCAGAGTCGATTAAAATTTGTGTCCCAAACTGGGGACCGTCTTAGGTCGTTTCAATCGACTCTGACCCCTTTTGATCGGGTCGCTAGTTTAGAGCGATGCGCAGCGTCGCTCTCCTTGTGTTCGCTGTCGGGTGTTCGTCGGCTAGCAGCCGCGAGCATGTCGCTCTCACGCCTAGCCCGACTTCCGACACAATAGAAATAGTTGTGGCGGCAACTACGGATGTGCATGGGCGGCTGCGCGGCTGGGACTACTACACGGGGCGCCCGGATAGCGCGCGGGGGCTAGCGCGCGCGGCAACGATCATCGACTCGGTCCGCGGGGCCAACGCCGATCGGGTGATTTTGGTTGACGCCGGAGATCTGCTCCAGGGGAGTCCGATCACTCACTACGCTGCACGTATCGACAGCACCGTGGGCCATCCAGTTATCGCCGCGATGAACGCGATGCGATACGACGCGGCGGCTGTTGGCAACCACGAATTCAACTACGGTCTGGCGACGCTGGCGCGGGCAACACGTGCGGCCTCGTTCCCCTTTCTCGCCGCGAACGCGTGGCGACTGAATGGAGAGCGCGCGTTCCCAGCATGGACGATTGTCGTGCGATCCGGCGTACGCGTTGCGATTGTGGGCGCGACGAATCCCGGAGCGATGATCTGGGATCGCAGCAACTTGCTGGGGCGCCTTGAAGTGCGCGACATCATCGCCGATGTACGACGCGCGGTGGACGAGGTACGCCACGAGCGCCCTGATGTCGTGGTCGCCGTTCTCCACTCCGGCTTCGAAGAAACGTCGACCTATGACACGTCGGCATCGGCGCGTCCGAGCGAAAACGTTGCGGCGCGCGTGGCGCGCGAGGTTGCTGGGATCGACGTGATCGTGTACGGACACTCGCACCGCGAGCAACCGGGCCTAACGATTGGTTCGACGCTTCTTATTCAGCCGCGCAATTGGGCCACGAGCGTCGCGCTGGCAACATTGCGCGTGGCGCGAGGCGTTGGTGTTGTCGCGCGCCGCGGTGCCGTTGTGCAAGCGGCGGCCCACGCTGAAAACGCGGGAGTAGTCGCGGCAGTCCGCGCCGCGCATGAGGGGACTATACGCTGGGTTGCTACGCCAGTGGGGACGACGAGCAGCGCGTGGCGCGGCGACTCGTCTCGAGTCGTCGATACGCCGCTCATCGATTTCATCAATGAAACACAGCGCCGCCACGCCAAAGCTGATCTCTCAGCATCAGCCGCATTTACGCTGGCAGGTCTCGACAGCGGCGAGATCAGCATCGCGGACGTCGCGCGGCTGTATCCGTACGAGAATACGCTGCGCGCGGTGCGAATCTCGGGCGCTCAGCTGCGCGCCTTCCTGGAGCAGAGCGCTCGCTACTACCGCACGTTAGGCACCACGCCGCTGATTGACCCGACGGTTCCAGGGTACAACTTCGACATGATCGCGGGTGCCGAGTATGCCCTGGATGTGTCGCAGCCGGTCGGCGCGCGGGTAACCAGGCTCCGCGTTGCGGGTCGCGACGTTGGCGCGACTGACAGCTTCACGCTGGCGCTCAGCAACTATCGCCAGGGCGGTGGTGGCGGGTTCGCGATGTTACCCGGCGCTCGCGTCGTGTACGACGCGCAAGAAGACATCCGCGAGCTACTGATCGAAGAAGTGCGAAAGCGTGGCACGTTGCGGCAGGAGGATTATTTCACGCGCAACTGGCACATCGAGCCAGCGGCTGCGGTGGCGCAAGCAGCCGCGGAGTTGTCGGCGCCTCCTCGAGCGGCCGCGTCCGCGCGGCCGCGCGATGCGCACCTAACGAACGGCCGGTGGCTGCGGGTCATCGCCACGAACGATTTTCATGGTGCGCTGGAGTCGCGCGCTGATTCGAGCGGTATTGTCCGAGGCGGCGCGGCGTACTTGGCGTCGGAAATCGCCAACGCCCGTCGCACTTGCGTTGCCCCACGTTGCGAGAGCATGTGGCTCGATGGCGGCGACATGACCCAGGGGACAGCGGCATCGAACCTCGCGTTCGGCCGTCCCGTGATTGCGATATTCAATGCTGTGGGACTCACCGCCGCCGCGTTAGGCAATCACGAGTTTGACTGGGGGCTCGATACGCTGCGCGCGCATTTCCGCGACGCGCGTTATGCGATCCTCGGGGCCAACGTCCGTGACAGCGCTGGTCGCGACATACCATGGATACGGGACGATACATTGGTCACGCTTGGCGCGCTCAAAGTAGGAGTGATTGGGGCCGCGCTCGTCGAGACCCCTTCCGTTACGCGAGTCGCTGTGGTGAAGGATCTGCGCTTCGCTGATCCGGCTCCGATCATCGACTCGCTGGCACGCAGACTCAGAGCTCGCGGCGCCGATCGTGTACTTGTCGTGGCGCATATCGGTGCGTTCTGTGGCCGTGAGCTCACGTCTTGTCGTGGCGGAATCATCGACATTGCCAACCGCCTCACGGAGCGCGTCGACGCGATCGTGAGTGGACACACACACAGTCCCGTGCGTGCCGTCGTGCGGGGTATCCCGATCGTACAGGCGCGTTCTCGCGGGACGGCGCTCGGCATCATAGACGTTCCCTTGGGCGATTCGACTACAGCTCCGGTTATCGAGCTGCGTGACGTGCGCGCCGACTGGGCTACTCCGGATTCCGACGTTGCAGCTGTCGTACAATCCGCCGTGGAACGCATAGCGGCGCGTATGAGTGTGCCAGTCGCGGAGATTGCTGAACACATTGGTCAGGGGCTGCGCGGTTCCTTGGGGAAATTGATCTCGGACGCGCAACGCCATGTCGGCGGCGGTGATGTCGCAATCATGAATAACGGCGGTATCCGCGCCCCCCTGCGCCCCGGCAGCGGCACATTCGGAAGTTTTTTTGAAGTGCATCCATTCGACAACCGTCTCGTGCGGCTCACGGTGACAGGGCGTGAATTGCGCAATGAACTGGAGCGACAGGTCGTGCAACCATCGTTCAACCTGCACGTCGCCGGCATTCGGGTGACGTTCGATACAACGCGCGCGGCTGGAAATCGCGTGACCAGCCTAACGCTGAGCGATGGGACGCCCGTTCGCGACGCGAGCCAATATCGCGTCGTACTGTCAGACTTTCTCGCAGATGGGGGCGACGGTGTCGAGCTCGCGCGTTACGCGATCAGGCGCGAAGACTTGAACATCACGGATCTCACAGCGCTTATCACCCATGTAAAGTCGCTACCGGCGCCGCTACGTGGGCCGCGTGATGAGCGCATCACGTTCGTCGCTCGATGAGTGACGAGGCGAAGGTGCGCGTGTATGTCAACGGTCATGGCGTCGACGCCCCAGTGACAGGGAACGCTGTCGATGCGGTGCGCGCCTGGGATCCGGCGGTGGCCGAGGAGATCGCTATCGGCCGCCGCGCGCTAGCCGACAGCCGCGGGCTCCCGCTCGAACCGACGACCCCTGTTTTCAACGGCTTGATCATGCGCGTCGTGTCGAATCGCGCCGGACGTGGCGAGGCAGGCGCCTAACGCAATGCCGATTGCGACCGACAGCGCGTTTCTCAAACGCATCCCGAAAGCCGAGCTCCACTGCCACCTCGACGGATCCATACGACCGGCGACATTGGCCGAGCTGGCGCGCGAGCATGGTGTGGGCCTGCCCGACTCGGATCCTGAAGCGGTGCGCGCGTATATGCGCGTCGATAACGCACACAACCTGGAGGAGTATCTCCAACGCTTCGAGGTGACGCTTTCGGTATTGCAGTCATCCGAATCGCTGGAGCGTGCCGCCTACGAGCTTGCCGAGGACGCCGCAGCTGACGGTGTCCTTTACCTCGAGGCACGCTTTGCCCCGCTGCTCAACGTCCGCAACGGACTCACGTTAGGCGAGGCGATCGAGGCCCCCTTGCGCGGCTTCGCGCGCGCTGAGCATGAGCACGGTATCGTCTCGCGAGTCATCGTCTGCGCGCTGCGCACGCTCGCGCCAGACGTGTCGATGCAGATGGCGCGCCTCGCCGCTGAGTATCGGCAACATGGCGTCGTCGGATTCGACCTCGCCGGTCCCGAACGCGGCTACCCGGCGGCCGATCACGAGGGGGCATTCCAGCACGCGATCGCACACGGATTGGCGTGCA
This sequence comes from Gemmatimonadaceae bacterium, assembly GCA_052388395.1. Taxonomy (GTDB): domain Bacteria; phylum Gemmatimonadota; class Gemmatimonadetes; order Gemmatimonadales; family Gemmatimonadaceae; genus DASYRX01. Next base: position 25,381 of record JBQTIF010000109.1, on the reverse strand, counting down.
CCTGCCATGCTGGGGAAGGGTGGGGACCCGACTCGGTGCGCCAGGCTGTCCATACATGCGGCGCCAAGCGCCTGGGGCACGCCACGCGACTGATCGAGGACGTCGCGCTCACCGAAGACATCGCGCGGCGGGGCATCGCCCTGGAGATCTGCCTGACGAGCAACCTGCAGACGCACGCGGCGGAGTCGTACGCCGCGCACCCACTGCGGCGCTACTTCGACCTCGGTCTCGCCGTCATTCTGAACACTGACAACCGTCTCATGAGCGACGTCACGCTGTTAGACGAATACCGGCACGCCGCTGAGCATCTGGACTTCACGGCCGAGGAGCTCTGCCGCGTGGCACTCAACGGGTTCGAACATGCGTTCGTGGAGCGTAACGAGAAGGAGAAGCTCCTCGCGCGCGCGCGCCATCAAGTCGCGCAGCTTGGGGTGCCAGTCGCGTGACGCAGACAGCGCCTGGCATCAGCGAGTTCGTGCGTGATCGCCTTGGCACGGTCGAGCCGCCTGTTGCCGCCATCGTCCTCGGCTCGGGACTCGGCGGTTTAGCGCAACAGATTGAGCGCTCGGACAGCGTCGAGTACAGCGAGATCCCGGGGCTAGCGGTGCCCACAGTCGCTGGTCACGAAGGCCGCATGATCAGAGGCTCGCTCGCGCGACGTCCGGTGCTCGCCTTCGCCGGGCGCTTCCACATGTACGAAGGCCACGCTCCCGAGCTAACGGGGCTGTTGGTTCGCGTGGCACACGCGTTAGGCGCGCGCGTGCTGCTTCTGTCGAACGCGTCGGGGGGTATTCGGCGCTCGCTGCAGCCAGGTGACTTGATGGTCGTCACTGACCACGTGAATCTCAGCTTTCGCAATCCGCTCGTCGGCGCCCGCGTCCCCGGGGACACGCGCTTCCCGGACATGTCGCAGCCGTATGACGAAGTGCTCCAGCGCCAGTTGCACGAGGCGGCGGGACGTGCTGCCCTGAAGCTGGAGCGCGGCGTCTACGGCTGCCTGCTGGGTCCCACGTACGAAACGCCGGCCGAGGTACGGATGCTCGAGCGCCTGGGCATTGACGCAGTAGGGATGTCCACGGTCCCCGAGGTGATTGTTGGCCGCGCGCTCGGCATGCGCTGCGCTGCTGTTAGCTGCATCACCAACAAGGCGGCAGGCATCGCCCCAGAACCGATCGCGCACGAGCATGTCCTCGCTGTTACAGCACGAGCCGCCCAGGACTTCGAGCGGCTCGTGACAGAGTTTGTGCGAGGGCTGGATGCTTAACGCGACCGACGCGCCGCCTGCACGGGAAGTGACACGAGTCGCGACCGGAATTGCTGGTACGACGGCGTGTCCACCGTTAGGCCGCGTAGCTGCGCCGCCGGTATCCGCGCGATGCGCGCGTTGGTCTCGGCGATGCGATCTTCCTCCAATGGGTGCGTGCGGAACCAGGCCTCAACCGAGCTTGCACGGGAGCGGCGCTCGCTCAGCAAGGTCTGGAACATGTTGACAATCCCGCGTGGGTCGATTCCAGCGCGCACGAGAAACTGTACGGCTTTCTCATCGGCTTGCGATTCGTCGTCACGCGAGAACCTGGCAAAGAGCACACTTCCGCCAACCTGGATGGCTGCAGAGCCGACGCCGCTCGAACAAACGCTCGTTAGGACGCACGCCAGCGTGACGCCGAGATCGGCGCGCTGCGCTTGTGCCATCTGCTCAACCGAATGACGCTCGGTCACGTGCGCGATTTCGTGCCCCAGAACGCCCGCCAGCTGATTCATCGTGCGGGCGCGCTCGATCAGGCCACGATTCACGTACACGTAGCCGCCCGGAACCGCAAACGCGTTCACTTCGCGGCTGTCAACCACGTAAAACCGCCAGCGCAAACCGCGCGTGTCCGCGATGCGAGCGATCGACGTGCCGAGCGAGTTGATGTACTGGTTGACGCTCGCGTCGTTCACGATTGGCAGCTGCGCGTTGATTTGCTGTGCGTACTGTGTCCCCAGCTGCACCTCTTGCTGCGTCGAGACGACGCAGCCGCCGAGCAGCGGCAGGGCAAGCGTCACCGTGGCGAAACGACGGGACAGAGTTCGCCGTGTTGTATGAGTAACGTGACTGGTCATGTTCTATGCGCCTCCTAACGCTCGCTCGCGATCTACGACGACGTCGCGCACGTGAGCGACAGCGCTTTTTCGTTGTGGAAGGGATCCGCGCCAACGAGGAGCTCTTCAAGTCGCGCCTCGAAGTCGTCGGTGTTCTCACCGCGCCGCAACTCGACGGCACGGCGCGTGGCCAAGCGCTGCGCGCCGCGCTCAAGGAGCGAGGCGTGATCGCAAGCGAAGTGACGGAGCGCGAGTTCGGCAGCGCCGCCGAAACCGAATCGCCCCAAGGGGTGCTGTCCGTCGTGAGCGTGCCAGCGAGGAGCCTCGCCGACGTCGCCGGTCGGCCACGTCTGCGCCTTGTTGTGCTCGACGCGGTCCAGGACCCTGGGAACACAGGCGCAATCATCCGCACGGCCGCGGCCCTGAGGGCCGATGCCACGATTGCCCTGCCGGGCACGGTTGACGTGTGGAACGCGAAGGTCGTCCGAAGCGCGATGGGCGCTCACTTTCATCACCTCTCCTTTCATACTACATGGGACGAACTACGCACGTTCCTAGCCGCGGAGCGATGCGAGCTCTGGGGCTCGGAAGGTTCCGCAGCCTCCGGCGGCGACGGAGACTCCCGCGACGGAGGGGCGATCCCTTTGAGTGCGCCGGCCAAGCTCGCTCTCGCCATGGGAAATGAGGGAAGCGGCCTGACGCCAGCCGTGCGCGCGGCAACGCAGCGGATGGTGCGAATTCCGATCGCAGCGGCCGTCGATTCTCTCAACGTCGCCGTCGCAACGGGGATCTTGTTGTACGCCCTAACCGACCGCGCATGAACGCCCTCTTCGGCGCAATGGCGTTCGTCGTCGGAGCCTCGATCGGCTCATTTCTGAACGTTTGCATCGCGCGTTGGCCGGCGGATCAATCCGTCGTTCGTCCGCGCTCGCGCTGTCCTGGCTGCGGTTCGGCGATAGCGTGGTACGATAACGTTCCAATCCTGAGCTGGTTGATCTTGCGCGCACGCTGCCGCGCCTGTGGTGTATCAATCTCACTGCAGTATCCGGCCGTGGAGCTGCTGGTGGCGTTAGGCTGGCTCGCGGCGGTCCTCGCGTACGGCCCCACGTTCACGGCGCTGCGTGTCGCCGTCTTCGCGACAACCATGTTTGGTATCGCCGTGACCGATCTCAACCACTACTTGATCCCTGATGGTTTCACAATCTTTGGATTCATCTTCGTGCTCGGCACGTCGCTCATTGCGTTCGTCATGTCCGACGTCTCTCCATTCGTAGATCCGTGGGCGGCGTTGATCGGCGCGTGCACAGGCGCCGGCGCGATCGCGATCGTCGGTTGGCTCGGCGAGGCGATGCTCAAGCGCGAGGCGATGGGCTTTGGCGACGTCACGCTTATGGCGGTCGTCGGTGCGGCGGTGGGGCCGACGCGCGCGTTGCTGGTGATTTTTGTCGGCGCAGCGTTAGGCGCTGTCGCTTTCCTCCTCATCGTGCTTCCAATCATGCGTCTGCGGCGCGGTGGCGTTGTCACAGAGAGTGTGGAGACGACGGGGGATAGTGCTGACGAGCGCAGCGAGATGCCTAACGTGCCATTCGGCGTCTTTCTCGCTCCGGCCGCCGTGGTGGTTCTGCTCGCCGGCGATCGCCTGGTCTCTTGGTACGCGGGTCGCGCAGGTATCGGCCCGTGAGCGTCCTGGAACGCTTCACCCGCGACCTCACAGCCGACGCTCGTGAGGGTCGGCTCGAGCCCATCCGCAGCCGCGCCGAAGAGATCGCGCGCGTCATCGATATTCTGCTGCGACAGGGGAAGAACAACCCGGCGCTCGTAGGTCCGGCCGGTGTAGGGAAGACCGCGATCGTCGAGGGGCTGGCTCAGCGCCTCGTGGTGGGCGAAGTGCCGTTAGGCTTGCGCGGGACGCGCATCCTCGCCGTGGACCACGTCGCGCTGCTCGCCGGGACGCAATTTCGCGGGCAATACGAGGACCGTATCCGCGGTTTGGTGGCCGAGACGCGAGCCGACCCCACGGTCATTCTCTTCATCGACGAGCTGCACAATTTGATTGGGCAGGGGACGGCGTTAGGCGCCGCGATGGACGCCGCCAACATGCTCAAACCCTCGCTCGTTCGCGGTGACTTTCGCGTGATCGGCGCGACGACGGAGGACGAATACGAGCGCTGGATCCGCGGCGACCCCGCACTCGAGCGACGCTTCCAGCGCATCGTTGTGCGCGAGCTGACAGCGGAAGAAACGCTCGATGTGCTGTACTCGCGCAGAGAACGGCTCGAGCGGCACCACAACGTCATTATTAGCGACGAGGCGATCCGCGCCGCTGTGGAGCTGACGGATCGACACCAACTCGACCGGCATCGCCCGGATCGCGCGATCGATGCGCTCGACGAAGCGTGCGCGCACGCGCATGCCGTCGCACACTACACCACGGAGTCCGAGCGGCTGATAACGCTCCGGCGCCGGCTTCTGTCGGCGCGTCCAAAAGGACCACTGCTGGATGACAGTGCAGGCGCACGCGACGACGCGCTGGAGAACTTCGCCCGAGACGGTATTTCGGCGTTGCAGCGCTTTGGAGCCGAACTCGAAGCCATGTTCGTCGGTGGCGAGGTACTGCCGGACCAGGCGCCGTCCCGTCCGGCACCGGCCCCGGCTCAAGCTACGGCGGCCGACGCCGCGCCGCCTAACGCAGAGTCGTTGGAGACTGTGGAGCCCCTGCTACGCGTCCGCTTAGTTGCCGAGGGCATCGTCGTGCGAGGTGTTGACGTTGCTCGTGTGGTGGCGCTTTCAGCGGGTACATTTGTGTCATGGACTACAGACGCGCCTTCCACCGCTCCCGAGCCCACCTCGCCCGCCAACTCCAACTAGTCGCGGTTTCCGCGCTCGCAGCGTGCGGTGGGGAGACCGCTGCGGCTGGGGATGGCCCATTCGCGCGCCAGGCGGCGCGCACGATTCCGAAGATCGAGCAGGCGACGGGTCTGAAATTCAAATCGCCGCCCAAGATCGAGACGCGGACACGCGACGAGGTGCGCCGTTTTCTGGAAGAGAAGCTCGCGACTGAGCTTCCGGCCGAAGAACTTGCTGGTCAGGAACGCGCGTACAAGCGCTTCGGCCTCATCCCAGATACGCTGAACCTGCGCACGTTCATGATTGGGCTGCTGACCGAACAGATCGCGGGCTACTACGATCCGGCCACGAAGGTGTTGTATGTCGTCGAGGGTGCAGATCCAGCGCTCATCGACATGACGGTCGGTCATGAGCTTGTACATGCGCTGCAGGATCAGTACTTCAACCTCGATTCGCTGCAAAAACTCCGGCGGCAGAACGACAGGCAAGTTGCGGCGCAGACGCTCCTTGAGGGGCAGGCCGTTTTCGAACAGATGTCAGCAACAATCGGCGAGCGCGCCCTAACGACGGCGCTTCCAGGCACATGGGAACGCGTTCGCGAGCTGATCCGACAGAACAACGAGTCCATGCCGCTCTTCGCCAACGCGCCATTCGTCATTCAGGAAACGCTGCTTTTTCCGTACTTGAGCGGCGCGGAATTCATCCGGCGCGCGAAGGAGAAGCGGCCTAACGCGAATCTACTGACCGACGTTCCAGCATCCACGGAGCAGATCGTTCATCCAGAGAAATTCTTCGAGTCGCGCGATGACCCAACTGCTATAACCTTGCCGCCACCTCGAGTCGGTAAGGTGCTGTACGAGAACACTCTCGGTGAGTTCGAGACGCGCCTCTTGCTATATCAACATCTGAAAGACCAGTCCGCCGCAATCCGTGGCGCTGCCGGGTGGGATGGCGACCGGTACCAGTTCATCGAAGTAGGCCGCGGCGAGGCGCTTGCGTGGATCTCAATCTGGGACTCATCCGTAGATGCCGCAGAGTTTCGCGACTTGCTAGACACATCGGTGCTCAAGCGTTTCGCGAACGTCGAGCCTGTAAGGGCTGACGACATGACCCGCACTTATGGCGTAGGGAATCGCGTGATCGGATTGATTGCTGTTGAAGTCGCGGGTCGTCCCGCGGTGATCTACGTCGACGCCCCGCGAGGTACGTCGATCAATCTCATCGACGTCTCGCGCGTTCAACTCGAAGAATGATGGGGACCGTGGCCGAGGACCCGGCGCCTCCACCCGCGGGCGCGGCCGCTACGCGCGCGCGGGAAGTAACTCCCACCAAGGCAGCGCTCGCGGCTGGCGCAGCGCTGCAACCGCTCACGGCGTTCGACGAGAACGCGCGAGCGCGGCAACTGAGTGGGATGAAGGCCCGCGCCGCCGGCCTGCTAGTAGCGGCTGCGATTGTCTTCGTCGCATCCCTCTACTTCAGGGCACGCTACCCGTGGCTTGGTTGGGTGCAGGCGTTTTCCGAGGCCGCACTTGTCGGGGGGTTAGCCGACTGGTTCGCCGTGACGGCGCTGTTCAAGCATCCGTTAGGCATTCCGATCCCGCACACCGCGATCATTCCGGCGCGCAAGGACCGTGTCGGTCAAGTGCTCGGCGGGTTCGTGCAACGCAACTTCTTGAATCGTCAGGTCGTGGAAGTCCGTCTCATCGAGGCAAAGCTCGGTGAGCGACTCGCACGCTGGCTCAGCAATCCAGCGAATAGTCGGCTGGTGGCGAGTCATGCGGCACGCGCGTTAGTGACAGCGGCGGAATCGCTGCGCGACGACGATGTACAGACGATGATCGATCGCACGCTGGCTGATCGCATCCGCGCGACGAAAGTAGCCCCGATCGTGGGGAAAGCGCTCTCGGTAATCACGGCTGGAGACCGTCACCAGGAATTGCTCGACGACGCGATCCGTCTCGCGGCGCGCGCCGTCAGTGAGAACGAAGATGTGATCCGCAAGCGTATCGAGGCGGAGACGCCGTGGTGGGTACCTGGTGCTGTGGACGACAAGATCTTCCAGAAGGTCGTGAGCGGTATCGAGCGCACGCTGACGGAAGTGCGCGATCAGAGCGACCACCCGCTGCGCGTTCGTTTTGACGCGGCGTTAAAGCGTTTCATCGACGATCTGCACAATTCGCCTGACGTGATGGCGCGCGCTGAACAGCTGAAGGAGGAGTTGCTAAGCGCCGATGCCGTTAGGCATTTTTCTGCGTCGATCTGGCAAGATACGAAGCAGGCGCTGGTGCGGCGCGCGGAAAGCGCTGAAGAAAAGGACGTAGATACGATCGCGAATGGACTGGCGCGGCTGGGTCAGGCGATCCTGGACGATCCCGCCTTGCTCGAGCGCGTGGATGGCTGGCTCCGCAACGGCGTGCTCGCGCTGGTGGAGCGCTATCAGTCGGAGGTGGGCGAGCTCATCGCGTATACTGTGCGCGGCTGGGATCCGACAGCTACTTCGCGACGCATCGAGCTCGCGATCGGCCGCGATCTTCAGTTTATCAGGATCAATGGGACACTGGTGGGCGGCTTAGTTGGTCTAATTCTGTACGCGCTTACTCGATAGGCGGATCGGAAGGTCAGACACGAAGAACCCGCTAGCGCTCTTTTGATACGATACCGCAGCCGCAAGCGGCCAAAGATCAAAACAGAGAGCTTTGAGTTAGGAGCTTCCAGCGCCGAGTCGCGAGGACAAGAAGCTCGCCTGCGTCAACGGACGTCACCGTAATCATCCTGTATTCTTTTGAGCAGGCCGTACAACATCCGGCGCACCTCCACGACCTGGTCAAGTACTGGCTCGGCGTCGTTAGGGTCTAGCAGTTCGACGTCGCGTGCGAACTGCAGGTGATCCTCGACCTCTGAGGCTGAGCCGATCGCGATCTGTAGGAACTTGGCGAAGTCCCGGTCACTCGAGCGACTGGAGCCTTCTGCGATGTTAGCCCGAATCGACTGCGCCGCGCGTTGAAGTTGTGAAGCGAGTCCCGAACGATCTAAGCGAGCGAGCCTTCGCGATACTCTATATACGCGCACCGCGAGTGTATGCGCCTTTTGCCAAACAATGAGATTGCGATAATTCTGCACCTCACCACGATGTCCGCTCTCAGCGTTTTCATATCATCAAATCCTCGCACGCCGGTTCGCAGCGTTGCGCAGGCGAGCTTCTCGTCCTCGTGACTCGGCGCTGGAAGCTCCTGACTCAGAGCTCCCTGTTTTGATCTTTGACCACTCGCAGTTGATGCATCGCATCATCAGCTAGCGGGTTCTTAGTGTTGCGCAGGCGAACCTGAGCCTAGTAGATGTAAACCGGCGTCCCCTTCTGGACGTTGCTGTACATCCACTCGAGGTCAGCATCCGTGAGGCGGATGCAACCGTGCGTCGGAGCGAGTCCACTGCCGTCGCTCGCGGGACCACCGTGTAACAGATAGCCGTTGCCCAAATCCAGCGCGTACGGGCCCAGCTGACCTTTGACCCGCCGGTGGGCGGTCCCATGCGGCGGGATGTACAGCGTCGATTCGAAGACGATGTGTTCATCCAGCGGGAGCGCTCGGAATACGCCATCCAGATAGATGATGCCGACGGCATCGTCTTGCACCGTTAGGCGACGCCCATCGCGCAACGTCACCGGTTTACCGGGCGTAAGCCACGCGAGCTTCAGCTTGTACTGGTTGGCTGTTTCCGCGTACGCCCAGTCGGGCGGGGTCCAATACGGCGCGACGCGACTGCCGATGACCGTGTGTTTACCGCGCGGCGTTCGGAACGTCCACTTGCGTCCGGCGTAGTCGAGTGTGAGGCCCGACGCGACGCCCACGCTCGTTGTCCGGATCGTGTCGTTGTCTCGTAGCACCCAAAGGGCGCGATCGTCGAGTGAGATGACGATCCGGAATCCGCGAGCGTCCAGCGCCAGCCTGCGCGCGGACTCGTAGTCGCCCCTGCCGACGAGCGAACGAACGCGCTCGAGGGACTCAGGATTCCGCGTCGCCTCAGCGGCGATGATCGCGCCTTCTTCGACTCGCAAGCGTTGCGTTGGTGCCTGGCATGGCAGGGCGCGTACGGCCACGCCGCCAGCAAGGGTCAGAGCAAACAATGCGCGCAGCATCGCAGCGCCAAGATAAATGTCCTTGGCGACTAACGCCACAAAATGCGGTTCCCTCGGTCGCCAGGGACGTAGCCAAGTGCTCTCGACAGTCCTAAACGCTCTGGGCGACGATGCGAGGTGTGTCGACGATCGGAGTCGACGCGAGCGGCACTTCACTCGCGGCTTTGGCTGGTATCGCGCCGTCCGTCGATGCTGGAGCAAGTAACGCGTGGCGCAGCACTTCATCGAGTGTGCTCACGAACGTGAACGCCATGTTCGCGCGCACCTCGTCAGGCACTTCGCGGAGATCCTTCTGATTCGACACTGGGAGGATCACCTCGCGCAGCCCCGCGCGGTACGCGGCGAGCACTTTCTCTTTCACACCGCCGATCTCGAGCACGCGTCCGCGCAGCGTCACCTCGCCGGTCATCGCCACGTCGCGCCTAACGGGACGCCGGCTCAGCACACTCGCAATCGCCAACGTCACCGCGATCCCCGCGCTCGGCCCGTCTTTCGGGATAGACCCGGCCGGAAAGTGAATGTGTAAGTCGGTGCTACTGAACGCGCTCTCGGAGATGTTTAACACCTCGGCACGCGAGCGCACATATGAATATGCCGCGTCGATCGACTCGCGCATAACGTCGCCGAGCTGCCCTGTCACCGTGAGCTTGCCCGTGCCCGGCATACGCAGCGCTTCGATCGTCATGAGATCGCCGCCCGTCGCCGTCCATGCGAGCCCCGTCACCGTGCCGATCTCCGGCTCTTTCTCCGCTTCCTCGAGCGCATAACGCGGCCCGCCGAGGATCTCCTCGACTTTCGCGGTGTCGATTATCCACGCCCCTTCTTCTCCCTCCGCCTTCTTGCGCGCGCGCTTGCGCATGATCGTCGCCAGGTTGCGCTCGAAGTTGCGCAAGCCAGCCTCACGCGAATAGCGCGACGACACAAAGCCCAGCACCTCGTCCGTGAACTGCAGGTCCTTATCCGTGATACCGTGTTCTTCGAGGAGCCGCGGCAACAGATAACGCCACGCGATCTCGACTTTCTCCTCCACCGTGTAGCCGGCGATGCGGATCACTTCCAAACGATCGCGCAGCGGCGGCGGAATATCGAAGAGGTTGTTGGCCGTGCAGATGAACAGCGTCGACGACATATCGAAAGGCAGATTGAGATAGTGGTCGACGAAATCGTGATTCTGCGAAGGGTCCAACACTTCGAGCATCGCAGCTGTCGGGTCACCCGTCGACCCGCCGCCGGACATCTTATCGATCTCGTCGATCATCAACACCGGATCGCGCACGCCCACGCGGCGCAACGCCTGAATGAGCAGACCCGGCATGGCGCCGACATACGTACGACGATGACCGCGGATCTCGGCTTCGTCGCGCACACCGCCGACGGCGATACGATAAAACGCGCGGCCGATCGACTTCGCGATCGCTTCGCCTAACGAGGTCTTCCCTGTCCCCGGCGGTCCGACGAAGCAGAGAATGGGACCGTGCGGATCGCCCCCTCGTAGCTTGCGCACCGCCAGGAACTCGATGATGCGCTCCTTCGCCTCCATGAGTCCATAGTGTCGCTGATCCAGCAGCTCCTCGACCTTCTTGAGCTCGATCTGTTCATCACCTGAGCGTTTGTGCCAGGGAAGTGAAAGGATCCAATCGAGATAAGTACGAATCACCTGATATTCGCTCGACGCCGGCGAGAGCATCTTCAAGCGCTCGGTCTCGCGACGCGCTTCCTGGGCGACCCGCTCGGGCAGCTTCGCTTCGTCGATCTTCTTGAGCGTCTCGATCGTTTCCTTTTCACCAGGATCCGTCTCGCCTAACTCGGCCTGAATTGCGCGCAGCTGCTGCCGCAGATAGAACTCGCGCTGGTGCTGCTCGATCTTTACTTCCGTCTGCCGTTTCACGTCCTCCATAACGCGAGCTCGCTGCACCTCGCGCTCGAGTCGCGAAAGGATGAAACGCAGTCGCTGGCCAACGTCGAGCCGCTGGAGCACCTCGTCCTTGTCCGAGATGCGGAAGTTCATGTTCGTGGCAGCCAGATCCGCGAAACGCCCTGGATCCGACACGTTCATCTTGAGGATCTGGGGCACTTCGTCAGGGATACGCTCGACGAGGTCGGAGAGCGTTTCGGCCGCCTGAACGATCCGGGTAATGAGATCGTCGATTTCCGCCGGATCAGGTGGGGTTTCTCGTGCCGCCCGCACGACAGCAACGCCGTACGGCTCTGATTGGGCAATCCCTTCAATCGTTATGCGCCGCAGGCCTTGCAGCGTGATCTGGACCGTGTCACCCGGCAGGTTGATGCGCTCATGCACGCGCGCCGCGACGCCAACCCGGCCGACGAACTTGTTGTTGTCGATCGGCTCATCCAAATCGCCGCTCGCCACTACGAGCGCGACGATCAGGCCGTGATCGTCGTGGTCGCGGAGTAGCGCCAAATTCTCTGGCGCCCCCATCTGCACAGCGATGGTGCCGAGTGGATAAACAATTGTCGAGCGCAGCGCCATCAGCGGAAGCCGTGGCGGCAACTCGGAAGTCAGGATCTCGTCTTTTCGCTGCAGTCTGGCCATCGCACGCGGCGAATGCGGGTGACTCAGATACGACTAAGGGTCAGGTCGGCCAGTAACATAGCGCGTCGCCCGCGCGCGCGCGGCATCGACACAGCTCCGGCTATTCCCCGACGTGCTTGCGACCGCTAATCCGCCCCGCCGGGCCCTAACGGGGTCGACGAGCGTGGCACGTCGCGCGGGAATCCAGCAAGCCAGCCCGGCCAAAGCCAACAGTGCAGCGGCAACCAGTGTGAAGGTCGCGAAATCCAAGGCTGACCCCGAATATTGCCGAGTGGAACCGCGTTAGGCCCAGCGCCAGTGATCCGCCAAATGCGGAGGCAGAGGTGAGTGTCGCTTGGGCGAGGCTACCTAACGTGAACGCCAACATCATCCAGTCCTCGCGTCGGCCTGCGCGATGGTGTCGCGTAGGCGGCGAAGATCCTCGTCACTCAACTCGGTATCGGGGACTTCGAGCAGTGCGGCAACTGCGCGCGCGCGCGAGCCGCCGAAGAACGTGCGCACCAGTTCGCGCAACGCGAACCGCTGCGCCGTCGAGGCCCGCAGCACAGGGATGTACACGAAACTGCGCCCCTCGGCCTCGTGGCGCAGATACCCTTTTCCTTCGAGGTAGCGCAGCATGGTGCGCACAGCGGAGTAACTCGGTGGATCATCGAGCTGTGCGAGGACATCGCCGACCGTAGCGCGGCCGAGTCGGTAAACGACGTTCATGATCTGCCGCTCGCGCCGACCGAGCTGATCGAGGCTTTGGCGCGAGGCTGCACCGTCGACTGCAGTCCGTGTAGTCATGACGTGCGTGCGAAGTGTGGCAATAGATTACCACTTCGTAATTGGGCGCGCAAATAGCTGAATTTTTTACCCACGAAGCTCGCTACCATGAGGGTCCAGGGGCCCTTACGTTTCGCCCCTCAATGTTTGACGAGCTGTCCGAGAAACTAGGCGCCACGTTTGCGCGCCTGCGCGGCAAGGGTGTCCTCTCGGAGAGCGACATCAAAGACGGCCTGCGCGAAGTGCGCCGCGTGCTGCTTGAAGCAGACGTGAGCTTCCAGCTCACGCGCGAGTTCCTCGAGCGCGTGGAAGTGAAGGCGATCGGCGCGATGGCGCTCAAATCGGTGCAGCCGGCGCAGCAGCTCGTGAAGATTGTGCATGACGAGCTGACCAACATGCTCGGCGAGCGCCGCGAAGGGCTGCGACTCAGCTCGGTGCCGCCGACTGTGGTGATGATGGTCGGACTGCAGGGGTCCGGGAAGACGACGACGGCGGCCAAGCTTGCGCGCCGCCTAACCGCGGAGGGACGGCCGACGCGGTTGGTTGCGGCGGACGTCTACCGGCCAGCTGCTATAGACCAGTTGGAGACGTTAGGCGCTCAGCTCAGCGTGCCGGTGTATGCCGACCGCAGCACCCAGGACGTCGTCCGGATTGCCAAGGCTGGTGTAGAAGAGGCGCGTCGCAACCGCGACCGTATAGCGATCCTGGATACCGCCGGCCGCCTGCAGATCGACGCCGACATGATGGCCGAGCTCGAGCGCGTGAAAGCAGCCGTGCATCCCGATGAAATCATGCTGGTGGCCGACGGGATGACGGGGCAGGACGCTGTGCGTATCGCGCAAGGCTTCGATTCGGCGTTAGGCGTGACCGGCGTCATCCTCACGAAGATGGACGGTGACGCACGCGGGGGCGCGGCGTTGTCGATCTACGGCGTCACGAAGAAACCGATCAAATACATCGGTGTCGGCGAGAAGCCGGACGCGCTCGAAGAGTTCCACCCCGAGCGTATGGCAGGGCGAATCCTGCAGATGGGCGACATCGTGACGCTCGTCGAGAAGGCGCAGGAAGCGTTCGACGTCGACGAAGCCAAGAAGCTCGAGAAGAAGGTCAAGAAGGAAGGGATCGACTTATCGGACTTCCTCGTGGCGATGAAGCAGATGCAGCGCCTCGGACCGCTCGAGGGGATTCTGAAGCTGCTACCGGGGGTCAACCCCAAAATGCTGCGTCAGGCGAACATGGATCCGAGGCGGCTCAAGCACGTCGAAGCGATCGTGTTGTCGATGACCCCTGCGGAGCGGAAGAACCCCGGGATTCTGAACGGTTCGCGCCGCGCCCGGGTCGCCAAGGGCTCCGGCCGCCCCATCAGCGAAGTGAACCGCCTGCTGGAGCAGTTCCGCGATATGCAGAAGATGATGAAAAAAGCGGCGGGCGGGGGCATGAGATTGCCGCCGGGGATGTTAAGATAGAGCCACAGGTCTGAGGTCTGAGGTCAGAGCAATCGTCGGTTTGTTTCCTCAGACCTCAGACCTAACATCGGGTGCGCTCCGGAATTACCGGTCGCGCGATGAGCCCGAACAGTTTCAAGAAACCTAACGAGAAGGATTGACCGATGGCCGTTCGTATCCGTCTGCGCCGCGAAGGGCGCAAGAAGATCCCGTTCTATCGCATTGTCGTCGCCGACAGCCGCAGCCCGCGCGACGGCCGCTTCATTGAAGTCATCGGGCAATACCAGCCGCGCGCGAAAGATGGCGCGGTGAACATCAAGCAGGATCGCGCCAATCACTGGCTCGACGTCGGCGCGCTTCCCACCGACACGGTGCGCTCATTGCTGCGCCGCGCCGGCGTGCTCAAGACTCGGCACGAAGCCCGCGTCGCCAATAAACGGCGCGAGGCGGCTATTGCCGTGGAGCCGTCCGGCGAATCCCGCTAACGAGGGCGACGCGCAGCCGCGCGTGCGCGTTGCGCACGTTAGGCGCGCGCACGGCCTTCGTGGTGAAATGCTCGTCCGGGCGCTGACCGCGCGACCAGACGCAGTCTTTGCGCTCGGGCGCGAGCTGTTCAGCAGCGAGCACGACGCCGCAGCTGTAGAACTCCTTGGCGCGCGCACGACCAAAGATGGCTGGCTCCTCGCGCTCGCTGGCGTTCCTGACAGGACCGCTGCTGAGCAGTGGCGCGGCCGCTACCTCTGGGCGGCGCACGACGAAATCACCGCGCTAGGTGGCGACACGCCATTCGCGGCCGATCTCGTCGGTCTGCGCATGGAGCTCACCGACGGCAGTGTCGTCGGCACGGTCTCTGACTTCTACGACCTGCCGCAAGGCCCGGTTCTCGAGGTCACGCGCGCCGAGGATAAGGTGCTCTTCCCGCTACGCGCCGAATTCGTGTCGCGCGTGGATCGCGAGCGCCGCGTATTGGTGGTCGATCCACCCGCTGGGCTGTTCGACTGACAGTCGTATGCTCCGGATCAACGTTGTTACGATCTTCCCCGAATTCTTCACTGGACCACTCGGTCTCAGCATCCCGGCGCGCGCACAAGCGGCCGGGGCGTGCACGTATCGTATCGTCGACTTGCGGGACTTCACGCACGACCGCCACCGCACCGTCGACGACTATCCCTATGGCGGTGGGGCCGGAATGGTGATGAAGCCGGAGCCTTTCTTCGCAGCGATCGAATCGTTAGGCGCGAAGCCTCCGGTGGTCTTGCTTTCTCCACGCGGCCGTCTGTTTACGCAACGTGACGCGTTGCGCTATGCGCAAAACGACGAGCTGACGCTCCTGTGCGGGCACTACAAAGACGTCGATCAGCGCGTCGCTGATCACCTTGCCACCGAGGAGATCTCCATCGGTGACTACGTGGTGAGTGGAGGAGAAGCCGCCGCTCTTGTCATCATCGATGCGGTCGCACGGCTCCTGCCAGGTGCGATCTCTGACGCGGAAAGTGCCGCAAGCGATTCGTTCTTCGCGCCCGGAAGTGGAATATCGGCGCCGAGCTACACGCGGCCGCCAGTCTTTCGTGACTATCCAGTACCGGACGTGCTTTTGTCCGGCGACCATGCGGCCATTGCGCGGTGGCGCGCACAGCAGGCACGGCGCCTAACGAGCGATCGAGAGGCGAGTCTGTCGCCGCCTGACTCCGATTGTCCTGAAGTGCAGTGAGCTAGCGCACAAAACCGAGCTCCGCCGAATATCGCCGCGGCACGCAAGTGGCGATAGCGAAGTAGCGTACGAGGCCGTATTAAGTCACGAACTCAGCTGTTCCGGGGTCTTTCTGCATGTATATGAGCCGTCGCGCTATCGCACGAATGACGCTTCTCGCCGCCACACTGGCGGCGGGGACGGCGTGTACACGCACGGTAGCCTCTCACGGCTCGCGCTCCCTTGCGGCGCTACCGAGCGCGCGTCCGTCAGCGGCAGCAGCCGAGCTACTGCTCGACACGGAGCTGAGTGTTCGGGAATGTAAGGCCAGACGGCAAGGCGTTACTGGCTACGCGCGAATGAAGGTGAGCGACGCTAAAGAAATCGGTGCCACGAGTGAGTTGGAGTATGAGCTCCGGATCGAAAACCCGGATCGCCTGCCGTTGTCCGAAGCTGTAATTGCGCTCTCCGGCATGGGCATTCAAAACGGGCCCGGTGAGACAATAGTCCCGCTGTGGACCGGCGAGACGTCCCATAAAGAGCGCCTCAGAATGCGCGGAATTGTTGCACTTCCCCGTGGGATTTCGACCACGGACATCGCGGTTGCCTTACGCGAGCGGCGCAGCGCGTTACAGCTGCGGGTCGCAGACCAAAATGGCGCCGCCGCTGCCTGCGGCGATCTGCGCAACTAGCCCGCTAGCTTCAAGGCACGGGCCCGCTTACAATTCGGGCTTCGCTACAACGTCGTTTTATCCCTTCCAAACCCGGGTCTGGCGGCTACATGCATCCGTTCATAGAGACGCAGCAAGAGTGGATGCGGACGGACATCCCAGCCTTTCGGCCTGGCGATACCCTCCGCGTGAACGTGCGAGTGAAAGAAGGCGACAAAGAGCGCCTGCAGGCATTCGAGGGGATCTGCATTGCGCGCCGCGGTAGCGGGGTGAGCGAGACGTTCGTGGTCCGTAAGATCTCTAACGGCGTGGGAGTGGAGCGCATTTTCCCTGTGCACAGTCCGATGCTCGCCGATATCGCGGTCGTTCGCCGCGGCCGCGTGAGGCGCGCCAAGCTGTACTACTTGCGCCACCTAGTAGGCAAGGCAACACGCATTCGTGAAAAGAAGGTGCGCGTGACGGTGCCGGCGACCGAAGCGGTCGTCGAGGGCAGCGAGACCTAGAAGCGAGCGCGTAGACAGCGCCGATGGCTGCGGCGGAGAGCGATCGCGAAGTCGTTATACCCAAACGACGCGTCGCTTCGCCGCGGCGCTGGACAGCGATCGAAAAAACTCTGCGACAGCGCTACGGTGATCTGCTCGCCGGTGTCGATGAAGTTGGACGGGGCCCGCTAGCGGGTCCCGTTGTCGCGTGTGCCGTGATCATGCCTCCGAACGTCCCCGCGATCCGCGGCGTGGATGACTCCAAAGTGCTGCCGGCATCCGTCCGGGAACGGCTCGCCATGCGTATCCTCGGCCGCGCCATCGCTGTCTCGTTAGGCGCCGCGTCGGTACGCGAGATCGACCGGTACAACATCTATCGCGCGAGCGTGTTGGCGATACGTCGTGCGTTGGACAGGTTAGTAGTCACGCCGCAGCACGTCGTGATAGACGGGAATCGCATCGCGCATTTCACGTATCAGCACACGGCCGTCGTTGGCGGAGATGCGCGCTGCTACTCGGTGGCGTGCGCGTCTATCGTGGCCAAGGTGACGCGCGACAGGCTCATGGCACGCCTCGGGCGGCGCTACCCCGCCTTCGGCTGGGATCACAACGCAGGGTACGCGACGCAAGAGCACGTGGCGGCGCTCGAAGCGACGGCGCCGACGCCGCATCATCGCGGCTCGTTCATTCGCGTTAGGCAGCTCCTGCTTGGCTTCGATGAGCCCTCGGAGGTAGGGCGTCTGGAGCACCCTCTGGTGGCAGATGTGGTCGCCTCCTACCCCGCCTCGGAAACCCCTTCGGCCGCCCAGGTACATTAGAAAACAATTAAGGGGGCGGGGGTGTGATTGAAGTCACAAGCGATTTTGCCGGCCGGAATAATATTCCATTACCAAGCCACCGGTGCGCGCGTGTCCGTTCCCCGGCGCGACGCAATTGTCACCAGTGTGCTCTACCATAAATCCGGAGAGGCCAGTTTATGAGACAGAACGCGAAGCTCATCGTAGGAGCGGTGCTATCTACGTTTATCCTCGGAGCCTGCGCGACCAAGGGCTATGTGCGTAATCAGGTGGAGACAGGCGTCACCACGGAGCGCAGCGCGCGTATGGCGGCAGACAGCTCCCTAACGAGTGACATCTCGTCGGTACGCTCCGAAGTCGCCAGCGTGAAGACGGACGTAGCCTCGCTGCGTCGCGACCTCACAGCACTGCGCGAGGAGTTTGGCGCGAAGATTACGGCCATGGAGAACGGCATGAAGTTCGCCTTCCCGGTCACCTTCGCATTTGATGACGTGACCGTGCGTGACGAGGACCGGGCGCAGCTCGATCGGTTCGCGCAGGTCGTGAACAAGTACTATGGTGGCACGCTGCTTACGATCGAGGGCTTCGCCGATCCGGCCGGCTCCACATCGTACAACGTCGACCTGTCCAAGCGCCGCGCTGACGCGGTTGCTGCGTATCTGTCGCAGGCTGGTCTCGGCAGCGTAACGATCAAGACGATTGGCTATGGTGAGACGCGTCAGGTGAATCCGAATGCTGAGCGCGACGATCCGGGTGCACAGGCCAACCGCCGCGTGGTTTTCGTGATTGAGACGGCAGCGGGTGGCGCCATCACGACGTCCTTGCAGTAGAAGACTTAAACGCGCAGAGGGATCCTCCTCCCCTCTGTGTGCTCGGCCCGGGCTTCCACGCCCGGGCTGTTCTATTTGGGGCCTCGGCAATTGACGCTTATTCCTTGCCCGAAAAGGCTCTTACGCCGATAGTCTACGCGATGCGTTTCCCTCTAAGCGTCGCGTGAATCGCTTCCTCAAAAGCATTGTCGTTCGCCTCCTGGCGTATTACGGCGGGCTGGCGGCCTTTGGCGCGATCGTATGGTTTCTCGCCACAGCGGGCTTCCGTGCGCGTCTTGGGCAGTTGTGGATGCCTGGGATGCTCAACCTCCCCATCGCTGACGCGTTAGGTGGGGTGCCGACAGCAGCAGCGCCGGTCATCATTGCCCCGATGCAAGCGCTCTTTGCGTCGCTGGCGGCGTGTGCGCTCGCGCTTCCGGTGGCGTGGGTCTACACGTACACACGTCGCGCCCAGGGCTTCAGTCAGTCGGTTGGCCAAGCGCTAGTGTTACTGCCCACTGTCGTGGCGGCAATCACCGTTCTCGTGAAAGAGTCGCTGCCGCTCGCCTTTGCACTCGCAGGTATCGTCGCGGCTGTGCGCTTCCGCAATACGTTGGAGGACAGCAAGGACGCGGTTTTCATTCTCTTGGTGACCGCCATCGGCCTCGCGAGCGGTGTCTCGCCGGCTGTGGGATCTATCTTGTCCGTCACATTCGTCATCGTTGTGCTGGTGTTATGGACGGCGGACTTCGCGCGTGAACCGGCGGGTTTGGAGGGCGAACGCGCCAAGCGTCAACTCGAGCGCGCGATGGCGCTGGCGAACCGCACGAGCCAGTTTGTGGCGCGCGTGGACAAGGAAGTGCTGCAGTCGCTGGCTCCGTCGCAGCTCGATGCCCTGGCCGAGCGCGTTAGGCGGCGCCGCCGCACCGTTGGACGGCCGGTAACAGAAGAGATGACGCAGGCACGTTATGACAAGAAGCTCGTCATCGCGTTGAGTGACACTGACGCGGCGCGTCCGATGATCGAGCAGGCACTGGAGTCATATACCAAACGGTGGCGGTTCGATGGGATGAAGAACGGGGTTGCGGACGCCCTCAGCGCGGTCTATTCGATCCGTCTGCGGAAAGGGGTGTCAGCCGAGCTTCTCACGAGCGCCGTCCGGGATGCGGCCGCACCGTACGCGGCCGATGTGAGCATCGAATGACTGGCACATTCTCGTTAGGCACGCTCCTACTGCTCCCGGCTGTGGCGGCGAGCCAGCCGTCGGCATCCAAAGCTGCTGAGCGCGCCGCGGCGCTGCCGCTATTCGCGAGTCACGCGCCGCTGGAGATCGTGCTCACGGCGGACTTCCGGCTGCTGTCGCGCGATCGTGATACGCTCTCGACGAAGCGGTATCCCGGGACGCTCAAATACGTGCCGGAGGGGGGGGACACGGTGGTTGTCCCGGTGGAGCTGCGCCCGCGTGGTCATTTTCGTCTCCTGGCGCGCAACTGCCCCTTTGTGCCGCTACGCGTCGACTTCCCGCGGGAAAAAGGTCCTGACGCTGTAGCCAAGACGCCCTTCGCCGGGCAATCGGGGCTCAAACTGGTGACGCATTGCCGCAACGAGGAGCGTTACCAGCAGATCGTCTATCGCGAGGAAATGGTTTACCGCGTGCACAATCTTGTCTCGCCGATCAGCCACCGATCGCGGCTCGCGACGCTGCACTATCGCGACACGACAGGGAAGTCGTTAGGCAAGTTCCCCGGCTTCTTCATCGAGCATGAGGGCGACGTGGCGCGGCGCAACGGCGGCAAGATCGCCGATCAGTTGCGCGGTGCGTTGTATGATGACCTCGATCCTGTGGAATCGGTGCGCTTCGCCATGTTCGCCTACATGATCGGGCACACCGATTTGTCGATTTACGCGTTGCACAACGTGCGTCTCATCGTGATCGAGGGCAAATCGTACACGCCCCTGTTGTACGATTTTGATTTCACGGGACTTGTGAACGCACACTATGCTACGCCCGATCCGCGGCTCGGCATTCGCGATGTACGCACGCGCCTTTATCGCGGCGGCTGCACGCACGTGCAGCACGTCCCGCAGGCAGCGAGCGAATTTCTTGCGCTGAAAGCGCCGGTGCTGGCGCTGTACGACTCGGTGACGTACATGGACAAGAGCGCGGTGCGGGACTCCAAGTACTTTCTCAACGAGTTTTTCGAGACGATCGCGAACCCGCGAGACCTCAAGTCATCGATCATAGATCGCTGTGTGAGGAATCCGGGCGTCTAGCCGAACGGCAAAGAGCGTTAAGAGTTAAGGGTTAGGAGTTAAGCGTTAAGAGGATCGACCGTTAGGCCTGCCTAACGCCTTTGTATGGTTAACCCTTAACCTATCACTCTTTACCTTGAACGCCGTTCACCCATTGCTGCAGGCGGGCTGTTCACACATCGCTGCAGGCGGGCCGTTCACACATTGCGGCAGACGGAAGGGCGCGTTACGCTCCTTGCATTGCTGTCTGCGCAAAGAGCTGCTGTCCCACGGCCTGCACGATCAGCTCGCGCGCGCGCGCGATGATCTCTTCGCGCGAGGGTGTCGTCCCGCCGAAGCGCGCGCGGAAGCGCTCGCGCAGCTCATCCAGCGTCGGCACGTGTGGAAGATGCAGCTCCTGGATCGCTAACTCGGCGCGTGCCTGGCCAGCCGCGACGCGCTCACGCAGCTCCGCAAAGCCGGGTCGATTCGCCCACGCTTCACGCGCCTGCGCCGCGATGCGATCGAGCGGGAAGCTGTGCGCCAGCTGCAGCGCCACCTTCTCAATGACGGCTTGACCCAGACGCGCTTCGTTGCGCACAAGTTCGGGGGGCGGCTCGCCCAAATCCCAGACGATACGGAACCAGGAGAGGAGCTTGAGGCCATAGAACGTCCCGTCGAACTCGTACCAGCGGAAGCCTTGGCGCGTCGATCGCTGATACGCGTGGTGGTTGTTATGCCAACCTTCGCCTAACGTGAAGATCGCGAGGAACCAGTTGTTGCGCGAGTCATCGCCCGTCACGTAGCGCTGTTTGCCAAAGACGTGCGCCAGCGAGTTGATCATGAAGGAGCCGTGATACAGCATCACGGTGCTCCAGAAGAAGCCCACCACCAGGCCGACCCAACCCATCCACAGGAAGCAGGCGACGGCGAGGAGAGCCGCCGGTGTGTACTTGTTGCGATCGAGCCAGCGCAGCTCCGGGTACTTCACGAGGTCCGGAATCGTGCTGTAGTCCGCCATGTCATGGCGCGGCGTGAAGATCCACCCCACGTGCGAGTACCAGAACCCTTTGTGGCGTGGCGAGTGGACGTCGAGCTCAGTGTCCGAGTGGCGATGATGGTGCCGATGCTTGGCTGCCCACCAGAGGATGCCGCGCTGCGCCGAGCTTTGCGCCAACAAGCCAAGTATGAACTGAAAGACGCGGCTGGTCTTGAAGGAGCGGTGCGAAAAGTAGCGATGATAGCCAGCGGTAACCACAAACATGCGGAAGACGTATAGCGCGATACACAGGACGACTGCTTGCATCGTGACACCGGTCCAGAACGCTGCGACGCAGGCGAGGTGGACAAGGAGGAAGGGGACGGTGTCCGGATATATGATGTCGTCGTGCTCGGCGTCTTCGCTGAGCGACGGCGTTAGGCGGGCGGTGAGGGGCAAGTGAGGATGGGGTAGGAAACTGGGCGCGGCGCGGAGGGTTCCGGGGGGGTTCCGAATGCTACCTATCAAACGCTCGAAGTCAACCGGAGGCAACGAGGGCTATAGGTGATAGTTGATAGTTGATAGGGGATAGGGGGATAGGGGGATAGGGCAAGGACTCGTTAGGCGGTTCCGGGTCGGACTGTGACGAACTGGCGATCGTCCACCGGTTGCACGCGTGACATATCATACGCCTTACCTGTGAGCTAGTTTTGACGTGGGCTTTGCCCTGGCCCGACCCGGTAGCTCAGCTGGTAGAGCAACGGACTTTTAATCCGTAGGTCGCGGGTTCGAGACCCGCCCGGGTCATTCCTTTCGTTGCAAGGACTTACGGGATTGGCGGGCATTGCCGATCCCAGGTCGCTGTGCGGCGCCCTGTGCGTCCTGATCACGAAGCCCGCCGGGGTCGAAGCACTTTGGCCAATGTTGCTGCGACCTCGCCCCGATCCTTGGAGAGCGTGTAGCGCCGGGTCATGTTGGGGGTGGAGTGCCTCAGAGCGGCCTGGACTTTGGCCTCTGCCAGACCCTCGTCCGTCACCCACTGCGCTGTACAGTGGCGGAGATCGTGGAGGCGCACTGACAAACCTAACCGTTTGCACGCTTCATTCCACGTTAGGCGCAAACGCTTGTATCTTGCGTCAAACTGCACGCCTTTTGTCGGCACCGGATGCCAAATGCCTAACGGGCACGGTATCGCGCGCTGCACGGCGGGCCAGAAGTCCTCGTCGACCCGAATGACCGAAGAGCTCCACGCTGTTTTCGTCCCCGGTACATCGACGGCGCGAATGCTTTGCTTTAAGTGAAACGCCGTGCAATTCAAATACTCTGACACGCGCATTCCGGTGAGAACGAGCGTCAGATAAGCGGAGCGCAACGGCTCCGGTATTGTCTCTAGCACCTGCCAAAAAGCCTCAGGTGTCAGGTCGGGTACACGCGGCCGCTCTGCAGCTCTTGGGATGGGCCGCATGACCTTCCTCCGGAACGGGTGGTCCTTGTCACCAAGCGCGATGCTTAAGAAAGCTGAGATCGCACGCGCCGTGTTATTCCAGTGGGCCGCCGAACGCTGCCAGGAGTTGCGTAGACGCCTCCAATCGAAGCTGGCCAGGTCGCGTATCGTTGCGGTCTCGGATAGCTGCTGCCCGGCATAGCGACGAAATGCGGCGAATGCCGTGCGGTATCGCTCCTGCGTTTTGACATTGTGGCCCATGTTGGGCAGTGCATCACGCACGCTGTCCCAAAGGCGCGCGGTCAAAGCAATTTCTTGAGCAAGCGCGGATTGGTCCAGCATTCCTCTTCGGTCCGCCTCGACGAGCTGCTCAATCGAGATGCGACCGGCCTTTAGATCGCGGAGCGTGCTGACCTGCGCGCTGTTCGCGAGTTTCGTTAGGATCGAGTCACGGTAGTTTCGCTCGCGCAGACTCCGAGTACGGCTGGAAATCGCGATGCGCCCCACGCCCAGCCGTGAAGTCGCGATTCAGTCGAAAGCAGCCGTTCGTGGAGGTACGCCAGCCTTTTTTCATGACGCGCCCGTGCCTGACGAGAGCCAAGCGCGGGCCTCGGATTCTAACCAGTACGGGCTGCGCCCCAAGCGGCGCTTGAATTGCGGCGCAAAACGACGCCGAACCCACGTAGTACTCCATCGCCCGTGCAAGAGCTCGCGGCGAACATCGTCAGCGAACAGCATACGGTCATGCTGCGCGTCGTTTGCCATGCCGTCGAGAGCACAAATCGGCGGGCCGCCGTTGACTTCAACTCGCGGGAATGTCAGAATCACAAAGCATCTCCAAAGTCGCTCGCGTCATGTTTGCCGACAGCGCGGGCGACTTTCTGTTTTTAGGCAGCTCTTTAGCCCTCGTCGTCTTCGCCCTGGTCGTCCTCCTCAGGCTCAGGTCCATCATTTTCGAAGAGGTCGTCAATCTCGTCGCGGATAGTCTCGATACGGGACAGAAGGTCGGCGTTCTCGATTTCGAGTTCGGCTCTGGTTCGGCGTGGCATTGTTAGGCGCTCCGTTTTGACGGTGAGTTAAGCAATTAGATAGCGGCCGCGCACCAGCGCGATGCCGCGCCTTTTCGCGAATTGCATCAGAGCGCGCACCTGAATACGCGATGTGCCTAAAATGTCGCGGGCAGGGAGTTCGCCCGATCGAACCCATCTGTTGATCTGCATTCGACTACATCCCAAGAATGCCGCGGCTTCCTGCTGCGAAAGCAGATCTGTAACGCGCACGCGCTTCCAGAAGCGCATACCTCGTCGCTCTGTGATTAGCGTGATTCCCTGCGAGGGGTTTGGGGGATTAGTGCGGTGGCGAGGTCCAGTTCCTTCGCCGGCATCACCTTTCAGAGGCCAACGCCCAAAAACGAAATATCTTCGCGGATCGGGGCGATAAGGGCGCGGCGTCATAGTTACAACATGTAACTACATCGGGCGCTCGTCAAGTGCTCGACGTTTGGCGTTGCTTAGCTAGGAGCCCCGAATGGGCGACGGCTCGGGCTACTACGTGCTAGCAGGTCAGGGGTAGAACGGCAATCACTGACTAAGGCCATAGTACTTTCCCAAAAGCTTAGGCAACACTGTGGTTGCAGTGGATGTGGCAACGTTCCACACACCAGATGCGGCCTTCGAGATCATTTTGCCTAACCACGCTGTGACTTTCGGTCCGCGTTCCTTCCGCGGAGGTGCACCGTCGAGCTTTATGGCTTCTTCAAGCTCAGTTATCTCGTCTTTCGGAACCGCAATGTTCACGAGCTCTGCTATCAATGCCGGCAGATCTGATGAAGCTACGCCATGATGCTGAACAACGTCGTGGCTACCCTGAGCAAGGTTCGCAACGCTGCCGTAGATATGCGTATTGAAGATCTGCTTTACAGCTTCGGTGCGTGCTGCGTTGGGACCTTCGTCAATACGGTTACCAATCCTTGCCTCAACGTCGAGAGCGAAACTCAGGATACGCGTTCGTACCGAGTCGACGGCACCGACAAACGCTGACCGCCCGACTTGGAGCCAGGCATCACCCAGCACCATTCCATCCACGAACTTGTGTTGAACGAGGGCGACCAGGTTTCCCGGCCACGGAAACACTGGGTCATCCTCCTCAATTGGTATGAAGCGGCGAGGCTGGACCTCCACGGTAACGTGGTGGCATCGAGTGCCCCACAACCAATTTGACGCGCTCACCGTCTTGCGACGGGGCGCAAAACCGGGAGGCCAGCCGTTATGGAGATGAGAGGACTGGATCTACACAAACGCGAGACGCAGCGCTGCATACGACCCGAGGATGGGAAGATCATGGAGCCTCGCATCGTGACGAGTCGGGATCGATTCACGGTGGTCCTTGGCCAGCGCCCCCGCGCGCGGATTCTCCTCGAGGCGTCGACGGAGAGTGAGTGGGTGGCGCG
>JBQTIF010000108.1:0-3920 GCA_052388395.1 Gemmatimonadaceae bacterium | reverse complement strand
GCGAGCTGGGCATGCAGCCGATGGCTATTGGACCGCGCCCCACAGTTCCAGGCGCGGGCGGAGGATTAGGGGCTGAGGGCGCTGCAGCGTTCGACGCGTACGTACAGCGCAAAGCCAAGGAGATCGGTCTTGATCTCAGCGCACTGCCCGAACCCGCGCCTAACGCGGGACCTGGAGGAGGTGGGGGAGCTGGTGGTGGCGCTGGAGCTCCCGCCGCCGCGCCAGCCGGAGGAGCGACGACTCCGCCCGCCAATCCGATGGCTCCGGCCGACTGGAATCCGCGCTTCGTTCGCGGCCGCACGCCGCGCGCGTTCGACTTCGTTCAATCGCAGCGCCGTCGTTATGCACTGATTACAAAGTGGGCGGAGTTCATGAAAGACTTGGACATGTTCATCGCCGCACCAACGGCTGATGTTGGCGCGAACGCGCAGACCGGTCATCCTTGCGTCGTATTCCCCTACAAGTTCGATGTACCGCAGCAAGGCGGCGGCGGCGGCGGGGGGGGCGGCGCAGGTGCGGCGAATCAGCAGCCGCGGCTCGAGCTCAAGGCGCAGCCGATCTGCGCTGTTGTCGTTGGCACCCTCTTCAACGACGACAAGATCCTGGCGCTCGCACATCAGTACCAAGCGCACAGCGACATTCACTTAAAGCGACCGACGCTGTAGATCGCGGCAAACACGGAGAGTGCCATTCCGGTGGACTTCGGGAGTCCACCGGTCTAGTGACGGCGGCATCGTTCGCGCGCACAGTGAACTCGCTGTCGTCACATGTTGGCGCGAAGTACATCATCGCTGTGGATCCGCCTAACGGCAGCGGTCTGGATCGTCTACTGGTGCCGGATCTAACGGTGACTGCGCGAAGCGAGACAGGGACAGGGACGTGCCAACGCGCTTTCTACTTGGGCGTCCGCCATCGCCGCCCATGGCTTCGTGGTTGTCAGCGAACTTTGTTGGCTGAAGCCGCAAGCTCCTGTTGCAGTGACGGAGTTCTTCAAAGCCGGCTATCCAGACATGAAATCCATTCAGCAAAACGTGACGGTCGCCCAAGATGCGGGATTCAAGGTGCTCACGACCTACACGCTTCCCAAGGAGACTTGGGTGGAAGGTTACTACGACATCCTTGAACTTCGCGCGAAAGCCCTAGTCGGTCATCCCGACTCATCGGTCAGGGATTTTGCGGCCGAGACCATCAAGGAGATCGCGGCCTTTGCAAGTTCCGATGGGAGCTATGGTTATGTCTTCTTCGTGCTCCAGCGCGCCTAACAACCGGTTGCAGCTGACGGCGCTGACGCGCGGCCGCTGAACCGACGCGTTCGTTCCAGAGGCGTGAAAGGCCCCGAGTGACATAGTAACGTCACGCGTTACTATCTACCGTGATCCGCAGCTTCAGCGACAAGAATACCGCTCGGCTGTTCGCCCGCGACCCAGTCCGACGCTGGAGCGCTGAACTCCAGGATGCTTGATGCCGCCATGACCCTCGACGATCTCCGCATCCCGCCAGCCAATCGGCTCGAGAAGCTCCACGGCGATCGGCGCGGCCAGTGGAGCATCCGCGTTAATGATCAGTGGCGAATCTGTTCCCGGTGGGAAGGCATGCACGCGCACGACGTCCAGCTGGTTGACTATCACTAGGTTGCGCTGATGGCCCGACGCCAAAAACGTCTCGCGCCCATTCATCCTGGCGAAGTGCTCCTGCGCGAGTTTCTGGAGCCCCTCGAACTCACGCAGTACCGCTTGGCGAAGAGTCTCAAGGTCCCCGCGCGCCGTATCAATGAGATCGTCCACGGCACGCGCGCCATCAGCGCGGATACCGCGCTGCGCTTGGCGCGCTTCTTCGGCACGTCCGATCGCTGCTGGCTCAATCTGCAAGCGGCGTACGATCTCGATGTGGAGCGGGATCGCCTTGGCGATCGGCTGCACCGCGACGTTCCGGTGTTCAAGAAGGCCAGCTGATCGCGGCGGCGCATGGTTAGGCGCTGTTCGACCGTCCACCGAGGCGGTCATACAGTCCTGGGAGCTCCTTGCCGCGGGAACACGCCTGTCCGAAAGGCTACGTGTTCTTCCAGGGATGGCCGTCTCATGTCGGTTCCCGAAGTGCACTCTCACAAGCTCGCGCCGACCTCCGTCACTACGCGATACCGGCCCGTGTCCAGTGACCGTCGTCATCGATGGAATTCGGATCTATGATTTCGAGGTCAATGAGCTCGAGCCGCATGCGGTTGCTGCAATCGAGTGGTATTCTGGTCCTTCGCAAACTTCCCTTCAATTCAACTGGAGTGGCAGCACGTGTGGCGTGCTGATGATTTGGACGAAGTAGCTCCCGTAGCCGACCCCAGCTCGCTGAGCGGCGCTGTGTCCACCGCAAACCACAACATTACGGCCGACGTTAGGCACAGTTGCCCGGTTGTTTGCTCCGAGCGGCGTTATCTCCTGTTGTGCACACTCGTGTGGCTCGCGGCATGCACGCCAACAGAAAACCAACAGGGATCCGTGCAGAGCGTCGATTCATCCGGCGTTGCACTCACAACCATTATGACGTCGTCTTCGTCCGTGCCCCAATGGACGTTGTCGCGCGCTCCCGTCTTGAAGCTCTCCGGCACGGAGACCGGCGATTCGCTCGCCTTTGCTAACGTCGGCCATGTTCGCTTTCTCAGCAATGGCGGGATCGTCGTGGGTGACAACGCCGCGAATCGACTCCTGCTTTTTGATTCGACAGGGGCGTATCTCCGCTCGCTTGGTCGCCAAGGTGACGGCCCCGGAGAAGTGCGCTTCGTGACTTCGCTTAATGTACTTCCCGGCGACTCACTCACGACTTTCGACGGGAGGTTGCGACGCCTAACGATCTGGCATCCCCAGCGTGGCTTCGTGCGCGCGATACCGGTAGGCGGTAGCTCCGACGAGTCCTGGCCCGACGACGCCTGGCTGTGGCGTGACAGTCTTGTCATACTCCGTCAGCACACGATCACCCCGTTAGGTGCGATTCCTGCTGGAGCTGGCGTCAGGCGATGGCCGACTCGAGGACATCTAACGCTACATGACACCACTGGCCGCGTTCTCGCTACATCGCCCGAATTCGAGGCGATGTACAGTGGCCCGCATGAGACGGGAGACACGCGCCTGCCCTTTTCGCACCGCGCTTTTACAGCAGTGGCACGACAGCGCATCTACTTCGGCGCTGGCGACCGATTCTCGCTGTCCTACCTCGACGCTAACTTCGCTTGGGCTGGAGAAATTAGATGGCCTAGTCAGCACGAGCCGCTGACTGCTGAAGAGGTCGCGGCCGTCCGCTCGGAAGCCGAGGCCCTTGCCGTAGCTCGGATGCCTTTGGATAGGGCGCGCGCAAGACTAGCGAATAGCTTTGCGTCCCAAATATTGCCTGACGAGCGGCCAAGCATTGGGCGAGTAATCGTGGCTTCAGACGGCACTTTATGGATCGAGCGTTTCGAAGCAGTTCGATTGGGCGCGGCAATACAGAAAGCGGGGGACAGATGGTCCGTGCTCAACTCCGAAGGGCTGCCCCTTGGGCGGGTTACCCTGCCCGCTAATGCCCGGCTCGAGGCCGTTCGCGATACGCATGCCTTGCTTGTGGAGCGAGATACCTTAGACATTCAGACCGTTACTGTACGCGTAATAGTCCGCCCCTGAGTGCTGCCTAACAAGGCGTTGCAAACGCCGCAGACTCGTTAGGATGCCGCACATGTGCTTCGCCATGTGCGGCTCTATTGACTGCGGCGCAGCATCTATGAGGCGAGTTTTGTCAAGAGAGGACCGTTAGGCGAAAGCGGCTCAACCCCGCTCCCGGCGGAAGCCGTGTGCTAGGTGTAATCACTCCGTGGGTGCTGGGCAGGCACGGCTCATCGCGTCCTACGACCGTGAGTCGCAGGATCCTGCTTCTATTCGTGTCGACGCTGATGCCGTCGA